>NZ_CP014870.1:2539000-2841166 GCF_001661075.1 Pseudomonas silesiensis
CGTCTGGAATCTGCTGCAACAACCACAGCGCGAGGCCAACCTGCGTCAGGCCTTGGACGAATACCTGCGCTTCGGCCTGGAGGCCGGGGTGATCTTCGTCAACTGACTGGACGCGCATAACGGGCCAGGAATACCAATATGAAAGCCGATCTCACACGCAGCACCGACAAACAGGACCAGCACTACCGCGCGGTACGCATGCAGCAGGGGCGGGTGCAGCTGGATGCGGACTGGAACGAGCAGCAGGACATTCTCAATCGCCGGATCGAAAGTGAAACCGTCGATACCGTCGGCCATAGCGGCGGTCCTTTGGCCAACCCGGGTTTTCTGCTGACCGGCAACGGCAAGAACATCGGTATCGGTGTCGGCCGCTACTACGTCGAAGGCTTGCTTTGCGAAAACGCCAACCCGGTGACGGCGACCAGCCAGCCGCACTTGCCGGGCAACGCCTCACCGGTGCTGCCGGCCAATGCCACCCTGTTGCCACTGCCGCCAGCGAACGCGCCACCGCTTGGCGAGATCAAGGTCTACGACAACAACGCAACGCCCATCGACCCCCCGGACGGGCTCTACCTTGGCTATCTCGAAGCCTGGCTGCGGCATGTCACAGCCCTGGAAGACCCGCTGATTCGCGAAGTCGCCCTCGGCGGGCCCGACAGCGCGACCCGTGACCAACTGCTGTGGCAGGTCAAGCTACTGCGTGCCGGTGACATCGGCGCCAACCTCGACTGCCTGAGCGCGTTGCCGGCCTGGACCGCCCTGACCACGGCAACCGATGGCAAGCTGGCGGCCCGCGCCGAACCCGGCACGCCGCCCAAGGACCCCTGCCTGCTGGCGCCGGAAGCAGGCTACCGGCGCCTGGAAAACCAGTTGTATCGCGTCGAGATCCACGACGACGGCAGTCTTTCAGCCGACCGGCGCTATAAATGGTCGCGTGACAACGGCAGTATCGTGACCCGCGTAACCCGTTGGCTGGGCGAGCCGATGGCGGACGAGTTCGAGGTCGCCAGCATCGGCCGGGATGCCTATCTTGCGATCACGGTCGGTTGCTGGCTGGAATTCTTCGACGACACCTTCGAGCTGCTCGGCCGGCCCGGAACCCTGGTCCAGGTGCTCAAGACCGAAGGCAACCTGGTCACCCTGGATCTGGCCAGCGCCACCGGGCCGCTGGACAAGGCACTCTACCTGAACAACCCACGCGTACGGCGCTGGGAGGGGTGGGCGAAACTGTCCCCGGTGGCCGCCAACCTCAACAGCGGCTGGGTCGAGCTCGAGGATGGCGTCGAGATCAAATTCATCCCCGGCACCTACCGCGTCGGGGATTTCTGGACCATTCCCGCACGTACCGCTACCGCGGACATCGAGTGGCCGATGGCGGCCAACAAACCCGCCTTCCAGGCACCCCAAGGCGTGTTGCGCGCCTTCACCCGACTGGCGTTGCTCAACTGTCAGGCCGGGGTCTGGAGCACCTTGTCCGACTGTCGCCAGCTGTTTCCGGCGTTGACCGAGCTGACCAACCTTTATTACGTCGGTGGCGACGGCCAGGAGGTGATGCCCAACCCGTTGGCCCTGCAAAACCTGCCGTTGCCCAGCCCTCTGGAAGTCGCGGTGTTCAACGGCAAGTTCCCGGTCGCCGGGGCCGAGGTCAGCTTCAGCGTCAGTCACGGCACGCTGCCCAACGGCACCGATACCCAGATCATCGCCACTGGCGCGGACGGTATCGCCGGCGCCACCTGGAGCCTGGCACCCGGCGTGCTGAACCAGACCTGCACGGCGCAATTGCTCGAAGCCGGCCAGGCAGCGACCGGCAAGTACAACGTCCTGCATTTCTCCGCCAGCCTGTCCGTGGCGGCACAGGTCGCCTATGACCCGGCGAAGTGTGCCGACATGGCCGCCCAGGGCATTCATACCGTACAGGACGCCCTCGACGCGCTCTGTCAAAAATCTCACGGTGGTGGTTGCTGCTCCAGTGTCGGTATCGGTGGCGAGTTCGAGACCCTCGACGTCGCGCTCAAAGTGTTGCTCGAACAGGGCAAGCGCGACATCTGCCTGTGCCTGCTCACAGGCGAACACCGCCTGGCCGACAGCATCGACCTGGTCGCGCCGGATGGCACCCATCTCTTCATCCACGGCAGCGGCCCCGCCAGCCGGCTGGTGCTGCGCAATCAGGAATTCAACTTCTTCGATTTCGCTTCCCTGACGTTTGTGGATTTCGACATCATCGCGTCAGGCGACAACCCGGGCTTGCGTTTCCAAGGCTGTCAGCAATTAAGCATGCAGCGGATGCGCCTGTCGGGGCTGACGGTGCCCGGCATCAGCCTGGTTCAGATCGCAGACGCTCAGCGCATCGACCTGAGCGCTTGCCTGATCAATGCCTACTCGTCGAGTGGGCCGCAACACGCCCGGGAGCTGCTGGATGCCATCCCCTTGCTCGTCCCCCTGGAGAATGCGTTGAATACCGACGAGGGCGAACTTTTTGCGGCGATCCCGAGCAAGGTGCTCGACGTCCTGGCAGCGTACAGCGCGGCTCAGCGCAAGGCTTTCGGGCAACAGGTGGACCGCCTTCAATTGGTCCTCAACACCCATGAACTGTTGGCATTGTCGACGCTGCGCGGGGACATCCAGACCGGAGCGAGCCAACGCCGGCTCGCACTCTCACTGGATCGGTTGCGCACTGAGTTGCTGCTCAACCGCACCGGCTTCGCCCTGGCCCTCGCCGATGCCGATGCCGACACCTTGCTGGCGGACAACCAGATCAACGGCCGCGTGTCCCTGTACGGCGAGGCCAAGAGTGACGAAGCGCTGGACCTCGATCTGCTGAAGAACCTGGGCGTCGCGTTGCGCCGGGGCCGCGTCCGACTCGACCCCGGCAATGGCGACCTACGCCTGCGCAATAACCGCTTACGCGAGTTGCGCCTGGGCGATGAGAGGCTGGAGCGTTTGCGACAACTGGCCGGCGCACCCGACGGAGGCGTAATTGAAGGCTGCTATCGCAGCCTGCTGGCGGACGCCAACACACTGGTGCGCACGGAAAACCTGCTGCTGGCGATGAATCTGGCCCTGAGCCAGAACCCGCTGAGCGACAGCGGTCCGATCGCTGCGTGTATCGCCTCCCAAGGCAAGTACATCGGCAACTTCACCCGAGAATCTACCCTGTATCTGCTGGGTCACGATGCGGGCCAACAAATTGCCAATGCAGGGTTGCATTTTATCGAGCTGTAGTGGCCATCGCCATGGGCATTGACCCGCACAGCGAGGATCTGATGACGCGCAGCTGCGGGTGTGCATTGCGCGCGCCATCGCAAATTTTTTCCCACACGTCCAGTGCCATCCAGATACCCATGCTTGCGCAAATCAGGCCTCGCAGGGGTTACGAGACTGTCGCGGCGTGACGATAGGCCGTTCTGGACGCATGGTGCGCGGTGCGTACCAGCAACAGCACAGCGCCAATCACCGGCAGGCTCACCAGCATCAGTGCGTAACGCAACGACTCCTGGCCAAACAGCGGCAGTAGCATGTCGCTGAACAAGCCGGTTATCAGTGGCCCGATGCCGACCCCGAGCAGGGTACTGACGATGGTCTGCAGGGCCATGGCGGTGCCGCGTCGATTGGCCGGCACCAGTTGGGTGACGAGGTTGTAGGACGGGGCGAGCCACCAGACGGCAAAGAAGGAATAGAGCGCGGCCCAGAGCATTGCGGTCGGAACAGGTACATCGCCCAAGCGCACCAGCAGGGCATCGGACCAGAGCAGATAAGGGGTCAGCGCGGCGAGGGCCGCCAGATGGCCCAACATGGGAATGGAAATCTGCCAGTGTGGGTGACGGCGGCACAGGCGGTCACTTAACCAACCGCTCAACAGGCCACCGATCCCGGCCGAGATACCGCAGATCACCCCGACCAGTAGCCCGGCGTGTTGCAGTGACAGGCCGTGGGAGCGCACCAGGAAGCTGGTGTTCCACATGCCGATGGCGTAGGAGCTGAGCGTGGCCAGGCCGCCCGCGAGGATCAGGCACCGGTAGGCCGGCAACGCCCACAGCTTGCGGGCTTCGGCACCCATACCCAGCAGTGGAGAGGGCGAGTGGGCGTGGGGCGCGAGGTCCCAACGGCCACGCTGCGGTTCGCGCACGAAAAAGGTCAGGACCGCGCAAAACACCAGGGCCGGCATGCCAATGGCGATAAACCCGCTGCGCCAGCCATAGTGTTCCACCACCCAGGCCCCGAGACTCAAACCGATGATCGAGGAAAACGTCGGTGCCGCGGTAAAACAACTGATTGCGAATGAGCGTCGCTGTGGGGGATACAGGTCAGCGATCAACGACAGCGAGGCCGAGGTCGTCGGCGATTCACTGACCGCCACCAGCATTCGCGCGATGGCCAGCGCAATGAAGCTGCCGGCCAGTCCGCAGGCCATTGTCGCCACGGCCCAGAGCAGACACGACATGGCCAGCAGACGGGTGCGCGGCATGCGGTCCACCAGCCTTCCCGCCGGCAGGCCCAAGAGGGCGTACACCGCCGCGAACGCCAGGCCGGAGATCAACCCGATGGCGGTATCGCTGACCCCGAATTCGGCTTTGATCGGTTCGATCATCACCGCGAGTATCTGTCGTCCGACGAAGTTGTCGGCAAACACCATGGCCAGCAGCATCAGCAAACCGTGGCTCCCCCAACCAACCCTGGCGGGGGGCAGCATGCCCGAGGCCACGTTCATCGCGGGGCCCACAGATCCGGCAAGCCGGGATCACTCACGACAATCAGGCGCTTGAGCAATACCTTCAAGGCTTGTGCATCGGCGGTGCCGAGCTTGGCCGAGAGGTCCTCTTCCACCGCCTTGGCCAGCGCCAGTTGATGCAACGAAACCTCGCGGCCCTGGGCGGTGAGGACGAAACGCAGTGACGCTGCCGAGCCCTCGAACGCCACCAGGCGCTGGTTTTCGAGAAAACGCATGCTGGCCAGCGTGACTTCACGACCGGTGTAGGTCACGAAGGTATTGATTTCCTCAAGGTTCAGGTTGTCGCGGATACACAAAATCGACAGGATAAAAAACGCCTGTTCGTCCAGGTGCTGATTACTCAGCATCTGCCGCAGGGCATTGAGGACCTGGTAGTGTCCGCGCCCCAAAAGGTAACCGAGCAGATCCTCGGTGTAACTGCACTCGGGGGGCGGCGGCGTGGTGGCCAGGCGCAGTTCGCTGCGTGGCTTGCGGGTCGCCAATGCATATTGGCCACTCTGGAACGCCAGCGGCGCGCGGTCGCTGTGATCGAAGGCGAGGACTTCACCGACAAAAATCACGTGGTCGCCGCCTTCATACTGGAATGCGGTGCGGCATTGAAAACGTGCCGTGCAATCTTGCAGCAGCGGCGCCCCGCTGACGCCGTTGTCCAGCTTGATTTCAGAGAACTTGTCCTCGCCCTGGGTGGCGAAACGTCCCGACAGTGCTTCCTGTTCGGTGGACAACACGTGGACGTTCCAGTGTTTGCCGCTGGTGAAGACCGGCAAGCTGCGGGCCTGCTTGGACAGGCTCCAGAGCACCATCGGCGGATTGAGCGACACCGAGTTGAAACTGTTGGCCGTGATACCCACGGGTGAGCCGTCTTCGGTCTGGGTGGTGATGATGGTGACCCCGGTGGTAAAGGTGCCGAGTGCGGCACGAAAAGCCTGGGGATCGAAACTGACGTTTTGCGTTGCCATGACTGGCCTCATGGGGTGGGATTTTCGTAGGGCCAGTATTGGTCGCATCACGCGGTTGAACATCGTCTCAACGGACTAACAGATTTGCTCGATACTCGTCCGATCGGACGAGGCGTCGCGCGGGGTGTACGGCTAGGGTGGCGGCAAGCGCATCGGGCGCTTCCCGGCCATGGGGCCAGTACCAGCAAGGGGACACGAATGAGTTCATTCACATCATCCGTCCAAGGGCTCACCAGTCTGTTATCCCGGCAAAAAAGCGCATTCGCCAGCGCCGGTCTGGTGAGCGCCGACACCCGCCGACGCCGACTCCAGCAAGTCATCGATCTGTTGGTCCGCCACCATGGCGCGTTGACCGAGGCGATCGACCTGGATTTCGGTGGTCGGCCTGCCGGTTTCTCGTTGATGAATGACGTGCTGGGCGCCCTGGCCTCGCTCAAATATGCGCGTGACCATCTGCAGGACTGGATGCAGGATGATCCGCGTGCGCCTTTTGCGCCTTACGATCAGCTCGGCGCCAAGGCGTGGGTGATGCACCAACCCAAGGGTACGGTGGGCATTCTCGGTACCTGGAACGCGCCTTTGTTTACCCTGTTCAGCCCCTTGGCCTCGGTGCTGGCCGCGGGCAACCGGGCCATCCTCAAGCCGTCGGACGTGGTGCCACGGACGGCCGAGTTGGTGGCGCGGCTGTTCGCTGAACACCTCGACCCGCTGGAGATCGGCGTCGTCACCGGCGACGTGGAGCTGGCCGAAGCCTTCAGCGCCCAACCGTTTGATCACCTGGTGTACACCGGCAGTACCGCGACGGGGCGGCTGGTCATGCGCAATGCCGCACTGAACCTGGTACCGGTGACGCTGGAGCTGGGAGGCAAGTCGCCGGTCATCGTCTCCGGCAGCGCCGACCTCAAAAAAGCCGCTTTCAGCATCGCCGTGGGGAAAGCCTGCAATGGCGGGCAAATCTGTATCAATCCGGATTTGGTGTACGTGCCCAAGGCACTGCTTGAACCCTTCCTTGAAGCCCTGCGCGCCACCTACAGCGAACTCAATCCGTCGGTGGCCGGCAACCCGGACGTGGTGGCGGTGGTCAACCAGCGGCACCTGGACCGGGTCGAAGGTTACGTGCTGGACGCCCAGGCCCGCGGCGCACGCATCGAGTGCCTGCCCGAACCCCTGGCGCCGAATGCCGAGGACCGGCGCCGGCCCCTGCGCGTGGTGGTCGACCCGGCGCCGGACAGTGTGATCATGCGTGAAGAAATCTTCGGCCCCGCCATGGTCGTGCTCACCTACGAAAACCTCGACCAGGTCATTGACGATATCAATGGTCGTCCACGCCCGCTGGCGCTGTATTACTTCGGCAAAGACCCCGAACAGCAGCGCTACGTGCTCGAGCGCACCGTGTCCGGCGGGGTGACCGTCAACGATGTGATGATGCACGCGGCGATGCACGATGCGCCGTTTGGCGGAGTCGGCGCCTCGGGCATGGGCCATTACCATGGTCACGAAGGGTTTCTCGAGTTCAGCCACCAGCGCACGGTGTTCAAGGCGCCGGAGCATGACCCGCGCCGCGAATGGGGGCTCTTGCCGCCGTATGGCGAACACTTTTTGGCGGCCATGCTGGCCAACGTGACCTCATAACAATAATCGACAGGGCGCGACAATCGCTATGAAAACCAACGAACACCCACCGATGACTGCCTCGACAACCACCTTGTCCAACGAGCCGCCGACCGGCTGGCCGCGGCGCAGTGTGCTCAAGGCAGGTGCCCTGGTCGCGGGAATCGGATTGCTGGGACGTTTTGCCGATGCCCGTGCGGCGGGTCTGTCGGCCAGTGACTACCAAGGGCTGGACGCCTGGGCCATGAGTCAGGCAATTCGCAGCGGCGAGCTGCAGTCCGAAGACCTGCTGGCGGCGGCGCTAGCTCGCTGCCAGGCGGTGAATCCCCGGGTCAAGGCAGTGAACATGCTGCATGAGGCCTACGCCCGCACGCTGTTATCCCAACGCCGTTCCGCCGGTACTCAAACCCAAGGGGCACTGGCCGGCGTGCCGGTGCTGATCAAAGACCTCAATACCTACCTGGAAGGCACCTCGACCAGCAATGGTTGCCGGCTGTTCAAGGACGCCCCGCCAGCGGCCCGGACCAGCACCCTGATCAGTCGTTATGAGCGTGCTGGCGCCGTGCCCTTCGGCAAGACGACCTGTCCCGAGTTCGGCTTGACCACCACCACTGAATCTATGCTGTGGGGGCAGACGTGCAACCCGTGGAACCTGGCCATGAGCGCGGGTGGTTCCTCTGGCGGCGCAGCAGCGGCCGTGGCCGCCGGGATCGTGCCTGTGGCCCATGCCACCGACGGTGGCGGCTCGATCCGCATTCCTGCCTCGTATTGCGGTCTGGTGGGGCTCAAGCCCAGCCGTTATCGCACGCCGAGCGGGCCGGCGCATTTCGAGGGCTGGTTTGGCGCCAGCGTCGGCAATGTGGTCTCGCGCACCGTGCGCGATACCGCGCTGTTTCTCGATGCCGGCCAGGGCCATGAAGCGGGCAGTGCCTACTGGATCCCGCCGCTGGTACGGCCGTATGTTGAAGAATTGCAGCGCGAGCCGGGCAAGTTGCGTGTCGCCGTGGTTCGCCAGTCATTGACCGGCGCGGCGTTGGAACCGGCGATTGCCGCCACGCTGGAGCAGACCATCAAGCAATTGCTGGGATTGGGGCATGAAGTCGAAGAACTGACGCTGAACATCGATCCACGCCAGCTGTTCGGTGCGCATGGCACAGTGATCGGCACCGCCTTGCGCACCGCGATTCACGACCGCGAACAGGTGTTGGGGCGGGCCGCCACGGCGCAGGATCTGGAGAAAATCACCCTGGTCAACCTGGAACGTGCCCAGGCCACCACGGGTGAAGGCCTCTATCGCGCCCGTCAGTCATTCGAAAGTATTGGCGCAACCATGGAGCAGCCGTTCGAACGCTTCGACGTGATCCTGTCGCCGGTCACCGCCAACCTGACACCGCAACTGGGCCTGCTGACGCTGGACCAATCCTGGGACAGCTATGCCCACCACGCCATGGGTAGCGCCGGCTTCACCGTGCTGGCCAACGTCAGCGGCCAACCGGCCATCTCGCTGCCGTTGGGCCAGAGTGATAGCGGCCTGCCGGTGGGCATGATGTTCACCGCCCGCCTGGGAGGTGAAGACGGTCTGCTGCGCCTGGCCAGTCAACTGGAGCAGGATCGTCCCTGGGCCGCCAGACGCGCCGTCCTCTGACAGCACTTGCCTGGCCCTTTCGGCCGGTTGTTCCAGCTTTATGAGCAACTGGCATCGGGCCGGGCTTCTAGTCCGCTTTGACGATGAGCCCGGCCCCTGCAGCCCCGATCATGGGCTGCACTCCGCCAGCATTCGCGCAGCGTCGTCGGCGGTTATTTCTGACCTCAGCTAATGGCATAACAACAATGACGGCTCAAGTTCAGTCTCAGACCCACTACGATGTGATTGTCGTTGGTTCGGGTGCAGGTGCAATGACGTCGGCGGTGTTCCTCGCCGATCACGGTTTCAGTGTGCTGATCGTCGAAAAAAGCGACAAGTACGGCGGCACCTCGGCGATCTCCGGCGGCGGTATCTGGATCCCCAACAACCACTATTTCGCCAAGCTGAACGGCAACGACACTTACGCAACAGCCTTGCGTTATCTGCAAGCCGCGGCGGGCGAACATGTCGATGAAACCCGGCTGCGCACCTATCTGGACAATGCGCCGAAGATGATCGAAGAGCTTGCCCAGACCAGTCGGGTACGCTACGCGGTGGCCGCCAAATACCCCGACTATTACCCGCACCTGCCGGGCGCGCTGCCCGGCGGCAGAACCCTGGATCCGGAGTTCTTCGATACCAGCCTGTTGGGCGACGAACTGGACAACCTGCGTAAACCTTCGCCGTCGACCTTGCTCATGGGCTGCATCGCCTGGACCGCCCGGGATGCGCACAAGGTCATGGCGCGTGGTTTTGGCTGGCGCCTGCTGATCATGGGCCTGATGCTGCGTTACAAACTCGATTTCAAATGGCGCCGCAAAAGCAAGATCGACCGCCGGGCGTCCCTGGGCAGCTCGCTGGTGGCATCGCTGCGGCGCTCGCTGATGGACCGCAACGTGCCGCTCTGGCTCAACACCGATTTTGCCGGCTTGCTCACCAAGGACGGCCGTGTCAGCGGCGTCAGCGTGCGGCGTAACGGTGCCGAGGTGCAACTGCACGCGCGCCACGGGGTGATCCTGGCGTCCGGTGGTTTTGAACAGAACCAGGCACTGCGTGAAAAATACTTGCCGCAACCGACCCGCATGGCCTGGAGTGCGACACCTCCGGGCAACAACACCGGTGCCGCGCTGGAGGCCGGGCTGGCTCAGGGGGCGGCCACCGCATTGATGGATTGGGCCTGGTGGGCGCCGACCATCGCCGTACCGGGCGAGGAAAAACCCCGGGGGATCTTCGCCGAGCGCGCATTCCCCGGCGCCATCGTGGTCAACAGCCTGGGCCGGCGCTTCGTCAACGAGGCCGCGCCGTATCTGGAGTTCGTCGATGCGATGTACCGCGACAACGGGCTCACGGGTGGCAAGTCGGTGCCGGCCTGGGTGATTTTCGATGGCCATTTCCGTTTCAACTACGCGATGGGGCCGTTGATGCCGGGCCAGATCATGCCCGACAGCCGCTTGCGCAAGGAATGGCTGAACACCCTGTACTGGAAGGACGACACCCTGGCCGGGCTGGCCAGACAGATCGGCGTCGATGCCGCCGGCCTCGAAGCCACCGTGGTCAAGGTCAACGAGTATGCGCGCACGGGCAAGGATCCGGACTTCGGGCGCGGCGGCAACGTATTCGACCGTTATTACGGCGACAGCAATATCAAGCCCAACCCGTGCCTGGCGCCATTGCGCAAAGGCGCGTACTACGCCATGCGTCTTGATGCCGGGGACATCGGCACCAAGGGCGGCCTGCTGACCAACGAACATGCGCAAGTGGTCCGTGAAGACGGCGCCGCCATCGCTGGCCTGTACGCGATCGGCAACTGCTCGGCGTCGGTGATGGGCACCAGCTATCCAGGCGCGGGCGGCACACTGGGGCCGGCGATGACCTTCGCCTATGTCGCCGCCAACCACTTGGCCAGCCAGCGATAGGAGGGTGTATGGCGACGTTCGATGACAGTTTCTACACGCCGATCCAGACACCTTTGCAAGTCGCCGACAGCAGCGCGTTGCTGTGGGACGAGCACTGCGATGTATTGGTTATAGGGTGGGGTGCGGCCGGGGCCTGCTCGGCACTGGAGGCCCGCGCCCTGGGTGCCAATGTCTTGATTGCCGACCGATTCACCGGTGGCGGTGCCAGTGCCAAGAGTGGCGGGGTGGTCTACGCCGGTGGCGGTACCCGCCATCAGCAGGCGGCAGGGTTCAGCGACACGCCCGAAGCCATGTTTGACTACCTCAAGCATGAAACCCAAAACGTGATCAGCGACGACACCCTGCGGCGCTTCTGCGCCGACAGCGTCAGCAACCTCGACTGGCTGGAAAGCCACGGTGCGCCCTATGGCCACCAGATGCCACCGGGCGGCAAGACTTCGTACCCGCCTGACGGCTACTTTCTCTATTACTCCGGCAACGAACTGGTGCCGCAGCATGGTGGCCCGCTGCCACCGGCACCACGGGGTCATCGCACCGTGGGCAAGGGCCAGTGCGGCGCGGTGCTGTATGCACATCTCAAGGACGCGTGCCTGCGCGCCGGGGCCCGGCCGTTGCTGCAGGCGGCAGCCAAACGCCTGGTGGTTGATGCGCAGGGGCGGGTGGTGGGTGCCGAGATGTGGTGCATGACCCCCGGCACCCCGCAAGCGGAGTTGCATGCGCGCCTGGCCGCTCGCGCCGAGCGTTTACAGAATTTCGCCGCGGGTTACTGCAACAAGCTGCGTCAGCGGATCGGTCAGCTCGAGCGGGATTTCGCCCGGCCACGTCTGGTTCACGCCCGGAACGGTGTGATCCTCAGTACCGGCGGTTTCATTTTCAATCGCGAACTGATCAAGCGACATGCGCCGAAATTCCTGCGCAATTTCAAGGTCGGGGCCACAGGCTGTGACGGCAGCGGCCTGCGCCTGGGGACCAGCGTCGGTGGTCAGGGCGCTGGATTGGAGCGGGTGTCCGCCTGGCGGTTCCTCAACCCGCCGTACAGTTGGCACAAAGGCATCGTGGTCAATCGCGAGGGCCGGCGCTTCTGCAATGAAGAAGTCTACGGCGCCACCCTGGGCCAACCCTTGATGGAAGAGCAGGGCGGCAAAGCGTGGCTGGTGCTGGATGCGCCGTTGCGCAAGAAGGCCCTCCGCGAGGCATTGTTTGGCGGCTATTGGTGGTTTCAAAGCTTGCCCGCCCTGGTCCTGATGCTGTTCAAGGTGCGCAAGGGCAAGAGCCTGAGCGAATTGGCCAATGCGACGGGCATGGACCCTGCCGTACTGCGTGCCTCGATGCTGGCGGCCAACGCAGCCGCCCGTGGCGAGGCGCCGGAGCCGTTCGGCAAATCGCCGGGCGGGCGTCAAGTGCTCGATCAGGGGCCGTTTTATGCCTGCGACATTTCCGTGACCAATCCGGTCTTTCCACTGGGTGCCTTGACCCTCGGCGGGTTGCGCGTGGACGAGGGCAACGGCGCGGTGCTCGACGGGCAGGGCCAGGCAATACCCGGCCTGTATGCCGCGGGGCGCACCGCGCTGGGCATTCCTTCGCACCTCTACATCAGCGGTTTATCCCTGGCAGACTGCGTGTTCTCCGGGCGTCGTGCCGGAGCGGCCGCGGCCCGGTTCATGGATCAACAGCTGCAGCCGACCCTCGCACAAGAGACGACATGATGACGAGCAACCACAACAACAAAGCCGGCCGGGTTCACGGCAAGGTCGCGCTGGTCACCGGCGGCGCCAAGGGGATCGGCGCTGCCAGCGTGCGGGTGCTGGCGGCTGAAGGGGCCCAGGTGCTGATCAGCGACCTGGACGTCGAGGCAGGCCAGGCACTGGCGGCTGAAATCGGGCCGGCTGCAGCCTTTATCCGCCACGACGTCAGCAGCGAAGACGCATGGCGCCAGGTCATCGACCATGTGCGCGAGCGCTACGGTCGTCTGGATATCCTGGTCAACAATGCCGGCATCCTGATGGCCGGCTCGATTGAAGAAACCAGTCTGCAGGCGTGGCAAAAGGTGATGCAGGTGAATGCCGACAGTGTGTTTCTGGGCTGTCGCGAAGGCATCGCGCTGATGAAGGGCAGCGGTGGTTCGATCATCAACCTGTCGTCCGTCGCGGCCCTGGCCGGGCGTGACGACTACCTGGCTTACAGCGCCTCCAAGGGCGCGGTGGCGGCATTGTCGCGTTCGGTGGCGGCGCTTTGCCGGCGGCGCAGATACCGCATCCGCTGCAACACGCTGCACCCCGATGGCGTGCTCACCGACATGACCCGTGGCAGCCTCCCCGAAGGCGTCGACCCGGAGCGCATGACCATCGACAGCGACCCGATGAACCGCATGTGCCGGCCCGAGGACGTGGCGGCCAGCGTGCTGTTCCTGGCCAGCGATGAAGCCCGGGCGATCAATGGTGTCGAGTTGCGCATTGATAGCGGGCAGATGGTGATGAGTATCTAGCGGCCGTTGCCACCCCATTCCACCGCGCCCCACCCTGTAGGAGCCAGGCTTGCCGGCGAACCGGACGCTCACATTCTTCTATTTCAAAAGTGCTGATACCGGCATCAACACAGCACCCCACAGCCCAGCCGCAGCACCGCCGCCACTGAAGATGAATTGCGGTCCAACACCACGTGCAATCGCCTGCGTCCCCGCAGCGATGGCTAGCCAAGGTGACGCGCAGCCTGGATGCCCCAACATTGCATCCAGGTTGCACAATCCCGTCTTATTGACTGGCATAGGGACTTCACTCAATACGCTCGCAAAATCGACAGCCCGTTGCGCGTCGATACCCACTCGCCAAACCCGCTCGATCGATGTCGACTCAAGCGGTACCCAATCCAGGGCCTGCCGCGCAGCGTAAAGCAGGTCATCGGGCGTGGGCTTGCGCTCCTGCTCCGGGCGATGAATATAGGCTATCGGCGCTAGTGTGGTTTGCGTCAGACGGTTGCCAAACAACAAGCCGACGGCAGCTTCCGCCGTGCCTTCAGGCTGCTGCGGCGCAAACTGCACGGCCAACACCAACAGCAACGCCCGATCGCCAATACGCTGGTCGAGCCACTGGTCCAGTGCAGCCAGTCCGCTGCCATCGACGGGTTCTATGCACTGGCGAATGCCGGATTCGCGCCATGCCTGTCGCCAGACTCGGCGCCATTGCTTGTCCGGCAAACCGATGTCCGTGTCCAGCAATAGGGCCAGCGGTTGATCATCAGGCAACTGCGCTAAAGTGGGCGCCAGGTTGGCGAGCGTCTGCGCCCATATGCTCAGCAATATTGCTTCCGGATTTTCATCTGCGTCGCAGGATAAACAACTATGGCGCAGCGTTGCTCCATCCAACCTGGACGCTTGTGACTTCAGCGCCATCGTCCCACTCAGCAAAACCTCAAGCTGTGTTGCCGGTTCATCCTCAGGTTGTCGAAGCGCAGTCTGCAAGCTGACTGCCAACACCTGTTGCGAGCGACGCCCCTGACGAATCTTGCGGATCATGTCTACTTCGCGAGCTTCATCCCAACCATCGGCAGCACCTTGTTGGCCGACGTGCAACAGCACCCGCCCGAATCCCAGCACGCACCAAACGAGGATTGGAATGCTTAAGGCCATACGCCAGAAATCCGAAGGCCGCTGGAGTAACGTTTTGTCGCCGAACAACAGCGTCCCTCCTGCGCCCAGCAAACAAAACAGCAACAACAGGCCGAGCCAAAGTAAAAATCGAGGTCGTTGAGGGCGCAGTGCGAGAGGAGGAATTTTATCCAGTCTGATTGGCATGACGCACCTTACTCGCCGAAAAATTTATAGACTTACATTGGGCCCATTTCGTAATTATCTTTACTTTTGCTTGGTATGAAACTTTGCACCATCCGGCCATCGAATCCTCCACTAAAACACTGTCCCCCTTGATTAAATACGTCTTGCTTGAATTCTGTAGCAACGGCTCCGAACCGCCATCATAAAGAAATGTTTTCTCCAAAATGGAGCCTTTGATTTTTTTTTCAGTGACGATGGTTTGAAACAAGGGAGAACCAACCGCCGCCTCAACACTTTTTTGATCTTTGTACGGGTAAACGTACGTTGATCGTCCTTGCCCATCGACAGTATCCCCACCTAAATCAAAAAAACGAGTGCGCTTCTGATCGAGAACTAGAGCATCTCCCTCCCGTCTAATGACACTAACATTGTAGATGTTACCTACCGAATCCCACGATCTTGGCGCTTCCATGCGATGGATAACAAAGAGCATTTCTTCGGCCGCCCCAGCAACTGGAAGAAAAAATGCGTCGGTGATTGCTCCTGCGGTACCCGCGTATGGAAACTCATAAACAAGCTTTGGGTTTTCAGATGAAATAACTGAATAAAGGGAAATCCCATCTGGGTCGCGGGAGTACTTCCCTTCGTTTTTCACACTAACCCTAGTATAGGCAAAACACGCTTTGATCCCATGCACATCTAAAAAATTATAGGCTTCCCGAGGACCAATGCCGCTGCACTCTTCATAACCCGCAATAGCTGTTGACCCAAGCAAGCAGCCAAAAACTATTAGCCCAATCATTCTTCGCAAGCCCATAAGCATCACCTCAACCTAAACTTACGATAATTCAATCATCTGTATCGGATATTTCTGTTTGGCCAAGCTCTATCGTTTGTATGCCTCGATATGCATCGTCAGTTAAGTAGTTTTTGCCAGGAAGATTGCAGTCTTTATTAAAAACCTTCTCGCCTTGTTTTCTGGCAACGACTTTGTAGCTAAAGGAGTTTAGGCGCTCGAATGAATAAAGGTACTTGCCTTTTGTAAAACGGAGAGCGGCTCCGCTAATTTCAGAATTTCTCGAGTTGTAAATTGTAAATATTTCTTTTGGAGGTATTTTTTGTTCTGGGTATTGCATTTCTACGATTGCTGGACCAACACCGTAGGACGGTTTTCCAAAGCGGTACTGTACATAGCCACTGTCAGGGGATGTATTCGACTTTGCGCAAATGGAAGCGACTTTCCCTACATAGTCGTATTGATCCAAGCTAGTATTGAAGGCGCAGCTGATATAGATATCCTCTCCTTTCTCGCACATCGTAGTATTTATATCCACGTACGGGTCTTTTGCCCAAGATTTAAAATTTATGAAAAATGTTGCAGCCAAACAAAAAATAAGTATTTTTTTCAATTCAATGTCCCTCTTCTTAACAGCTCAACAAAGTTCTCTCTTCTGTCTGGGTAGCTCTCTGTATGTTTATTTACGATGGCGGTTATTGAGTCCACTACCTCCGGAGCGCTACCTGAATCTGCTATTTCATATAGCTTATTGCTCAGCCAAAAACTTGCGGCTGATCGAACCGCATATTTCATTTCAAGTAAAAGGTCAGGATCTGCAACAAAGTCAGGATGATCATTCGGCCATTGCGCCGAAAATTTTGAGTGCCAACGTTGAAATAACGTGTAATTGTGCAGTCCTGTCAGCTGTTTCAGACCTCGCCCTCTATACTTCCACCCATCACCGCTTGAAATTCCTCGGTTGCCGAGTTCGGTGCGACCCCCATATGCCCCATTGGCGATAGCCTCATAATCGGAGCGTGTCATAGGCAGGCCGTTTTCTTTGATTTTTCCAGTCCGTACTTTATAACCATGTCGCCTTGCTTCTTCCGGGTTGTTCCTGAAGTAGCGAAATAAGTTAATTAACGCATCGGCCTCATAGGAAAAATCCTCATCTACCGATAAATCCACTCCCGTTTCTTGTTGGATTTGCGCAAAAAAGTGAGTTCTTCGCAATGGCGTATCTAGTTTGAAGAAATCGATGTTTGCGTTTAACTCGTCGGCGATTTTTTGCAAATCGCCATATCGACCTTCGCTGAGTTTCGGATAAATACTTCTCATGACCTTAAGGGAAAATTTAAATCGGTTACCACTAAAAATCCCCATCAGCCCAATCGGATGAAAGTGATATGCACTTCCCCAAGAAGGCAACCCCACCTTTTCCGCAACATCCTTCCACCACGCCATTTCTGCGATCCGCTGCTTCTCCGCCAGCCAATTCAAGTGCGGCGTCGAGCCGCTATGGCCGAGCAACTCATCCAGTGCGTCCCATACCTTCGGCTGGTGGAACCACTCGCTTTCCTTGTAAAGGATCATCTGCGAAATCGACTGCGCATGAGCCGGCAGTTGAAGTGCCGCTTGCAGTTCAGTGGCCGTCATCTTGCCGTCGCGGTTGCGATCGATGATCTCGTACAACCGGCTTTTCATCGGCCCCTTGTCGTCTTTTTCGGCAATGGGGCGGTAACGCTCGCGTTGCGCGTCGCTGACGCCGTCGGTGGCGCTGAGAAAAGAGGCCAGCAGGTGTTTGGGTCGGCTGTAGTCGATGATGACGTCATAGCCTTCCCAATCCCACGGACTGACCCAAGGCGTTACACCTATCTCTTCACACACCCAGCCATCGAGAAGTTTGTTATTGGCGTCGTGAAGCAAGTTTTCCAGGCGATACCAGGTACGAGCTTTGCGCGTCGGGCTCGCGGGCACCTGGATTTTTCGGTCTGTTGGCAGATCGTCGAGCAACTTCTTTGGGACCAGCAAGTCGGCAGCACTGAGCGGGCTGGAAGCACTCGACATCTGCAATTGTGCCGCGGTGGTATTGCCTTCAGGCGGCACCACGGGAGTGCCCTTGGCGAGTTTCAGCCAGGTTCGGTCTTTCTTCGGAAGGAGCAGGGCCCAATCCCGACTGTCGTCGATGAACGCCTCGACGTCATCACCACTGAACGTTTCCAGGTGCAGCTTCTTTTCCGGCTCACTCGCGCCGCCGTCCTGATACAGGCCGAGGTGGCCGATCAAGTCTCCAGCCTTGATCGCGATGGGCTCATCAAGCACCACTACCTGATCTGACGCTGCCGGCTCAATGGCACCGTCAAGCGTATCAAAATGCACATACTGGTTGATGCGTTCGAGCTTGCGAAACTCGCCTTCGCCACTGACCGTGACTTCCGATTCAACCGGTAAATCAAAAATGACGTTATCAGCAATCAGCGGTTCGGCTCGGACGTTGACTGTCTTCTTCGACGAACTGATGCGCGTCACTTTGCGGTCTGGGTGTTTGAGCACCTGAGTAGAGAGATAGCCCTTGATCGAGCCATCGGGGTTGAGCAGTTTGGCCGGTCCCAGGCTGCTCTCCAGCTTGCGAAATTGTCCGGTGCCGCTGATGGTCACCTCGGCGCCTCGCGGCAGAAAATCGATGACCTGGCCATGCCACTTGTTGAGCACTTTCAGACCGCGCTGCTCAGGCCGACCGGGGAGGACGTCATTCGCCGTCTGTTTGACGCGAAAGGTCGGTCGCTCGGGCCAGAATGCCGGGCGAGCGATGGTCGAATCCTCGATGTACTTCTCCCAATCCTGCAAATGCATGTAGAGGCTGTAAAAAGTCAGGCTCGGTGGAGTGTCCGGATTGCCATCGATCTTCGGCGCTTGAAGACGATGGCGGACCAGCACGAAGTTGCGCGAGAAGGGTTTCCTGGCGGTGATCTCGTGGACGTAGCAGGTCGTCGGCGATTTGTGGTCGATGCGGTAAGCCACCACTTCGCCGTCGGCCAGGCAGTGCACGCTGGATTGCTTCAGGCCCACGGCGGTACCGCTGTCGAAATGCACACCACCGTGCCACAAGCCATTGCGGCCCAAGGGGTAGTAACCGGCGGTGGCGTTGGCCAGGTGGGTCAGTTGCTGCAATGGGTCGCGCCTGTCCTTGAGCGGGTGGCACCAGTTTTTCAGCGGCGGCAAGTCGTCGGTTTTCGGGGCCGTTGGTGGGGGGATGGGCTGGGTGTCGCGCGTTGGCCAAACCGGAGGCATTGCCCTGGGGGTGCTTGAGTCGTAGTGGCGTCCAAAAATCCAGTCGAGCAGCTTCGCCATGGCGAGTACGTTCCTTGTAACGAAAGGGGGGCAGGCAGCGAAACGGTCAGCTTCAGGGGATGGCCGACGCTCAGGCATAAGGGGATTTTTATGACCATCCGCGTGCCAAGGCTCGCAAGCTTTTACGAAGTCGGTCGAGGTGGAAATAGGGCGTTTCTGATGGATGTGTAGGACGCTTCCGGGTGTTTGTAAGAAAGCCCTCACGTCACTTCCCGAAGGCCACAGCACCTTGCGTCGTTGCCTACGGTTACGCCAGAATCCGCCGGCTTGTGCGCCCAGGGGCTACTCGGTAACTTGATTCGCGTCACTGATGGTCAGTGATCGGGTTTAGTAGCCCGGCCAAGGTTAAAGCGGTCGCATGAGCATCATCAGTCAGGTAACTGCCTGCACTTGATGGCAGCTGTGCGCATGGCGTCCTCGGGCGCGCCGGTTTTTGCTTACCCTTGCCGGTCTACTAACTTGCGCACAGCTGCCACCCTTTCGTGTAGTAGCGAGATGGTGCGGCCCAGCTAATTAAGGGAAGCACTCATGATTAAGCCAACACCAAACCCGCCGGACACCGATCCGGCAACGCCCTCAGAAACCATCGACTCAAACAATTCCCACCCACCATCCGAACGCATTCCCTCTGCCGCCGACATCCAGGCCACTCCGCGCAAGCTTTGCACCATGTTCATCGTCAACCCGGAACTCGATACCGAAACCCTGCTGGCCCACGCCTGTGAGTCGCTGGCTTCGGCCAATGTCATGGCGCTGGATCTGGCGGATCATATGGCAGGGACGAGTCGCAACGCCCTGTTGGGGATTGCCCAGGTCATCATGCTGGGTGAGCTGGCGGTGAACCGGGCGTTGGATCGGATTGATCGGGCTGAATAGGAGATCAAAAGATCCCCGTAGGAGCCAGGCTTGCCGGCGAAGGCGATTTCAAATACGCCTTCGCCGGCAAGCCTGGCTCCTACGGGGATCAACGTTTTCGTTCGGGAGATGTTAATACCCTTCGAACTGCGCCGGGCGTTTCTCGATGAACGCCTGCATGCCTTCCTTCTGGTCCCGTGAGGCGAACAACAATGCATTGGCCTTGCGCTCCAGCGCCAGGCCGGCTTCCAGGGGCGCATCCATGCCCGCCAGGATCACTTCCTTGATCTGCTCGGCGGCCAGGGCTGGCATGGCGGCGATGACGCGCGCCAGCTCCAGGGCGTGTGCCTGCACCTGGTCATCGTCGACCAGGTCGCTGATCAGTCCGGCGACCCAGGCTTCCTCGGCGCTGATCGGTTGGCCGGTGAGCGCCATGCGCATCGCCTTGACCTTGCCCACCGCCCGCACCAGCCGCTGGGTGCCACCGATGCCCGGCATGATGCCGATGCGGATTTCCGGTTGGCAGAAGCGGGCGCTGCGGCCGGCGACAATCAGGTCGGCATGCATCGCCAGCTCACAGCCGCCGCCATAGGCATAACCGCAAACTGCCGCAATCACCGGTTTCGGGCAGTGCTGGATCGGCCCCCAGACCCGTTCGGTGTGGCGCTTGTAGATATCGATGGCGCCGACCCCGGCCATGCTGTTGATGTCGCCACCGGCGGCGAACACCTTGTCTCCACCGGTCAGCACGATGCAACGCACCTCGGGGTCGATCGCAAGCTCACTGAAATAACGCGACAGCAGCGCCTGCAATTCCAGGCTCAAAGCGTTGGTCGCCTGGGGGCGGTTGAGCCGCAGCAGGGCCACGCCGGGCAGTGGGCGTTCGAGCAGAACCGGTGCAGCGGATGAGTCGGACATGAGCATTCTCGAAGACCTGACAACGTGTAAATGGCCACCAGTGTCCTGTTCAGGCGGTTGAATTTTCATCGTCCGTTCAGACGTAGTTTGGCCTGCGGTTCGTCCCTAGAGTGACCCTTGTCAGTAGAAAAGGAGCACATGATGGAGCTGCATTCGGGTCTTGATTACAGCGGCAAGGTGGTGCTGGTCACCGGTGGCACCAAGGGCATCGGCGCCGGTATTGCGCTGGGGTTCCTGGCCGCGAACGCACGGGTGATCGTCTGTGCCCGGCGCGAACCTGAACAGGTGCCGGCGCAGGGTGGCAAGCGCGCGACCTTCATCGCCGCGGATGTGCGGGACCACGATTCCCTGCAACGCCTGTTCGCCACCATCGAGCGCGACTTCGGGCGCCTCGACGTGGTGGTCAACAACGCCGGCGGCAGCCCTTCCGCCGACGCAGCCACGGCGTCGCCCAGGTTTCATGAAAGCATCATCGGTCTGAACCTGATCGCGCCGCTCAACGTCGCCCAGCACGCCAACCGGCTGATGCAGGCCCAGGTGCAGGGCGGTTGCATCGTCTTTATCGGCAGCATCAGTGCGCTGCGTTCCTCGCCAGGCACCGCCGCTTACGGCGCGGCCAAGGCCGGGGTGCTGGCGCTGGTGCAATCGCTGGCGGTGGAGTGGGGGCCCAAGGTGCGGGTGGTCACGGTCAGCCCGGGGCTGGTACAGACCGAGCAGTCGCATCTGCACTACGGCTCCGAGGCCGGTATCGCCGCCGTCGCGGCAGGCATTCCGGCCGCGCGCATGGCGGTGGCCGAAGACATCGCCAACGCCTGTCTCTACATCGCATCGCCGCTGGCCAGTTACGCCAGCGGTTGCAACCTGTTGCTGCATGGCGGTGGTGAACGTCCGGCATTTCTCGGTGCCGCGCAGGTTCTGCCCACCTGATCGACCTATTGCGGCGACCGGGTTCGGTGGCCGCCTTCAATGTGAAGGAGACGACTTTGGCTGATCCACAATTGCTATCCAATGTGCGCGCCCTGGTGGGGCGCCAGTACGGCCGCGTGTATGCCTGGGACGAGGTCAATGCCCCGATGATTCGCCAGTGGTGCGAAGTCATGGGCGTGGACAACCCGCTATACACCGACGCGGGCTTTGCCTTGGGCACCGTCCATGAGCGCCTGATCGCTCCGCCTGCGATGTTGCAGGTGTGGACCATGGAAGGCCTGCACGCCAACAACTATCCACCTGGCTCCACCGACGAGAACCCTTACGAGGTGCTCAAGGAAATGGAAGCCTACGGCTATGCCTCCACCGTGGCGGTGAACTCCGAGCTGAGCTTCACCCGCCCGGTGCGCCTGGGCGAAAAGCTCTACTACACCACGCGCCTGGACTCGGTGGGCGATGAAAAAACCACCGCCCTGGGCACTGGTTTCTTCGTCACCCTGGTCATGAGCCATTTCGTCGAAAAGACCGGTGGCGACGAGCCGGTGGGCCAGTTGCTGTTTCGCGTGTTCAAGTTCCGCGCGGCCAATGCCCAGGCGCCTGCCAAAGTCGAGTCGGCACCGGTCAAGCCCAAGCGCCCGCTGCCGGGCATCAGCGACGACACGCGGTTCTTCTGGGAAGGCTGCGAGAAGGGCCAGTTGCTGATCCAGCGCTGCACCGCGTGCCAAACCTTGCGCCATCCACCGGCTCCGGTGTGCATCCAGTGCCACAGCTTCGACTGGGACACCTTGCAGGCCAGCGGCCGCGCCAGCCTGTACTCGTTCGTGGTGATGCACTACCCCGAGGTGCCGCCGTTCGATTACCCCAACCCGATCGGCCTGATCGAGCTGGAGGAGGGCGTACGCCTGATTGCCGGCCTGGTCGGTATCGAGCGCGAGCAACTACAGATCGGCCAGCGCTTGCAGGTCGAGTTCCAGACCTTCGATGACCAGTTGACGCTGCCTTTGTTCCGGCCGGTAGACGCGTAGGAGCCATTCACCATGGATTTCGAATTAAGTGAAGACCAGCGCGCCATTGCGCAAATGGCCGACAGCCTGTTTGTCGACCATTGCCATGACGACTACATGCGCCAATGGGACACCAGCGGCGAACCGATGATGGCGCCGTTGTGGGCGCTGTGCATCGAGACCGGGCTGCAGGCCTTGGCCATTCCCGAGGAGCACGGCGGCAGCGGCCTGGGCATGACCGAGCTGATGCTGGTGTTACAGGCCCAGGGCAAGGCCCTGGCCCAGGTGCCGTTGTGGCGCCATCAACTGGCGGCCGCGACCCTGGCCCGTTTTGACGCCAGCGACAGTGCGGGGTGGGTCGCCAAGGCGGCGTCCGGCGAGGCGTTGTTGAGTCTGTCCGTCGATGCCTTGAGCAGTGCGCTGGGCATTGAGCTGCAAGCACGTCCTTGTGCCGAAGGCTGGGCAATCAACGGCCGGGTGGCGGCCCTTTCCATGGGCGATCAATCCCGGGCCGCGCTGGTGCTGGTGGAGGCCGATGGCCAACCGCGCTTGCTGCTGTTGGACCTGTCAGCGCCCGAAATACAACGGGTATCGGCGGTGCTGACTCACGGCGAAGCGGTGACCGACCTGCACATCGAGGGCTTGACCGTGAGCAGCGGGGCGCTGTTGCCGGCCGAGGCCGTGGCCTGGCTGGAACTGCGCAGCATGGCGGCGCTGGCTGCCCTGCAACTGGGGGTCAGCGAAGAGCAGATCCGCCGCACCGTGGCCTACGTCAGCGAGCGCCGGCAGTTCGAGCGCAGCATCGGCAGCTTCCAGGCGGTGCAGATGAGCATGGCCGACACCCATATCGCCGTCGAAGCCTTACGCACGGCGCTGTGGCAACTGGCCTACCGCATCGATGCCGGCTTGCCGGCGCCTTCCGAAGCGTTGGCCACCGCCTGGCTGGCCTGTGAAGCGGGACACCGCATCGGCCATGTCGCACAGCACGTGCATGGCGGGATCGGCGTTGACCTGACGTACCCGATCCACCGTTTTCTCTATTGGAGCCGTGGCCTCTGCCTTGCCCTGGGTGGTTCGGCGGCAAACCTGGAACGCCTGGGCGACTGGCTCAACGATAACGACAAGCTGGGATGGAAATATGACCTCGAAGAACACCAAGCGCTTTGAAGACGTGCGCCCCGGCGAAGTACTGCCGGAGCTTGCCGTCCCAATCACGGTGACCCTGATCAACGGCGGCGCGATTGCCACCCGTGATTACTTCCCCGGCCACCACGACGCAGAGGCGGCCCGTGCCTTGGGTTCGCCCCACGTGTTCATGAACATCCTCACCACCAATGGGTTGGTGCAGCGGTTCATCGAGCAGTGGGCCGGGCCGCTGGCGCAATTCACCGCGCTGAAAATCAAGCTCGGCGCACCGAACTACCCCGGCGACTGCATGACCTTCAGCGGCAGCGTCACCGGCGTCGATGCGCACACCCGCTCGGTGGAAATCACCTTGAGCGGCAAAAATTCCATGGGCAACCACGTGACCGGCACGGTCGCGCTGGTCCTGCCCTGACAGCCGGAGAGACACAGATGACTGATTCATCGATTTCCGGGCGTGCCGCGATCGTTGGTCTAGGCGCAACCGAATTTTCCAAGAACTCCGGACGCACCGAATTGCGCCTGGCCCTGGAGGCCACTTTGAGTGCCCTCAAGGACGCCGGCATCGACCCGAGCGAGGTCGAGGGTTTCAGTTCCTATTCCGTGGACAAGGTCCCGGAATACGAAATTGCCCGTTTGCTCGGTTGCAAGGACGTGAAGTTTTTCTCGCAAGTACCCCACGGTGGCGGCGCGGCTTGCGGGCCGGTGATGCACGCAGCCATGGCAGTGGCGACCGGGATGGCGAAAGTGGTGGTGGTGTATCGCGCCATGAACGAACGCTCCTGGTATCGCTTCGGTACCGGTAACTACGGCTTCGCTTCGGCGCCGACCTTCGACAACGTCAACTACGGCTGGTACATGCCCCACGGCTTTCATACGCCGGCGGCCTGGGTCGGCATGTTTGCCCAGCGCTACATGCACACCTATGGCGCCACTAGCGAAGACTTTGGCCGGATCGCAGTGGCGGCGCGGGATTTTGCCGCCACCAACCCCCAGGCGTTTTTTCACGGTAAGCCGATCACCCTGGAAGAACACCAGGCCTCGCGCTGGATCTGCGAACCGCTGCACCTGCTCGATTGCTGCCAGGAATCCGATGGCGCCGTGGCGATGGTGATCACCTCGGCCGAGCGCGCCCGTGACCTGCGGCAGAAACCGGTGACCATCAAGGCCGGTTCCCAAGGCATCAGCCACGGCCAGCAGAGCATGACCTCGTTCTACCGCGACGACATCACCGGGCTGCCGGAGATGGGCGTGGTCGCCCGCGAGCTGTATCGCCAGTCGGGCCTGGGCCCGGAGTCTTTCCAGACCGCCGTGATCTACGACCATTTCACCCCGTTCGTATTGCCGCAGCTGGAAGAGTTCGGTTTCGCCAAACGTGGCGAAGCCAAGGAATTCATCCGCGCCGGGCACCACGCCCGTGGCGGCAAACTGCCGATCAACACCCACGGCGGGCAACTGGGCGAAGCCTACATCCACGGCATGAACGGCATCGCCGAAGCGGTACGCCAGGTGCGTGGCACGGCGGTCAACCAGGTGGCGGATGTGCAGAACGTGCTGGTCACCGCCGGCACCGGCGTACCCACCAGCGGCCTGATTCTCGGCGCAGCTTAAGGAGCAGCCTATGTTCGTCGACCTCACTCCCGAACAACATGCCCTGCGCCTCAAGGTGCGGGATTATTTCCAGGCCCTGATGACCCCGGACCTGCGCGACCAGTTGCGCGGCAAGGAAGGCGGCGAGCTGTTTCGCCAGACCATCCGCCAGATGGGCCGCGACGGCTGGCTGGCAGTCGGCTGGCCGAAGGCCCATGGCGGTCAGGGCTACGCCGCCACCGAACAGTTGATCTTCTTCGAAGAAGCCAACATCGCCGGGGCGCCGCTGCCGTTCGTGACCATCAGCACCGTGGGCCCGGCCTTGATGGCCCATGGCAGCGAGCTGCAGAAAGAGCGTTTTCTGCCAGGGATCGCCGCGGGCGACATCATGTTTGCCATCGGTTATTCCGAACCCGACGCCGGCAGCGATCTGGCGGTGCTGAAAACCAGTGCCCGCCAGGACGATGAAGGCTTCGTGGTCAATGGCAACAAGCTGTGGACCTCGGGTGCCGAGTCAGCCGACTTCGTCTGGCTGGCGGCCCGTACCGACCCGACCCAGGCGCGGCATAAAGGCATTTCGCTGCTGATCGTCGACACCACGACGCCGGGTTTCTCCCACACCCTGATTCCCACCACCAGCATTCCGACCACGGCCACCTACTACGACAACGTTCGGGTGCCCAACGAGATGCTGGTGGGCGAGTTGCACGGTGGCTGGAAGCTGATCACCTCGCAACTGAACCACGAACGCCTCGGCCTCGGCACCTGGTCGGACAAGGTGGTGGCGCTGTTCCGCCGGGTTTACCTGTGGTCACGGGCCCGCGACGAGCAGGGCCGTCGGGCGATGGACAAAGCCTGGGTGCGCAGTTCTTTGGCCGAGTGTTATGCGCGTCTGGAAGCGATGCGCCTGATCAACATGCGCATCGCCGCCGACCTGGAGCTCGAACGCATGAACGTCGCGCTGAGTTCGACCACCAAGGTCTTCGGCTCCGAGTCGGCCATCGAGATCCTGCGCAAACTGGCGGCGATCGTCGGCGCCAATGGCTCGATGCGCAGCGGCTCGGCGGCGACGCTGTTGCAGGGTGAACTGGAATTTGAATTGCGCTCTGCCCCGACCCTGACCTTTGGCGGCGGCACCAATGAAATCCAGCGCGAGCTGATCGCCCAGTTTGGCCTCGGCATGCCGCGCACCCAACGCTGACGCTCGTCCATCAAAAACAAAAACCGTACTCGCCCCGAAACCGGGGCGGGTCGAAGGGGACTTTCATGAGCACTATCGAGCAATTTCGGCAGGACACCCGTGCCTGGCTGGAAGCTAATTGCCCGCTGTCGATGCGCACCGGCATGGCTGAAGGCGATGTGGTGTGGGGCAGTCAGAACCCGCAGTTTCCCTGCGAAGACGCACGCCTGTGGTTCGAACGCATGCGCGACAAGCGCTGGTTCTGTCCCGAATGGCCAGAGGAATATGGCGGCGCGGGCCTGAGTGACGAACAACTGTCGGTGCTGGAAAGCGAGATGCGTCGCATCAAGTGCCGCCCACCGCAAATCAACCTGGGCATCTGGATGCTCGGGCCAGTGTTGCTGGCGTTCGGCAGCGATGCGCAGAAACGCGATCTGTTGCCGCCGATCGCCCGCGGTGAAGTGCGCTGGTGCCAGGGCTTTTCCGAGCCGAACGCCGGTTCGGACCTGGCCAGCCTGAAGATGGCCGCGCGTGATGCCGGCGATCACTTCGTGGTGGATGGCAGCAAGATCTGGACCTCCTACGGCGACAAATCCGACTGGATGTATGCCCTGGTGCGCACCGACTTCAGCGCGCCTAAACACGAAGGCATCAGCCTGATCGTGCTGGACATGCGCAGCCCTGGCGTGACGCCGAAGCCGATCGATTTGATCAGCGGCAAATCGGCGTTCTGCCAGGTGTTCTTCGATGGTGTGAAGGTGCCAAAGAGCCAGTTGATCGGACCGTTGAATGGTGGCTGGAACCTGGCCAAGTACCTGTTGCAGCACGAGCGCAAGGCGATGTCGAAATTCGGCGAGTTCAGTCTGCCGTCGCACTTCGATCTTTTGGCCTTGATGCGTGAATACGTGCCGGCGCCCCAGACCATGAGTGAACACGCATTGCAGGCGCGGGCCACGGCCTGTGCGATGAACGAGCATGCCTACAACCTGACCGTGCAGCGCATGGGTGAAGAGGCGCGGGCCGGTGATGACATCGGCGGCCTGATGTCGATCATGAAGCTGGTGCACACCGAACAGGAGCGCGACAAGTTCGAAGTACTGCTCGACGCCATGGCCGGGCATGCCTTCGGCTGGGAGAGCACGGCATTCAGCGAGCAGCAACTGGCGATCACCCGTTCCTGGTTGAACAGCTATGCGCTGACCATTTCCGGCGGGGCCTCGGAGATCCAACTGAATGTCATCGCCAAGCGCGTACTGGGCTTGCCCGACGCTAAAAAAGGAGTCACCCCATGAGCCTGCGTTATAGCGATGAACAGCGTTTGCTGGCCGACAGCGCGCGGGACTTTCTCGCCGCCCGCAGCCCGGTCGGCGCCCAGCGTCGACTGCGTGATGACGCGGTGGACCTGGGCTTCGATGCACCGCTGTGGCGGGACGCGGTCGAGCTGGGCTGGAGCGCGATTCCGTTCCCGGAAGATTTCGGCGGCCTGGATTTCGGCTGCAAGGGCCTGGGGCCGATCTTTGAATCCATGGGCCGCAACCTGTCGGCCTCGCCGCTGTTATCCAGTGTAGTGCTCGGCGGTTCGCTGTTGCATCTGGCGGGTAATTCGGCACAACAGACGCACTGGTTGCAAGCGGTGATCGGGGGCGAACAGCGCCTGGCCCTGGCCGTGGACGAACGCTCGCGCCACGACCCGAGCCGCATTGCCCTTGAGGTGAAGGCCGAGGGCCAGGGCTATCGCTTGCATGGCGATAAGTACTGGGTCGTCGATGGCCTCGGCGCCGATGCCTATGTCGTGGCGGCGCGCACGTCCGGGCAGCCGGGCGACACGCAAGGCATCAGCCTGTTCCTGGTGCCCGCCGAAACGCAGGGTTTGACCGTCAGTGCCTTGGCGCTGATCGATTCGCGCAACAGCGCACGCCTGCAACTGGATCAGGTGCAGTTGGGCAGCGACGCGCTGCTGGGCAGCCTGGGCGAAGGCTGGGTCACGCTGGAAACCGCGCTGGACCGGGGTCGCACCTGCCTGGCCGCGGAGCTGTTGGGGATGGCCGAGCAACTGTTCGAGACCACCCTGGATTACCTCAAGACCCGCGTGCAGTTCGACACGCCGATTGGCACCTTCCAGGTCCTGCAACATCGCGCCGCGCAGATGTACATCGACCTGGCGCTGAGCCGCAGTGCCCTGATGGCCGCGCTGGCGACCCTGGATGACGCCAGCCACGATGCCCGCGCGCGCGCTCGCCTGGTCAGCCTCGCCAAATGGAAGGCCGGCGACACGGCGATCAAGGTGGCCAACGAGGCGGTGCAGATGCATGGCGGTATTGGCGTCACCGACGAGCTGGATGTCGGCCTGTTCCTCAAGCGTGTTCGTGTTGCACAGGGCTGCCTGGGAGACCGGGATTTCCATTGTGAACGCTATTTGGCCCATGCGTAGGAGCCAGGCTTGCCGGCGAACGGGACGCCACGGTGTAACTGTTGAATCGCGTCATCGTTCGTTCGCGGGCAAGCCTCGCTCCTACAGGCGAACGGGACGCCACGGTGTGTCTGTTGAACCACGTCATCGTTCTTCGCTGTAGGAGCCAGGCTTGCCGGCGAACCAGGCGACGCGGTGTATCTGCAATACCGCGTCATCGTTCTTCGCGGGCAAGCCTCGCTCCTACATAGAAATGGATTCCCACACAAATTGGATGTTCACCGCAGACCCACAGGTCTTTCGGCTGTTCTGGAGAAAACACAGATGAGCATTGAACGCTGGCAAACCGCGTGGCGACAATTGATCGCCCCCGGTGCGCCGTTTGAAGTGGTGACGCCCGATGACGGCGCGCCACGCTATTTCCGTCACGCTGCGCACGACCTGCTGCAGGTGCTCGACGCCGGTCGTGTCCACGGCGACCGTGAGTTCCTGGTCTGGCAGTCGCAGCGCCTGACCTTCAATCAATATTACGATCAGGTTGACCGCCTCGCCGAGCAGATGGTCGCTCGCTTTGGCCTGCAACCGGGCGAGCGGGTGGCGATTGCCATGCGCAACCAGCCGGCGTGGCTGGTGGCCTTCGCTGCGATCCTGCGCTGTGGCGCGGTGTGTGTACCGCTCAACAGTTGGGGCCTGCGCGACGAGTTGCAGTACGCGCTGCAGGACAGCGGTTCGCGTCTGCTGCTGTGCGACGAAGCGCGCCTCGATACCCTGCGCGCAGATCTGGCCCGTGAGCAGCATGCCACGATCGTCGTCGGGAGCCAGGAAGGAACGTTGCCCGAGTATTGCCTGCGTTTCGAAGACTTGATCAGCGCGCCGGCATTACCGTTGCCTTCGCTGGAAATCGACCCCGACGCGCCAGCACTGATCCTTTACACCTCCGGCACCACCAGTCGTGCCAAGGGCGCATTGTCCAGCCACCGGGCGATCTGCCAGGCGCTGTTCGCACTGGATTTCCAGGGCGCGTTTTGCGCCATGAGTTCACCGGAACGCATCGGCGTGGTGATCAACAGCGGCTTCGCGCCAACCACACTGGCGGCTGTTCCGCTGTTCCATGTCAGCGGCTTGCATGCGCAGTTCCTGTCGGCATTGCGCGGTGGTCGGCGCTTGATGCTGATGTACAAGTGGGATGTCGAACGGGCCATCGACCTGATTCGTGATGAGCGCTGCACCCAGTTCAACGGGGCTCCGGTGATGATGCAGCAACTGCTTGCTTCGCCGCGCTTTGGCAGTGAGCAAACCGCCAGCCTGTTTGGCTTGGGGTTGGGCGGTGGAGCTTCGTCCGCTGGGGTGCTCGACAACATGCTCAAGCTCAAGCCCGACGCCATTGGCGGCGCCGGCTACGGCCTGACCGAAAGCAACGGCATCGGTGCGGCGATTGGTGGCGATCAGTTTGTGTACAAGCCGGCAACGGCGGGCTGGGCGCTGCCGATCGTCGATATTCGCATCGGTGACAGCCCTGACCAGCCGCAGTTGGCGGGCACCCGCGGGGTGATCTGGCTGCGTTCGCCGACCCTGATGAGCGCCTACTGGAATCTGCCCGAGGCTACCTCGCAAAGCCTGCGCGACGGTTGGCTCGACACCGGCGATATCGGCTACCTCGATGAAGAGGGCTTCCTCAGCATCACCGGCCGGGTCAAGGAGTTGATCAACCGCGGAGGCGAGAAGATTTCCGCGGCTGAAATCGAAACCTGCATTCTCGATATGCCTGGCGTCCTGGAAGCGGCGGCATTCGCCATTGCCGACCCGTTGCTGGGTGAGACGGTGGGGCTGGCCGTGCATGGCCAGGCATCGACGCTGCCCCAGGAGGCGCAAGTCTGCGCATTCATCGCCGAGCGCCTGGCCGCCTACAAGGTGCCGACGCAGGTCTATCGGGCATTCGAGCCCTTGCCACGCAATGCCACTGGCAAGGTGCTCAAGGCACAACTGCAAGAAAAGTTGGGCGCATAACGCCTGCTTAGTCTTTCCGGACGATGTTGCTGCCGGCAGAACACGAACAATGGGTCCATACCAACAAAGCCTTATCAGCGTAGGAGGCATTACATGAAAATAACAAGAACAGGTCTCGTGCTCGCGGTCGCAGTCACAGCCAATAGCGGGCTGATGGGTTATGCGCACGCCGAGGTGTCAGCTCAGGAAGCCGCCAAACTGGGCAAGGAGCTGACCTGTGTCGGCGCCGAGAAAGCCGGGAACGCGGAGGGCACCATTCCGCCGTATACCGGCAAATACCTGGGTGAAGTGCCGGGCTGGAATCATGTGAAGTTCTCCGGTGGCCAGCCGGTTGATCCCTATGCGGCGGAGAAGCCGATCCTGGTGATCACTGCGCAGAACATGAGCCAGTACGAGTCGCACCTGACAGAAGGGCAGAAGACCCTGCTGAAGAAGTACCCGACCACCTACAAAATGAACATCTACCCCGGCCACCGGGATTTCCGCTACCCCGATTACGTTTGTCGCCGCGCGATGGACAATGCGCTGCACGCCAAGCTGGTCAACGACGGTGCAGGTTTTACCGGGATCGGCCAGATACCGTTCCCGATCCCCAAAAACGGCATGGAATTGCTGTGGAATCACCAATTGCCGGCACGTGCCTACACCGAGGAAAAAACCTCCGACCTGGCGTCGGTCCTGCCCAACGGCAGCATTGGCTGGGGGCGTGCCTACGCGCGTAACCTGTCGCCGACCAACTCGCCGACCGTTGATTCAAGGGACGGCGATATTATTGCGTCCTTCAGTAACAACATGACCCTGAAACCGGCTCGCGACAACGGTACTCTCAGCATTGCCCATGAACCCTACAACTTCGGCACCGGTACGCGTCAGGCCTGGTCCTACAGCCCGTCGACACGCCGCGTAAGGCAGCTGCCAGGCTACGGTTTCGATCAGCCGATGATCGGTACCAACGGCACCATGACCGTCGACGAAGATCGCTTGTACAACGGTTCACCCGAGCGTTTCACCTGGAAACTGATCGGCAAGCGCGAAATCTACAGCCCGGCCAACGCGTTCAAGCCCAACACCGGGACCGTCAAGTACGCCGACATCCTGACGCCCAACCATCCCAACCCGGACTTCATGCGTTATGAGTTGCGTCGGGTGTGGGTCCTGGAGGCCGACTTGAAGGAAGGCTATCGCCATGTCTACGGCAAACGCGTGCTGTTCATCGACGAGGACACCTGGCACTCGGTCATGGCCGACAACTACGATGCCCGTGGGCAGCTGTGGAAACACGCCATGATCAATTACTACTACCACCCCGACATGAGCAGCTGGCAGGCCGGTTCGCAGTTCTTCATGGACCTGAACTCTGGCCAGTACACCGGCTACGGCATGACCAACGAATCGAAGAAAGGGCCGATCCTCAACGAAGGCAAATTCACCCCCGACCAGTACACCGCGGATGCGGCGCGGGCTATCGGGCGCTAAGACCAATGTGGTTGCAATGACAAAAAGCCCCATCGGTATCCGGTGGGGCTTTTTGTTATCTGCTGCACCGCATTATCGTTCTTCGCTGTAGGAGCCAGGCTTGCCGGCGAACCGGGCGCTGGGGTGTGTCTGCTGCACCGCGTTATCGTTCTTCGCTGTAGGAGCCAGGCTTGCCGGCGAACCGGGCGCCGCGGTGTATCTGCTGCACCGCGTTATCGTTCTTCGCTGTAGGAGCCAGGCTTGCCGGCGAACCGGGCGCCGCGGTGTATCTATCGCACCGCGTTATCGTTTTTCGCGGGCAAGCCTCGCTCCTACAGGCGAACCGGGCGCTGGGGTGCATCTGTCGCACCGCGTTATCGTTTTTCGCGGGCAAGCCTCGCTCCTACAGGCGAACCGGGCGCTGGGGTGTATCTGTCGCACCGCGTTATCGTTCTTCGCGGACATGCCAGGTCGCTTCACCGCTCGCTCCAGTGGTCTCGGCAGACACATCGGGAACCACAACTCACCCACCTTCTTCCTCCTGGGATCTAGCCTGAACTGACAGGCTCATGATCAAGGAGGATTACCCATGCCAACCATTCGCCATGCACACCGACTGCGCACCGGCCGCTATTCAGTGCCGGGTCAGGTCTACCTGATTACATCCATTGTTCAGAACCGGGACCCCGTATTCAAAGACTTTGAACAGGGTCGCCTGGTGGTTGATGCGTTGAGAAAAGCTCAGCAAGAAGAGCTGGCCCTTTCGCTGGCCTGGGTTGTTATGCCGGATCATCTTCATTGGCTGATCGAGCTCAAGGACAGCACGCTCACTTTCGTGATGGCGAGGACAAAATCTCGCATTACGTTCGCGTTGAATCGCTCGATCGGGCGTGATGGACCACTCTGGCAACATGGCTTTCATGACCGGGCCATCCGCAGGGAGGAAGACCTGCAGGCCGTGGCCCGCTATATCGTCGCCAATCCGTTGAGGGCAGGGTTGGTCGAGAGAATCGGAGATTATCCATTGTGGGATGCCGTGTGGCTGTAGGAGCCAGGCTTGCCGGCGAACTGGGCGCAGCGGTGTATCTGTTGCACCGTTATCGTTCTTCGCGGGCAAGCCTCGCTCCTACAGGCTCATCAAAAAAAAACCGCTGGAACCTCACAGGTTTCCAGCGGCGCGATGGTATGGGGAGGAGGGTCAGGCAGTCACGGCCTGGTTCGGTGCGGACCGCGGGGCGGGGCTCTTCATATGTTGGCGGTAACGCGGCAGCGCCAGGGTCAGGAACACGCTGGCCAGCACCAGCATTGATACCGACGAAGCCAGGGCATAGCGCAGGGATTCAGTGCCCAGGGTCGGCACGAAGAAGTCGCTGAGCATGCCTACAAACAGCGGCCCGACACCGACGCCCAGCAGGGTCATGGACATGACGAAAATCGCCGTGGCCTGGGCCAGTCGCGTGGACGGAAACAGGTGGGTAATGGCGCTCAGGCACGGTGTTGCCCACCACACACCGAAGAAGGCAAAGGCGCTGTAGAACAGGAACGCCTGTGGCACCGCGATGCTGCCGATATGGAACGCCGTACCCTGGGGCCAGAGGAAGTACGCCAGGGCGAAGGGGATGCTGATCAACGTGCCCAGTAGTGGCACGCCGATTTGCCAGCCGACATCGCGCCGCGCCATGCGGTCGGTGAGCATGCCGCACATCAGGGTGCCGACGGTCGCACCGGTGCCGCCCACCACGCCCACCAGGAACCCGGCCTCTTGCAGGTTGAGGCCGTGGGAACGGATCAGGAAGCTCGGGCTCCAGGTGCCGATGGCGTAGCCGGCAATCGCCGCCGCGCCGCCGGTGAGTACCAGGCACAGGAACGAGGGCATGCGAAACAGCTCGACGAGGGTCTTGAGCCAGCCATCCTGTTGCGCCGCGACGTTGCCCAGCGGCACTGCGCGCTTGGGTGCCCGCACGGTCAGCAGCAGAAGCAGGCCCAGGAAGATGCCGGGTGCACCGATCAGCAAGAAGGCGTAGCGCCAGCCGTGATGCTGGGCGATCCAGCCGCCCAGGCCCAGGCCAACTATCGCCCCCAGGCTGGAACCGAGCATCAGCACCGACAGGGCAGTGGAACGGCGGTTCGCCGGGTACAAATCCGAGACCATGGCCACCGACGGCGCCGTACCGCCGGCCTCACCAACGGCCACGCCGATCCGCGCCAGAACCAGGGTCAAAAAGCTGCCCGCCATGCCGCAGAGCATGGTCATCAGGCTCCAGGCGATGCAGCTGAAGGCGATCACCGGCTTGCGCCCGATGCGGTCCGACAGGCGCCCCAACGGGAAGCCGAACACGGTGTAGAACACTGCGAAGGTCACCCCCGACAGCAGGCCGATGCCGGTGTCGGAAATGCCGAATTCGAGCTTCACCGGTTCGATCAGGATCGCCATCAACTGGCGGTCGATGTAGTTGAACACATAGATGCTGGCGAGCACGAACAGCGCGTAGTGCGTTCGCCATGTCACGGGGGGTTGGTTCACTGCGGGTGCTCCCGGTTTTGTTCTGGTTGCCGCGATGCTCGGCTTGTCGCGGTTTTTTTTCATCGTCCGTTCAGACCATCTTTTTCGTCCCCGGCTGGTCTCCTGTAGGAGCCAGGCTTGCCGGCGAAGAACGATGACGCGGTGTTTCAGATGCACCGCGGCGTGACATTCGCCGGCAAGCCTGGCTCCCACAAGCGGTGTTTCAGATGCACCGCGGCGTGACATTCGCCGGCAAGCCTGGCTCCCACAAGCGGTGTTTCAGATGCACCGCGGCGTGACATTCGCCGGCAAGCCTGGCTCCCACAAGCGGTGTTTCAGATGCACCGCGGCGTGACATTCGCCGGCAAGCCTGGCTCCCACAAGCGGTGTTTCAGATGCACCGCGGCGTGACATTCGCCGGCAAGCCTGGCTCCCACAAGCGGTGTTTCAGATGCACCGCGGCGTGACATTCGCCGGCAAGCCTGGCTCCCACAAGCGGTGTTTCAGATGCACCGCGGCGTGACATTCGCCGGTATGCCTGGCTCCCACAAGCGGTGTTTCAGATGCACCGCGGCGTGACATTCGCCGGCGAGCCTGGCTCCCACAAGCGGTGTTTCAGATGCACCGCGGCGTGACATTCGCCGGCGAGCCTGGCTCCTACAAGCGGTGTGTCAGATGTATCGCGGTGTCCCGTTCGCCGGCGAGTCTGGCTCCTACGTGCGTACAAACGATGCGGTATCGGGATCGCCTTGTCGATAGCGAACCTAGTCTTGTCGGACGATGTTTCGCTCGCGCTCAACGTCAATCATTCAGCCCATATCCGCTGGTATGTCAGCACTTGCCCAAGCTGTGGCAAGCCCTGCGACAGCCTGAAAACAAAGAAGCTGAGGAATTGAAATGAGCGTCTTGTTCGAGCCGGTCACCCTGGGCGAGCTGCAACTGGCCAACCGTATTGTCATGGCGCCCATGACCCGCAGCCGCGCCCTTGCCGATGCAGTACCCGGTAGCGAGATGGTCGAGTACTACCGTCAGCGCGCCAGTGCCGGGTTGATCGTGGCCGAGGGCACCGCGCCGTCCGCCAGTGGCCTGGGCTATTGCCGCACCCCTGCGATCTACAGCAACCAGCAGATCGCCGGCTGGCAGCGGGTTACCGAGGCCGTGCATGCCGAGGGCGGGTGCATCGTCCTGCAACTGATGCACGTCGGCCGCGCTGCCAGCCAGCACAACAAACCGGCAGGCGCTGCGACGGTGGCCCCTTCGGCGCTGCGTGCGCGGACCCAGGTGTTCAGTGACGCCGCCGGCCTGGTCGATACCGACGAGCCACAGGCGTTGACTCTTCAGGGTATTGACGAGGCCATCGAAGACTATCGCCAGGCCGCATTGAATGCGCGCCTGGCAGGCTTCGACGGTGTCGAGCTGCACTGCACCAGCGGTTACCTGCCAATGCAATTCATGGCCTCTGGCAGCAATCAACGCAGCGATGCCTACGGCGGCGATGTGACCGGGCGGGTGCGTTTTGCCAAGGAAGTGATCGAGGCCATGGCCAGTGCGATTGGCGCTGGACGCGTCGGCTTTCGCCTGTGCCCCGGTAATCCCTACAACGACATCGACGACCAGGATCCGGCTGCCACGGCGGCCGCCTTGTGTGAGGCCGTGGCGCCGTTAGGCCTGGCTTACCTGCACATCATGCGCTCGCCACTGGCAGACCTCAATGCCTTCGCCCTGGCGCGTCAACACAGCCCTCATGCGTTGATTCTCAACGATGGTTTCGACGGTCCTTCGGCCAGTGCCGCTCTCGCGTCGGGCGAGGGGGCTGCGGTGTCGTTTGCTCGTCACTTTATTGCCAACCCCGATCTGGTGGAGCGCTTGAAGCGAGGCCTGCCGCTGACTCGCTTCGACCGCAAGACGCTTTATACGCCGGGTTCGGCCGGTTACTCGGATTACCCCGCCTATCAAGCCAATGCCCAGGAGGTGGCGCAATGAACCTGAACGACTTGCCCAACGTCCTGCCGGCCCATCCGGTACCACGGGAGCAGACACAGGCGCTGCTCGACCAGCGCTCGATCGCCGCCGGGCAGATCAAGCCGAAAGACCTCTACACCTTGGCTGACCGTCTGGAGCAGAAGGTTGCTGAGCAGGGTGAGCACACGTTTCTGATCTATGGCGAGCAGACCCTTAGCTACTTTGAGGTCGATGCGCGGGCCAATCAGATGGCTCACACGTTTTATGCCAATGGTCTGCGCGCCGGCGATGTCTGCGCCCTGGCCATGGAGAACCGCCCGGCGTTTTTCTGCACCTGGTTCGGCCTGGTCAAGCTCGGGGTCGTGGTGGCATTCATCAACACTCAGGTCAGCGGTCGCCCGCTGCTGCATGCGTTGCAAACCACCGAAGCCAAGGCGTTGGTGATAGGCGAAGAATGCCTGGCCAATGTGCAGGCCACCGAAGGCTTTCCGGACCTGCCATGCTGGCTGATACGCGACGCGGAAAATCCCTGGACAGGGCCGCTGCCCAAGAGCGTCGACGGGCATTTCGATGCGCGTCTGGAAAAAGCCCCGCGCACGTCGTTTCCCCGTGATATCCGCGCGCACATCGAAGCGCAAGCCTCGACCCTGCTGATCTTCACCTCGGGCACTACGGGCTTGCCCAAGGCGGCGCGCTACAGCCACATGCGCTGGATGTCCTCGGGCGATGTGATGGAAACCACTCTGCAAGCCACTTGCGAGGATGTGTTCTATTGCTGTCTGCCGCTGTACCACGGCGCCGCTGCCACGTCGGTGACCTCCACCGCCCTGCGGGTGGGCGCTGCCATCGTGGTGCGCCGCAAGTTCAGCGTGCGAGAGTTCTGGAAGGACGTCGCGCGTCATCAGATCAGCATCTTCCAGTATATCGGTGAGATCTGCCGCTACCTGCTCAATCAGCCGGTGCAAACGGGTGAGCGCGAGCACAGTCTGCGCTGCATGCTTGGTGCCGGGCTGTCACCGGACTCCTGGCAGCGCTGGCTGGAGCGCTTCGGTCCGATCCAGGTGTTCGAGGGTTGGGGCGCCACCGAGGCCAATACCTCGGTGATCAACGTCGACAACTATTTCGGTTCCTGCGGCCGGGTGCCGGACTGGAACAAAACCAACCTGCGGCTGGTGCGGTACGACATCGAAAACGACTGCCACCCACGGGACGAAAACGGTTTCTATCAAGTCTGCAAAGTGGGCGAGATCGGTGAGGCCATGGGCTTTATCGTCGATCACCCTGAGATCGGTGGCGGACGTTTCGAGGGCTACACCTCAAGCGAGGCCACCGAGAGCAAAATCCGCCGCAATGTGTTTCGCGAGGGCGATGCCTACTGGAGCTCCGGCGACTTGCTGCGCGAGGACGCCGACGGTTACTGCTACTTCGTCGACCGCATCGGCGATACCTATCGCTGGAAGAGCGAGAACGTTTCGACCCTGGAAGTGGCGGACGCGCTGAGCGATCTGTCGGGCCTGGAGCTGATCAACGTCTATGGCGTCCAGGTGCCGGGCCATGAAGGACGCGCCGGCATGGCCGCCGTGCTCATGCAGGAGGGCCAGGCGTTCGATCCGGACGCTCTGTACCGCCTGACCGAAACGCGCTTGCCGCGCTATGCGACCCCGGTGTTCGTGCGAGTCACCCAGTCGGCGGACCTGACGGCCAGCTTCAAGCTGCGCAAGGTCGATCTACAGCGCCAGGGCTACTGCCCGACCCGTTGCAGCGATCCGCTGTTCATCCGCGACGAGCAAGCCCGCACCTATGTGCCCTATTCGGTAGAGGCCCTGACGCGGGCCGGCCTGACGCCTTTCGCGGTGGCCGACCATGGCTGATCTCGACGACAACGGTCACGAACTGCGCGGCGGCCTGCGGTATCCATGGCCTCAGGCGCCTGATTCCGGGCAGGTGCGCGAAGTGGCGCCAGGGGTGTGGTGGTTGCGTATGCCGCTGCCGTTTCGCCTGGACCACATCAACCTCTACCTGCTGCGCCATACCGACGGCTGGGTAGTGGTAGACACCGGCATGAACACCGAGCAGACCCGCGAAGTCTGGGACCGGGTGCTGAATGAAGTGTGTGCTGGCCTGCCGGTGTTGGCAGTGGTCTGCACCCACTTTCACTCCGACCATGCCGGGGTGGCCGCATGGCTTTCGGAGCGTTTTCAATGCCCGGTGTACATGACCGCCAGCGAGTTCCAGTCGTTGCACGTCAAATTTCCCGCCGGTCAACCACCGGGTTGGGACTTCCTCGACTTCTACCGCAAGGCCGGCGTGGCTGACGAGCAAAGCAGCGAGATGTTCGCGGTGATGAGCAACGCCCATTTTCTGCCCGCGCCGCTGAACCATTACCGCCGTTTGCGCGAGGGCAGCCTTCTGAATATCGGTGGCCGCACCTGGCAGGTGGTCATCGGGCGCGGCCACTCGCCGGAACATGCCTGTCTGTATGCCGCCGATGACGGCTTGTTGATCTCCGGCGACCAGGTGTTGCCGCGCATCACTTCTACCGTCGGCGTACATGCCACGGAGCCGTTGGCCAACCCGCTGCTCGACTGGCTCGACTCCATCGAGCACCTGCGCAGCTTGCCCGACAGCGTGCTGGTGCTGCCGGCGCACGAGCGGCCGTTTTTCAATTTGCATGAGCGCCTGGATCAGCTGGAGGCCCATCACCGCGGGCATCTGGCGCAGATGCTGGCCAACTGTGACGAGCCGCGCACCGTGCTCGAACTGATGGCCGTGTTGTTTCCCAGGTTGTCGGGTCGTTTCGACGAACTGATGGCGCTGGGCGAAACGTTGGCCCATGCCAACTACCTGGTGGCCGCAGGGTCGCTTGCGCGGGAAGAGGACCGGGGGTGTTTTCGCTACCGGCGTGCTGTAAGGGGAGCGTGCGCTGTTACACCGCTCAACGTGTTTTGAGCGGATGGCACGGCAGCAGTGTTGAACATTCCAGGCAGCCAACCGGTTGCCCTTGAGGAGAATCAGTGTGATCAACAACAAAAATAACTCTAAGGTCATGGTTTCGAGCGCATTTCAGGTCAGCAGCCTGGCGGCGGCGATTGCGCTGGTGTCCACGCCGGTATGGGCCGGCGATACGATCGAGTTCGACAACGGTTTGACCATGGACTGGTCGGTGACCACCAGCTACGGCATCGGTATGCGCACCGGCAGTCAGAGCGATCGCTTGCTGACGGTCAACGCTGACGACGCTAACCGCAACTTCGATAGTGGCAGCCTGACCACCAACCGCGTGGGTGCGCTCGGCGAAATAATCCTGCGCAAGGACAACTACGGCGCCGTGGTGCGCGGCAGTACCTTCTACGACGACGTCTACCACAGCGGGAACGATAATGACTCGCCCGCCACCGTGAACAAAAGCGGCAGCAACGACGAGTTCACCAGCGACACCCGTTACTACAGCGGCGGTCGTAGCAAACTGCTGGATGCCTATGTGTTCAGCGGCTGGCGCTTCGACAACGACACCATGCTCGACGTCAAGGCCGGGCGGCATATCGAGTCCTGGGGCGAAAGTTTGTTCTACCCGGGTGTGAACGGCGTACAAAACCCCTCCGATGCAGTAAAAGCGTCCCAGCCGGGTGTTGAAGTCAAGGAAATACTCTTGCCGGTGGGCCAGTTCTCCGGCTCGTTCCGACTGAACCCCCAGCTGACATTCGGTGCATACGTGCAATACGAATGGAAGGGCACCGAACTGCCGCCGGTGGGTAGCTACCTGTCGAGCAGTGACGTGGTTGGCCCCGGTCGCGAGTTCATCTACGCCAACGGCCAGAAGATCGCTTACCGCGGCACCGACGAACCGCGCGATAGCGGCCAGTGGGGCGTGCAGGTGCGCTACCGCCCGGTACCGGCCATCGAGGTGTCGTTGTTCCACGTCAACTACCACGACAAGAACCCGGCCACCGCTCTGGTCGGCTACGACCCGCTGCCGGTGGGCGGTGGCCTCAACGCCTTCGTCAGCAATGGTTACCGGATCAAGTACTTCGAAGACATCAAGCTGACCGGCATCGCCGCCTCGACCAAGATCGGCGACACCCAGGTCGGCGCCGAATGGTCGTACCGCGACGGTGCGCCAGTGATGGTCAATACCGGCCTTGGCGCGGTGCCGTCCAAGGGCAAGGGCCAGCAAATGCAGCTGTCGGCGATCCGTATCCTGGGGAACCGCCCCTGGGCCAGCCAGACCACCCTGACTGCTGAAGTCATCCGTGTGCAGGTCGACAGCGTCGAATCCACTTCGGCGGCGCCCAACCTCCAAGGCGTGAACCTGCTGCCCTCCCTGACACCTCTAGTGGCGTCTTCCGATGACTATACCTACAGCACAGCCGCGGGCTTCCGCACCAAGTCTTCCAGCGCCTACACCCTGGGCGCATCGTTCAGTTATCCGGGCGTTTTCCAAGGCTGGGATCTGGAAGTGCCCTTCAGTTTCTCCAACGTATTCAGCGGCTCTACCCCCATGTCCGGCAGCATCTCCGGGGTGCGAGGTGACCGACGCCTGAGCGCGGGCACCACCTTCAAGTACCTGGGCAATCTTGAACTCGGCTTGAGGTACATCAGCTACCTGGGTGAAGCGGACCCGGTCAACCGTCCGTTCGCCGACCGCGACTACGCCACGTTCTCGATGAAATACACCTTCTGATCGACCACACAAGGACCGGGTCGCTTTCACCTGCCCGGGCTTTCAACACAACCTGGAAAAGGCCGCAGCGTAACGCTTCGGCATGGAGGCACTATGGGGCTCAAAGGGCATGCGGCCATTGTTGGCACCGCACAATACAAACCGGAAAAATACTCGACCGCGCCCAAGATGTTTCACCTTGAGCAAGTCGCCGACCTGGCGGCCAAGGCCCTGCGTGATGCCGGGCTCAAGGCCTCGGACCTCGACGGGCTGGTAATCAACGGCCCGCACTTTCATGAAGCCTCGGTGTTCGTACCGGCGATGGCCGCCGAGTACCTGGGCCTGCGCCTGAACTTCGCCGAAGTGGTCGACCTGGGCGGCTGCACGTCGGTGGGCATGGTCTGGCGCGCCGCTGCGGCCATCGAACTGGGGCTGTGCCAGGCCGTGCTGTGCGTCATCCCGGCACGCATGGCGCCGTTGGGCCCTGACGAGGACCCCGGCTGGATGGCCCGGTCCATGCGTTTCGGTGGACACAGCACAGCGTTCGGCGCGCCCGAAGCCGAGTTCGACCTGCCTTACGGGCACATGGGCCAGAACACCGGCTACGCGATGATCGCCCAGCGTTATGCTGCACAGTACGACTACGACCAGCGGGCGATGGCCAAGATCGCCGTCGACCAGCGCACCAACGCCCTGGCCAATCCGCAAGCGATGTTCTACGGGCAGCCTTTGACCATCGAACAGGTACTGGCCAGCAAAATGGTCGCAGACCCGTTGCACGTCCTGGAAATCGTGATGCCGGTGGCCGGTGGCGCCGCGATGATCATCACCAACAAGGAAGTGGCGGCACGCTCGCGCAAGCGTCCGGCCTTCATTACCGGGTTTGGCGAACACCTGGCGTTCAAGTCGCCGTCCTATGCCGAAGACATGCTGAACACGCCGATTGGTCCGGCTTCACAGCGGGCCTTTGCCATGGCCGGGCTCAAGCCCAAGGACGTCGATGCGGCGCAGATCTACGACTGCTACACCATCACCACCTTGCTGACCCTGGAAGATGCCGGTTTCTGCGGCAAGGGCGAGGGCATGGCGTTCGTGCGTGAACACGACCTGACCTGGCGTGGCGATTTCCCGATGAACACCCATGGCGGGCAACTCAGTTTCGGTCAGTCGGCCTCGGCCGGTGGCATGAGCCAGGTGATCGAGGCGGTGACGCAGATCGCCGGTACTGCCGGTGAGCGCCAACTGGGGCGTTGCGACAGCGTCTACGTCTCCGGCACCGGCGGCGTGATGAGCGAGCAGGGCGCATTGATACTTCAGGGAGCATAAGCACATGTCCAACAACAAACCGATGCCGGTGGCGACGCAGATCTCCGCACCCTTCTGGGAGGGCTTGAAGGCTCGCCGCCTGTTGATTCAGCAATGCAACGCCTGTGCGCACTGGAACTTCTACCCGCGCCGGCATTGCACGGTGTGCCTGGAACATGACCTGGCCTGGCGCGAAGTCGACGGCACCGCGACGCTGTACAGCTACACCGTGACGCGCATTGCCACCTTGCCTGACTTTATGGATGAAATGCCGCAGAAACTGGCGGTGGTCGAGTTGGCCCAAGGGGTGCGCATCAATACCAACCTGGTGGGCCTTGATGAAGCCGAAATCCGCATCGGCATGCCGCTGCAGCCGGTGTTCGCCGAAGTCGACGCCAAGGGCAACCGCTTGCTGCGTTTTACCGGGGTGGACAAGGATGCGGCGGGCCTTGAATCGCTGCCCGCGCTGGACAGCGAACCGACGCCTGTCGCGTCGCAGCAACCGCCTGTCCGGCAGATCGACCTCAACGATGGGCCGGCCTTGCAGGCCCTGGTCAGCGAGCAGTTCAGCGACTGGAGCAACGTGGTGCTGGTCGACCAGGCACTGATCGACGCCTTTGCCCTGTTGTCGGGCGACGATTACTGGATCCATACCGATCCGGAGCGGGCGCGCCTGCAAAGTCCGTTCGGCGGCACCATCGCCCACGGCGCGCTGGTCCAGGTGCTGCAGTCGCGGATGAAACTGGCGCTGGGCTTCGAGGTCAGCGGTTACACCACCCAGATCAACTACGGCTCCGATCGCCTGCGCTTCCCGGCGCCTGTGCCGGCCGGCTCGCGCATCCATTCGCGGGCCCGGGTGAAAAAAGTCGAGCTGTCGGCCCGTGGCACCCAGATGACCCTGGAACTGACCACCCATGTGGTGGGCCAGGATCGGCCGTCGGTAATCAACGACCTGGTGATCCTGTACATCGCCTGATCGCCCCACCCCTGTTCGCTGTAGGAGCCAGGCTTGCCGGCGAAGAACGATGACGCGGTGTGTCAGATAAACCGCAGTGCCTGGTTCGCGGGCAAGCCTCGCTCCTACAGGCGAAGAACGATAACGCGGTGTGTCAGATAAACCGCAGTGCCTGGTTCGTCTGTAGGAGCCAGGCTTGCCGGCGAAGAACGATAACGCGGTGTGTCAGATAAACCGCAGTGCCTGGTTCGCGGGCAAGCCTCGCTCCTACAGGCGAATAACGATAACGCGGTGTGTCAGATAAACCGTAGTGCCCGGTTCGCGGGCAAGCCTCGCTCCTACAGGCGAAGAATGATAACGCGGTGTGTCAGATAAACCGTAGTGCCTGGTTCGCGGGCAAGCCTCGCTCCTACAGGCGAATAACGATAACGCGGTGTGTCAGATAAACCGCAGTGCCTGGTTCGCGGGCAAGCCTCGCTCCTACATCTATGCGTCGCACACACACATCCCCCGTCCTGTGTCATTTGCGCCATTGCATAAGCCATTTGGACGATGTGTCACCCAGGCCTAGCGCCGACTATTCCCTCAGAGGCAACCCATCTCGATTGCCTCGCATGCCCTGGCGCCTGACAAGAACAAGAGGATTGGCCCTATGACTTGCCCTATGCACGCGTGCCTTAGACAGGAGCATTACTCATGCGCTCTGTGATCGGCTACGCGGTTTGCCTGGTGGTCGCCTTGACCATCGGCTACACCTTTTCCCCCAAATCCCCACCGCAAGCGGAACTGTTGGCCACACGCCCGGACCGGGTGCAGATCAACGGCCTGCTCAATCTAGGCTCGCGCGTGGTCGCCGTGGGCGAGCGGGGCAGCATCCTGCTCAGTGATGATCAGGGTGTCAGTTGGCAGCCAGCCAGCGTTGCCACGCAACGCAATGCCACCCTGACTGCCGTGGTGGCGCTGGACGAAAAACGCTTGCTGGCCGTCGGGCATGACGGCTGGATCCTGCGCTCCCTGGACTCAGGCAGCAATTGGCAGGAAATGCGTTACGACAGCGACCTGGGCGAACCGCTGCTGGGCATCTGGACCGGCGGTGGCGACAACATCATGGCGTTCGGCAGCTTCGGCAAATTCTATCAATCCGTTGATGCCGGGCAGACCTGGACGCCGCAGTCCCTGGACATCGACAGCGCGCACCTCAACAGCATGGACGGTGGCGGCGATGGCCGGCGCATGTTGGTGGGTGAGCAGGGCCTGGTGCTGCGCACGGCCGACGCCGGCCAGCACTGGCAGACCCTGCCGGCGTTCTACAGCGGCTCGCTGTTCGGCATCGTGCGCCTGAGCGCGGATAACTGGGTGACCTACGGCATGCGCGGGCATGTATTCGTCAGCCACGATTTCGGCGATAGCTGGACCCAGATCAACGTGGGCAATCAACTGCCGTTGTACGGCCATGTACTGCTGCCCGATCACTCGGGGCTGGTGATCGTCGGCGCCGGCAGCTCGGTGGTGCGCCTGGATGCACAGGGTGCGCTGGTGGGTGTCGAACGCCTGGCCGGGCTCGGTACGTTGACCTCGGCGACGATGGTTGGCTCGCGGCTGCTGGTGGGTGGCGAGCGCGGAGTATTGCAGGGATCAGGTGGCAGCGTTGCTGCCCTAGTGGCCAAACAGGCCACCCGGTAAATGAGAGGCAGGCAATGAATCAAGGTAAACACTGGGTGACGCGCTGCGTCGAAACGTGCGCCGACCATCTGATGGCCTGGCGCAAGGGCCTGCTGCTGTCATTCGTGCTGGTGACGCTGGGCCTGGGCTACAGCGCCACCCACACGCAACTGGATCCGGGGTTCAACAAACAGATTCCGGTGACCCATCCCTACATGGTCAACTTTCTGAAGTTCAGCCGCTACTTCACCGGCGCTAACCGCCTCCTGGTCAGCGTGCGCTGGAAAGGCGAGGGTGACATCTATAACGCCCAGTACCTCGAGACCCTGCGCAAAGTCACCGACGACGTGTTTTTCATTTCCGGGGTCAGCCGCCCCAGCGTGACGTCACTGTTTACCGCCAATGTGCGCTACATCGAAATTACCGAGGAAGGTTTTTTTGGCGACGTGGTGGTGCCACCGCGCTTTAGCGGCACCCTCGAAGACCTGGCTCAGGTACGCAGCAACACGGCGGCCTCCGGACAGGTTGGCCGGCTGGTGGCCAATGACCTGAAGTCAGCCATGGTCCGCGCCGACCTGCAGGACACTGACCCCAAGACCGGCCAGCCAGTGTCCTATGTCGACATCGCCAAGCGCCTGGAAGATATCCGCGCCAAGTACAACAGTCCCGATATTGAGATCAACATCGTCGGCTTCGCCAAACTGGTGGGCGATGTGGTCGAAGGGCTGAACACGGTGATCGGCTTTTTTGTCGTCGCCTTCGTGATTACCGGGTTGCTGCTGTGGCTGTATTCCCGTTCCCTGCGCCTGACCGTGGTGGCGCTGGTGGTAGCGCTGCTGCCGGTGGTCTGGCTGCTGGGCCTGTTGCCGTTGCTGGGGTTGGGCATTGATCCGATGTCGATCCTGGTGCCGTTCCTGATCTTCTCCATCGGTGTGTCCCATGCGGTGCAGATGACCAACGCCTGGAAGCAGGATGTGCTGGCCGGCAGCACTTCCAGGGAAGCGGCGCGTTCGGCGTTCTGCAAGATTTTCATTCCCGGTTCCCTGGCCTTGTTGATGAACGCCCTGGGATTTGCGGTGATCATGTTGATCGACATTCCCATCGTCCACGAACTGGGGGTGACGGCCTGCATCGGCGTGATGCTGATGATCATCACCAACAAACTGATGCTGCCCATCATCATTTCCTACCTGCGCCTGGAACCTGCGCTATTGCGCCGGGCGCAATCACGTCCTGCGGGAAGGCATCGCCTGTGGTGGCGCTTGTCGGCGCTGGCCGAGCCAGGGCCAGCCCTCGGGGTATTCGCCGTCAGTCTGTTGCTGCTGGCGGCCGGGGCCTACAAGGCTCGCGACCTGGCGGTGGGCGATATCGGTGCAGGCGCGCCGGAGCTGCGGGCCGATTCTCGCTATAACCTGGACAACAGCAAGATCATCAGCAGCTACTCCATCGGACTCGATGTGATGTCGGTGTTCGTCCAGGTCAAGGGCGTCGAAGAAGGCTGCCTGTCGCCCACGGTGATGCGTGCGGTGGAAGCCTTCGATTTCCGCATGCGCACGGTCTCTGGCGTACAGTCGATCCAGAGCGTGGCGGACATGGGCAAGCGGGTGATCGCCGGCAATAACGAAGGCAATCCACGTTGGGCGGCGATTCCAGGATCACCCCGTGGCCTGAGTCAAGGTGCGCGGGCCTATGTGCCGGATGACGGATTGGTCACCGACGGTTGCCAACAGATGCAGATCCTGGTGTTCCTTGCCGACCACGAAGGCAGCACGGTCAGCCATACGATCGCTGAAGCCCGGCGGATCATTGCCGAGGTCAGCTCGCCGCAGGTCGAATTCCTTCTGGCCGGTGGCAACGTGGGGGTGATGGCGGCCTCCAACGAGGCGGTCAAGCGTGCCGAAATCATCATGCTGGGGGCGCTGTTCGGTTCAGTAGCGCTGTTTTGCTGGATGACCTTCCTGTCGATCCGCGCGGTGCTGTGCATTCTGGTGCCGCTGGCAATTGTCGCGATCCTGTGCAACGCCTTGATGACCATGCTCGGGATCGGCCTGAAGGTCGCCACCTTGCCGGTGATGGCGTTGGGGGTGGGCGTGGGCGTGGACTACGGCATTTATCTGTACGAGCGCATCCAGCATGAAATGTTGCGCGGATCCAACCTGCGTGAGGCGTTCTACGAGGCCATGTGCCAACGCGGCACGGCGGCGGTGTTCACGGCCGTGACCATGTCCATTGGTGTCTGCACCTGGGCCTTCGCGCCGCTGAAGTTCCAGGCGGACATGGGTGTGTTGCTGTCGTTCATGTTCCTGGTCAACGTGCTGGGGGCGATTTTCCTCTTGCCGGCGCTGGCGGCCTGGTTCAATCGCGGGCGACCGTTGGTCAGTGAACGGGCACGCCAGCACCCGGCACCACAAGGCAGGTTTGAGCTGAAAAAAAGCCCGGCTGCGCGTGATTCTCAATAGCGAAAAAATAAACCTGCCGGGCCTATTGTGGAGTAGGCAGGCGACAGGGAAACTGACGCGCGGGGCCCCTGTTTTCGGGGCCCCCGCAGGCCACTAGCCAAAATTATAAAAATAACAAGGGAAGGGCACCGTCCTTACCCGAGCGAGGAAAGACTATGCAAGATGGTGTCCTGACCCCGGAAGTCCTGGCGAGCCTTGGCCTGGATCTCACGCGCTACAACGAGTTGGTGGGCGAGATCTACGACGGCGCCCTGGATCCGAAACTGATGGCCAACGCCCTCAGAAGCTTTCTCAAACTCTACGAGGCCAACTACGTCACGCTGATCCTGCGGGTGCCGGACCAACCCGATACGGGCGTGATGATCCTCGTGGGCGATCGCGAAGGTGCCGGTGACGTCTGTTATATGACTTACCCGCAGACCAATACGCCGTTCGCCAACCAGCCACTGGACAAGGTGTTCACCGTCGATGACATCATGAGCTCCACGGAATGGGAACACAGCGCCTACTTCAAGGCGTTCTGCGGTCCCAACGATGTGTATCACGTGATGTGTGCGGACATTTCCACCCCGGACGGCGGCAAACTGCGCTTTCGCGCCACCCGCCCGAAACATGCCCCCAACTTCTGCGCCAACGAGCGGGCGCTGTGCGCCAGTTTCCTGCCACACCTGCGCCGCGCCTCGCAATTGCATAACCTGCTGGACCGCAGCGAATCGCTGAGCGGGCTGTATTCCCAGGCCATCAGCCGGTTATCGGTGGCGACCCTGGTGCTCGACGAGAGCGGCAGCGTATTGCAGATCAACCCGGTGGCCGAGGAAATTCTCGCCCGTTCCGATGGCCTGAAACTGGTGGGCGGACGCCTGGAGGCGACCTATCCAAGTGACAACCGTGAACTGCAACGCTTGATTCGCGGCGCGTTCTGCCCGGATGCGCCGAAAAGTGCCGAGGCCATGTCGGTGACGCGGCCTTCAGGTCTGGTCAACCTCGGTGTGGTGGTCGAATCCATTCCGTCCCTGGACTGGGCCGAGGAGAAGGGCCAACCGACGGCGTTGGTGTACATCCGCGATGCGTCGAGCAAATCCCTGGCCAGCGAAGTGGTGACCAAGCAGCTGTTCAACCTGACCAAGGCCGAAACCGCCCTGGCCATGGAACTGGCCAACGGCCTGTCCCTGGAAGAAGCTGCCGAGGCCCTCAATATCCGGCGTAACACCGCGCGGGCACACTTGCGCTCGATCTTCTCCAAGACCGGCGTGCGACGCCAGACCGAGCTGGTGCGCATCATGCTCAACAGCGTGGTGGCCTTGGGTAAACCCAAGCTGGTGTTGAAGATGGGTGAGAAAATCAAGGTGCCGCCGCTAAAACTGGCCGTGCCTATCTATCGCCAGGCCTGAGCCCGGCGAAGAACGCGTTGCCACAGATACACCACGGCATGTGGTTCGTCTGTAGGAGCCAGGCTTGCCGGCGAAGAACGATGACGCGGTGTGTCAGATACACAGCAGTGCCCGGTTCGCTGTAGGAGCCAGGCTTGCCGGCGAAGAACGATGACGCGGTGTGTCAGATACACAGCAGTGCCCGGTTCGCGGGCAAGCCTCGCTCCTACAGGCGAAGAACGATGACGCGGTGTGTCAGATAAACCGCAGTGCCTGGTTCGCCTGTAGGAGCCAGGCTTGCCGGCGAAGAACGATGACGCGGTGTGTCAGATAAACCGCAGTGCCTGGTTCGCCTGTAGGAGCCAGGCTTGCCGGCGAAGAACGATGACGCGGTGTGTCAGATACACAGCAGTGCCCGGTTCGCGGGCAAGCCTCGCTCCTACAGGCGAAGAACGATGACGCGGTGTGTCAGATACACAGCAGTGCCCGGTTCGCGGGCAAGCCTCGCTCCTACACGTAGTCCGCACAGACGATGCCGTCGCGTGATAGCCCTGTCGATACTGGGGGACCCATCACGGAGAATCACCATGCCAACTACAGCCATCACCGGGAGTGCCTCGGGAATCGGGGCCGCCGTATCCGCCGCCATGCGCGCCGCCGGGCACCAGGTCATCGGTATCGATCGCAGCAACGCCGAAGTGGTCGCGGACCTGTCCACCCCGCAGGGTCGTGACGCGGCCATCGCGCAAGTGCTTGAACTCAGCGGCGGGGTGCTCGACGGGCTGATCTGCTGCGCCGGGGTCGGTGTCACGGCGCCGACCTGCGGCCTGATCCCGGCGGTCAATTACTTTGGCGTCAGCCAGTTGCTCGACGGCCTGCGAGGGGCGTTGGCCAAGGGGCAACAACCGGCGGCGCTGGTGATCGGCTCGGTGGCGGCGACGCATTCGGGGGCCGACGGCCAGCCGATGATTGACGCGATGCTCGCAGGTAATGAAGATCAGGCGATCGCGTTGGCCAACGCCCTCGACCAGCCTCACGTTGCCTATGCCGCCTCTAAATACGCCATCAGTCACCATGCCCGCAACCTGGCCATGAACTGGGGCAAGCAGGGCATGCGCTTGAACGTGGTGGCGCCGGGCGCGGTTGAAACCCCGTTACACCAGGCTTCGCTGGAAGATGCACGGTTTGGCCAGGCGACCCGCGATTTCGTCGCGCCCCTGGGTCGCTCCGGTCGCCCGGATGAGCTCGCCGCAGTGGTCGCCTTCCTGCAATCGCCACAAGCATCGTTTGTCCATGGCAGCGTGGTGTTCGTCGATGGCGGTATGGACGCCATGGTCCGCGCCTCGCGCTTCTAAAAGGAATCTACATGAACAAGGTGGCATTCATCACCGGCGCCAGCCGTGGTATCGGCCGGGAGGCGGCGCTGGCGTTCGCCCGCGCCGGTTTCGATCTGGCGATCAGCGCCCGTACCCTCAACGAGGGTGAACAACATGAACATGCCCTGCGCGATGCTGCCGGGGCACCGCTGGCCGGCAGCCTCAACGGCACTGCCGAGGCGTTACGCGAACTCGGTTGCCGGGTGCTCGTGGTGCCGATGGACCTGCTCGACAGCGCTTCGGCCCTGGCTGCCTGCGCGGCGGTGCTGGCCGAGTACGGACGCATCGACGTGCTGATCAACAATGCGATCTACCAGGGCAGTGATCTCAACGCCGGGTTCATGGACCTGCAAGCCCAGACCCTGGAGAGGATGTTCCAGGGCTACATCCTCACCCCCTTTCTATTGACTCGGGCAGTGGCCGAACACATGGTGACGCGCGGTGGCGGGGTGGTGATCAATGTCACCTCCGGCGCTGGCGAAAGCGACCCACCGGTGGCGGCGGGCAAGGGCGGTTGGGGTTATGCCTACGGCGCGGGCAAGGCCGCGGTGTCGCGACTGTCCGGGGTGCTGACTACGGAACTGGGTGAGGCCGGCGTTCGCGCCTATACCCTCAATCCGGGCGTAGTCACCACCGAAGCCCTCAAGGCCACCATCGGCGATAAAGGCCTGATCGCCCTGCGCGCCGGCAGTGCCCCACCTCACGTTCCGGCGGCCGTGATGCTGTGGCTGGCCACCGCCGAACAGGCGCCAGGGTTTCAACGCCGGACCATCGCCGCGCAGCCGTTTGCGTTGGAACACGGCATCGTCGCCGATTGGCGTTAACCCGAAGAACGATGCACCGCAGCGCCTGGCTCCTGTAGGAGCCAGGCTTGCCGGCGAAGAACGATAACGCGGTGTCTCAGATGAACCGCAGTGCCTGGTTCGCGGGCAAGCCTCGCTCCTACAGGCGAAGAACGATAACGCGGTGTGTCAGATACACCGCGGCGCCTTGTTCGCGGGCAAGCCTCGCTCCTACAGGCGAAGAACGATAACGCGGTGTGTCAGATGAACCGCGGCGCCTTGTTCGCGGGCAAGCCTCGCTCCTACAGGCGAAGAACGATAACGCGGTGTGCCAGATGAACAGCAGTGCCTGGTTCGCGGGCAAGCCTCGCTCCTACAAGGGGGGTATCGATCGTTCCCGCGTCATGGGAACGATCATTGGTCTTTACGCCTGCCGCTGCTGACGGGCGAGGGTCATGGCGGTGTCTTCGATCATGTCTTCCTGGCCGCCGACCATACCGCGACGGCCCATTTCCACGAGGATTTCCCGGGCCGACACGCCATATTTTTTCTCGGCGCGCTTGGCGAACAACAGGAACGAGCCATAGACCCCGGCGTAGCCCATGGTCAGGGCATCGCGGTCGCTGCGGATCGGGAAGTCCATGATCGGCACCACCAGATCCTCGGCCACGTCCTGGATGCCAAACACGCTGACGCCAGTCTCGATGCCCATGCGGTCGCACACTGCTACCAGTACTTCCATCGGCGTGTTGCCTGCACCCGCGCCGAGGCCCGCGCAGGCGGCGTCGATACGGTTGGCCCCGGCAGCAATCGCGGCGATGGAGTTGGACACGCCCATCGACAGATTGTGGTGGCCATGAAAGCCGATCTCGGTCTCGGGCTTGAGGGCCGCGCGCATCGCCGCCACGCGGGCGCTGACGTCGTGCGGCAGCAGGTAGCCCGCCGAGTCGGTCAGGTAGATGCAGTTGGCGCCGTAGCTTTCCATCAGCAAGCCTTGCTTGACCAGGCCTTCGGGGCTGTTCATGTGGGCCATCATCAGGAAACCAACGGTGTCCATGCCCAGGCCACGGGCGTGGGAGATGTGCTGTTCGCTGACATCGGCCTCGGTGCAATGGGTGGCCACGCGAATGGTGTTGACCCCCAGCTCATGGGCCATCGTCAGGTGGTCGACGGTGCCGATGCCCGGCAGCAGCAGGGCCGAGACCTTGGCCTTTTTCATCAGCGGGATCACCGCCGACAGGTACTCCTCGTCGGTATGGGCCGGGAAGCCATAGTTCACCGAGCTGCCGCCCAGGCCATCGCCGTGAGTGACTTCGATCAACGGTACGCCGGCCGCGTCGAGGCCGCAGGCGATGTCCTTCATTTGCTGCAGGCTGATCTGGTGACGCTTGGGGTGCATGCCGTCGCGCAGGCACATGTCGTGAACGGTGATGCTTTTGCCGCGAAGATCCATGGTCGGCTCCTTATGCGTGGGCGGTTTGGGCGGTGGCTTGCAGCACGAGTTCACCCTTGAGGATTTCCTCGGCGAACATCTCGGCGGTGCGTGCCGCGGCGGCGGTCATGATGTCGAGGTTGCCGGCGTACTTGGGCAGGTAATCGCCCAGGCCTTCGACTTCCATGAAGATCGACACCCGATTGCCGTCGAACACCGGGCCGTTGACCAGCCTGTAGCCGGGCACATAGCGTTGCACTTGCTTGATCATGGCCTCGATGGCAGCGGTGATCGCCGGCTGGTCGGGTTCACTGGCGGTCAGGCAGTGCACGGTGTCGCGCATCATCAGCGGTGGTTCGGCAGGGTTGATGATGATGATCGCCTTGCCTTTCTTCGCGCCGCCGACCTTTTCCACTGCGCTGGCGGTGGTGCGGGTGAACTCGTCGATGTTTTTCCGGGTGCCGGGACCGACCGATTTGGAGGCGGCGGTGGCGATGATTTCGGCGTATTCCACCGGTTGCACGCTGGACACCGCCGCCACCAGCGGAATGGTCGCCTGGCCGCCGCAGGTGACCATATTGACGTTCATCACGCCCAGTCCCAGTTGGGACTTGAGGTTGACGGGTGGTACGCAATACGGGCCGATGGCCGCCGGGGTGAGGTCGATCATCAACACGCCCAGGGCATTGAGCTTGCGCGAGTTCTGCGCGTGCACGTAGGCCGAGGTGGCGTCGAAGGCGATCTGGATCTGGTCTTCGAGGACATGGGGCAGCAGGCCGTCGACGCCATCGGCGGTGGTTTTCAGGCCCAGCTCGCGAGCCCGCGCCAGGCCTTCGGAGGAGGCGTCGATGCCCACCATCCACACCGGTTCGAGTACTTCGCTGCGCATCAGTTTGTACAGCAGGTCGGTGCCGATGTTACCCGGCCCGATCAGCGCGCATTTGATCTTTTTGCTCATGTTTTTTTTGGCTCCTGAAGAGGGAAGGGCGATTCACGGGACAAAGCGCAGGCTGGTTTCGCCCAGCCCGGTCATGGACAGGCTGATGCGGTCGCCGGCGACCACTGGCACCAGCGGCGCCAGCGCACCGGAAAGAATGATTTCGCCACGGCGGAACGGGATGCCCAGTTCGCCCAGGGTATTGGCCAGCCAGGCCACGGCCGCGCAGGGATGGCCTTGCACCGCCGAGCCCAGGCCCGAGCCTGCCGGCTGGCCGTTTTTCAGCAGTTGCATGTGCACCGCGGCCAGGTCCAGTGAACGCGGGTCGATGCGCTGGGTGCCGAGGGCGAATACGCCGCAGGACGCGTTGTCGGCCACGGTGTCCTGGATGCGGATCTGCCAGTCGTCGATCCGCGAATCGACGATCTCGAAGCACGGCACGACCCATTGGCTGGCGGCCAGCACGTCCTCGGCGCTGATGCCCGGGCCTTGCAGGTCTTCGGCGAGGATAAAGGCGATTTCACCTTCGGCCCGTGGCTGGATCAGGTTATGGCGGGCCAGGCTGACATCGCTGCCATCCTCGACCTGCATGGCGTCGGTGAGGAACCCGAAGTCCGGTTGGTGGACATCGAGCATTTCCTGCACGGCGCGGCTGGTGACCCCGATTTTCTTGCCGATCACCCGCTCGCCAAGGGCTTCGCGGCGTTGCAGGAAGTGCAGGGAGATCCGGTAGGCCTGCTCCAGGGTGATCTGCGGATAACGGCGGGTCAGGGGGGGCAGCGTCTGGCGACCGCGCAGGGCGTTGAACAACTCGTCGCCGAGCGCATTGATCAAATGGGTGTCCATGGCGAGGGCTCCACATGAATGGGAAGAAAAAAGCCCGCCCCAACGTCATCAGGGGCAGGCCCAAAGGAGTCGGTCAGCCGGGCCAGACCGACGAGTCGGCGCCGCCATCGACATCAATGATCTTGCCGGTCACCCAGGCCGAAGCGGGGCTGGCCAGGTACAGCGCGGCGGCGGCGATGTCTTGCGGGGTGCCCAGGCATTTGAGCGGGGTGTTGGCTTCCATGACTTCGCGCATGGCGGCGGGCATCACGCCGTTCAGCGCTTCGGTCAGGGTAGGGCCGGGCGCGACGGCGTTGACCCGGATCTGCGGCGCGAAGTCCTGGGCCAGCAGGCGGGTCAGATGGCTGAGGGCGGCCTTGGCCGTGCCGTAGGCGCTGAAATGGCGCTGGGCATAGCGCGCCGCCACCGAGCTGATATTGATGATGTTGCCGCCACCGGCCTCGCGCATCAGCGGCACGCACAACTGGCAGAAGGCGTAGCTGGTGGCGACGTTGAAGTTCAGCACCTCGGCGAACTGTTCAGGCGTCATCGCCAGAGGATCGTTGGGCCCGCCGCCGCCAACGTTGTTGACCAGATGCGTGATACGGCCCATTTGCTCAACGCTGTGGCGCACCAGTGCCTGGCGTTGCTCGGCATCGTTGACGTCACAGGCGAACGCCAGGGCGCGCCGGCCCAGACCGCGAACTTCTTCGGCCACGGCCTCTACTTCATCCAGCGAACGTGCCGAGCACACTACATCGGCGCCGGCTTCGGCATACGCCAAGGCAATCGCCCGACCAATGCCGCGGCCGCTACCGGTGACGATGGCGACGCTGCCGTGCATCTGGAAACGCTGCAAAATACTCATGGGCCCTTGCTCCGTGGGGTCGATTGTCGATGGAATTTAATATCGCCGCCACGGCTGCCGCCAGCATCGTCTCAATGGACTAGCGCCGCGGGTGCCGCGGTTTATCTGTTGCACGGCGTTATCGTTCTTCGCCTGTAGGAGCCAGGCTTGCCGGCGAACCAGACACCGCGGTTTATCTGTCGCACCGCGCTATCGTTCTTCGCCTGTAGGAGCCAGGCTTGCCGGCGAACCGGGCACCACGGTCTATCTGTTGCACCGCGTTATCGTTCTTCGCCTGTAGGAGCCAGGCTTGCCGGCGAACCGGACGCTGCGGTGTATCTATCAAACCGCGTTATCGTTCTTCGCGGGCAAGCCTCGCTCCTACGGAACCGGGTCCCCCCTAGTCCGCTTTGACGATGAATGATTGTTCGCTCGATCCGATGATCCATCACAACTCGCGCAGTGGCGCAGTGAGATCGGGAGAATTGAGTGATGCACAGCATGCGAGAAAAGACCCAGGACGAACGTGATCTGCTGGAACGTGCGCGCAGCCTGGTGCCGGCACTCAAGGCGCGCACGGCGCAGGCCGACAAGGATCAGAAGGTACCGGTGGAGAGCATCGTCGAGTTGCAGGCCGCCGGTTTGCTGCGGGCCTTGCAGCCAAAGGCGTTCGGTGGTTATGAAGTGGACCCGCGAACCTTCTTCGAAATCCAGACCATCCTCGCCGAGGGTTGCATGTCCACGGCCTGGATCTACGGCGTGATGGGGGTTCACCCCTGGCAGCTGGCACGTTATCCGATCGAAGCACAGCGTGAAGTCTGGGCCGATGACCACAGCACCCTGATCTGCTCGACTTATATGCCGGCGGCCAAGGTCACGGTGGTGGAAGGCGGTTACCGGATCAGCGGACGCTGGGGTTTCTCCAGCGGCAGCGAGCACTGCCAATGGGTGCTGTTGGGCGGCATCCTGCCACCCGATGGCGAACTGGCCGCCGAGCACGGCACCTTCCTGCTGCCACAACGCGACTATCTGATCGAGCGCAATTGGGACGTGCTGGGCCTGCGCGGCACCGGCAGCCATGACATCGTGGTCGAGGATGTATTCGTCCCGGCCCATCGCGTGCAACGCACCAATAACTGGACCCTTGAAGCGACGCCCGGGCGCCTGGTCAACACCAACCCGATCTACGCGATCCCCTTCGCCCAGGTGTTCTCGCGCGCTGTCTCGACCTCGGCCATCGGTGCCCTGCAAGGCGCGATCAACGAGTTCCGCGACAACGCCGCCAAACACATCGGCAAGCATGGCGCCCGTACCGCTGACGATCCGGTGGCGCAAACCGCTGTTGCCGAGGCGATGATCACCGTCGACAGCCTGCGCCTGGTGCTGGAGCGCAACTACGAGCACCTGATGAGCCTGGCCCGTGCCGGCGAATACCCGGACACCGAAACCCGCCTGCTGTATCGCTACCAGTCAGCCTATGTAACCAACATCTGCGCCGAGCGGGCCAACGATCTGCTGCGCAGCATGGCCGCCTCTGGCTTGTACAACACCAACCCGGTGGCGCGGCTGTTCCGCGACCTGCACCAGGCGCGTGGGCACATCGCCAACAACTACATGGCCTACGGGCGCAGCTACGGCGCGGTGATGCTGGGCCTGCCGAACCCGGACCCGTACGTCTGAGGCCATGGTGCCCGTTTCGATACCCCTGGGTTTACACCTGCCCGTGATACACGGGCAGGTGGTCATGAGTACCTGAGCTATGAACAATTATCTTGCCCTGCGCGTGGCGCGAGTGATCGAGGAAACCGCTGATGCGCGTTCCCTGGTTTTCGACGTGCCGGAGCATTTGAGCGAACACTTTCGTTATCAACCCGGCCAGTTCCTGACCTTGCGAGTGCCCTTCGAGGACGGCTGGTTGCCGCGCTGTTATTCGTTGTCGAGCACGCCGTTGCTGGGCGAACCGCTGCGGGTGACGGTCAAGCGTGTGCGTGACGGCCGGGCCTCGAACTGGCTCTGCGGCGAGTTGCAGGCCGGTCAAACCCTGGAGGTGCTGCCGCCCGCCGGGGTGTTTGTGCCGCGCAGTCTGGACGACGACCTGCTGCTGTTCGGCGGGGGCAGCGGCGTGACGCCAGTGCTTTCAATCCTGCGGTCGGCGCTGTTGGCCGGCCACGGCAGGATTCTGTTGATCTACGCCAACCGCGATGAAGCCTCGGTGATTTTTCGCGACGAACTCAAGGCCCTGGCCAGCGCGCACCCGCAACGTCTGCAGATTGTCCACTGGCTCGATTCGGTGCAGGGCATTCCGGCCGTCGAGCAATTGGCTGAACTGGCGCGTCCGTTTACTGACGCCCGGGCCTTTATCTGCGGCCCCGGGCCGTTCATGGACGCGGCGGTCAGTGCACTGAAAAGCCTGGGCCTGCCCGGTGGTCGGGTCCATGTCGAACGCTTTGTCTCATTGCCCGGCGAAGGCGAACTCCCCCTGGCGGCCAGCAGTGAAGCGGCGATGGCTGCGCAGTTATCGGTGCGCCTGGATGGCGAGGAACACAACCTGGCCTGCGACAGCGGCGAAACCGTGCTGGCAGCGATGGAGCGTGCCGGCCTGAATCCGCCCAGCGCCTGCCGAGTGGGCGGCTGCGCCTCGTGCATGTGCACGCTGGAAAGTGGCGACATCGAACTGCTGCACAACGATGCGCTGGACAGCGGTGAACTGGCCGAAGGCTGGATCCTGGCCTGCCAGGCTGTGCCAACCAGCGCCCACTTGCGTATCCGTTTTCCCGAATGATGCAGATCACCGAGCCTACGATGAACCAGAGCCTGAAGATATCCCTGCCGCTAAGCGAAGTGCCCACCACCATTGCCCGGTTGGTGTTCCAAAGCGCCGAACGTTTTGCCGGTCGCACGGCCATCGAAGACAACGGGCAGTGCACTGATTACGCCGAACTGCCAGAACGGGTCATGGGCTTTGCCCGGGGCTTGATGGCGCTGGGCATCCAGGCCGGCGACCGGGTCGGTATCTGGGCGCCGAACAGCGGTGACTGGATCCTCGCGGCGCTGGGCATTCAGTGCGCCGGTGCGGTGCTGGTGCCGATCAACACACGCATGAAGGGCCTTGAGGCCGCCGATGTGCTGGAGCGCAGCGGCTGCCGGGTGTTGTTTGTCCCGCAGCGTTTTCTCGACGTCGACTACCCGGCGCTGCTCGCGCCCCATCGGCCGGCCAGCCTCGAACACCTGGTGTTGTTAGATGGCGACACGCCGGGGCTGTCGTCGGACTTGACCCTTGCACAGTTCCTGCTCGGCGCGGCAACCATCGATGCCGACAGCGCCAGACAGCGAGCATTGGCGGTCGGCCCCGAGGCCGTGTGCGACCTGTTGTTCACCTCCGGCACCACCGGCAAACCCAAGGGCGTGATGAGCGGCCATGGTCAGAACCTGCGGGCCTTCACCGAATACGTCAAGGTCATCGGCCTGGTGCCGGGTGACCGCTACCTGATCGTCAACCCGTTCTTCCATGCCTTTGGCTACAAGGCCGGTTGGCTGACCTGCCTGATCGGCGGGGCGACCATCCTGCCCCATGCGGTGTTCGACGCAGAACAAGTCTTCCAGCGCATCGCCCGTGAGCGCATCAGCGTACTGCCCGGCGCGCCGACCCTGTACCTGTCGCTGCTGGCCCACCCGCGACTCAAGCAGACCGACCTGTCGAGCCTGCGCATCGCGGTGACCGGTTCGGCGAGCATCCCGCCGAGCCTGATCGAGCGCATGCGCAACGAGCTGGGATTTACCGTGGTCACCACCGCCTACGGACTGACCGAGTGCGGCGGGCTGGCGACGATCTGCGATCCCCAGGACTCGGCGCAGGTAATCGCCGGCACTAGCGGGCGGCCGATTGCCGGCACCGAAGTGAGCATCCGCGACCCGCATAACCAAGCGCTGGACGCCGGGCTTACCGGTGAGATCTGCCTGCGTGGCTTTCACATCATGCAGGGCTATTTCCAGAACCCGGAAGCGACCCGCGAAGCCATCGACGCCGAAGGCTGGCTGCACACCGGCGACGTCGGGCGCCTGGACGAGGCGGGCAACCTGATCATCACCGACCGCCTGAAGGACATGTTCATCGTCGGCGGTTTCAACTGCTACCCGGCGGAAATCGAAGCGGCACTGATCAGGCACCCGGCCATTGCCCAGGTGGCAGTGATCGGCATCGCCGATGAGCGCATGGGCGAGGTCGGGTGTGCCTGCGTGGTCCTGCGCGAAGGTAGAGAGCTCGACGAGGCGCAACTGATCGCCTGGAGCCGAGAGCAGATGGCCAATTACAAGGTGCCGCGCCAGGTGCGCTTCTTCAACGCCTTGCCACTCAACCCGTCTAGCAAGGTGGCGAAGAACGAACTGCGGGCGGTGGTGGCCAACGACGCTCAGGCATGAGGCGGCCCTCTCTCACCAAACGGACGATGTGCGTGGCACCGGCTTTTTTCATGCTGTGGCGACACTAGAAAAAACAACAACAAAAGGAGAGGAGCATGTTTACGCGAAACACTGTCGCGCGCCATTCGGGGAACCTGACCGGTAGTCGCTGCCTGTTGGCAACGGCCATCACCATCGCCAGTGCCACAGCCAGCGCCGCACCGACCATCGAACTGGGAGAAAACACCACCCTGGATTCATCGCTGACGGTCAACTACACCGCCTCCATGCGTACCGCCAAGCAGGCCAGTCAATACCTCAACGACCCGAACAACGACGACGGCACGCGCAACTTCAAGCGCGGATCGTTGATCAACAACCGCCTGAGCCTGTTTGGCGAGCTGCAACTCAAGCACGACAACCTCGGTGCGGTGTTGCGCGGCAGTCAGTTCTACGATGATGTCTACAACCAGAAAAACGCCAATGACTCGCCGCAGACGGTGAACAAGGTCGGCCACAACGATGGCTTCAGCGACGAAACCCGCAGGCTCAGTGGCAGCATGGCGCGACTGCTCGATGCGTATGTGTATGGCAACTTCGATGTCGGCGAGACCCAGTACCTGTCGCTCAAGGCCGGCCGGCACCTGGTGGCCTGGGGCGAGAGCCTGTTCTGGCCTAACATCAGCCAGGGCCAGGCCCCGGTGGATGCCACCAAGTTCAACGTGCCGGGTACCGAGGCCAAGGACTCGTACTTGCCGGTGGGGCAGGTGTCCGGATCGTGGTCGCTGAATGAAAACCTGGCGCTGGTGGGCTACTACCAGTACGAGTGGGAAAAGACCCAGCTCAACCCTGTGGGCGACTACTTCGGCAGCGATACGTTCGGTCCCGGCGCCGAGTTCTATCGCCTGGGCAGCGGTGCGGTCGACCGCCTGCCCAACGGCCTGGCGGTCGGTTATGCCGGTGAAAAAGATGCCAGCGACAGCGGCCAATGGGGCCTCGGCGTGCGCTACCGGATCACCGAGAACACCGAACTGGGGCTGTTCCATTACCGCTATAACGAGCGCATCGGCTCGATGTTCTTCGACTTCACCGGCACCACCCAATACTCCTCGCTCAAGAGCATCGGCCATGACGGCACCGCGCCGTCCTATCGCCTGGGCTACTTCGAAGACGTCAAGCTGACGGGCATCAGTTTCACTTCCAAGGTCGGCGACTCGGTGCAGTATGCCGGTGACCTGAGCTACCGCGATGGCGCCTCGGTCTACCTGAACAACGGCGCGCCCACCACCGGTCAGATCTGGCAAGGCAATCTCAACGCCATGTACATCCTGGGCCCAAGCCTGCTCGCCCATCAGACCACCTTCATGGGCGAAGTGGTGCATCAACGCATCGACGGGGTAGACAGCCTGACCATCACTGGCGGTGGGGCCGGCGTGGACGGCACCTTCGACACGTTCGAGTCGAAGACCCAGACCCGCGGTTCGACCCTGCTGGGCGTTGGTGCCTACATGGATTACCCCTCCATTGCCACGGGCCTGGACCTGAGCACCAAAGTGGTGTGGACGCAGAACGTCGACGGCAGCGCCTATCAGGGCCTGGGCCGTGACGAGAAGCGCCTGACCGTGGGGGGCGACTTCAAATACCTGGGCAACTTCCAGATCGGCATGACCTATGTCGCCTACCTGAGCTCGCCGGATGTCGCCCAGGGCCGACTGCTGGCTGACCGCGATTATCTGTCGCTCAACGCCAAGTACACCTTCTGATGATCATGGCTGCGTCGCGAGATGGCGACGCAGCCTTCATTTGTAGCCTGATAACAACAAAGAGAGGCCTGTCATGAACCCTCGTCCGACCCCGTCACCGTTCAGCCCTATTGCGATTGGCCCACTGACCCTGAAAAACCGGTTTATCAAGTCCGCCACCAACGAGGGCATGAGTGCCCAGGGCGTACCGTCCAAACAATTGGTCAAGCTGCACTCGGCCCTGGTCGCTGGCGGCACCGCCATGACCACCGTGGCCTATTGCGCGGTGAGCAGCGATGGCCGCACCTTGCCCAACCAGTTGACCTTCACCCAATCCAGCCTGCCGCACTTCAAGGCCCTGACCGACGGCGTGCACCAGGCCGGTGGCCTGGCCAGCGCGCAGATCACCCACGGCGGCTGCTTTACCTTCATCCGCGAACGCTCGACCAAACGTCCACTGTCAGCCAGTGGCGGTTTCAACAAGATCGGCCTGATGAGTGGCATGTTCCTCAAACAGGCAATGACCGAAGCCGACATGCAACAAGTGGTGCGCGAATTCGCGCAAGGCGCACGCCTGGCACGCCAGGCGGGTTTCGATGCCGTGGAAATCCACATGGGCCACGGCTACCTGCTCAGCCAGTTCATTTCGCCGATGTACAACAAGCGCCGCGATCAGTACGGCGGCAGCCTGGAAAACCGCCTGCGCTTTCCGCGCCAGGTGCTGCGTGCGGTGCTGGACGCGGTCGGCAAGGACATGGCGGTGATCTGCAAATACAGCGTCACTGAAGGCGTGCGCGCCGGTAACAGTGCCGAAGACGGGGCGCAGATCGCCCGCATGCTGGAAGAGGAGGGTGCTCACCTGCTGGTGCTCAGCGCCGGGATGAATGCCGAGTCGATCACCACCATGTTCGGCTCTTCCTTCCCCAAGGAAAACCGCGTGCAACAGAAGAACAAGATCATCGCCCTGGCTATGGCCATCCAGCGCCGCAAAGAGCCGACCGTGGAATTCCGTGAACTGTATTTGCTGGAACATGCGCGCAAGGTACGTGCCGCGGTGAAAATGCCACTGGCTTATCTGGGCGGCGCCAAGAGCCTGGCAAGCATCGAAAAGATCATGGCCGAGGGTTTCGACCTGGTCGCCATGGGCCGGGTGTTGCTGGCCGAGAATGACTATGTCAACAAACTCGAAAGTGGTGCCAGCCGCGACTCGATCTGCACGGCCTGCAACCGCTGCGTGGCGATGATGTACACCCCCGGCGGCACCTCTTGCGTACTGGGCCAGCCCGGCGATGCCGTGTTGAACAGCCAACAGGCGGCGAGTCGCTAACCTGCGCGGTGCCTGGTTCGCCTGTAGGAGCGAGGCTTGCCCGCGAAGAACGATAACGCGGTGCAACAGATAAACCGCGGTGCCCGGTTCGCCTGTAGGAGCGAGGCTTGCCCGCGAAGAACGATAACGCGGTGCAACAGATACACCGCGGCGCCCGGTTCGCCTGTAGGAGCGAGGCTTGCCCGCGAAGAACGATAACGCGGTGCATCAGATAAACCGCGAAGAACGATAACGCGGTACAACAGATACACCGCGTTGCCCGGTTCGCCTGTAGGAGCGAGGCTTGCCCGCGAAGAACGATAACGCGGTACATCAGATAAACCGCGAAGAACGATAACGCGGTGCAACAGATACACCGCGTTGCCCGGTTCGCCTGTAGGAGCGAGGCTTGCCCGCGAAGAACGATAAGGCGGTGCAACAGATAAACCGCGAAGAACGATAACGCGGTACAACAGATACACCGCGTTGCCTGGTTCGCCGGCAAGCCTGGCTCCTACAGCGAAGAACGATAACGCGGTACATCAGATAAACCGCGAAGAACGATAACGCGGTACAACAGATACACCGCGTTGCCTGGTTCGCCGGCAAGCCTGGCTCCTACAGGCGAAGAACGATGACGCGGTGCAACAGATACACCGCGGTGGCCGGTTCGCCGGCAAGCCTGGCTCCTACAGGCGAAGAACGATGACGCGGTGCAACAGATACACCGCGGTGGCCGGTTCGCCGGCAAGCCTGGCTCCTACAGCGAAGAACGATGACGCGGTGCAGCAGGTACACCGCGTCGCCCGTTTCAGCCGTTCTGCAGGAAGTCGATGCAGCTGCGGTTGAACAGCTCGCGATGTTCCACCTGGACCCAATGCCCGCAACGGTTGAGCACGATGAACCGGGCGTTGGGCGCGCCGTCGATGATGCGTTGGGCGCCGCTGATCGGGTTGAACAGATCGTTGGTGCCCCAGAAGCCGAGGATCGGGCACTGGATCTCGCCCAGGCGTGTTTCCATGTTCGGCACCATCATCGTGCTGAACAGGTTCTTCGGCTGGGTCACCGCCACCGCCACGCGTTCTTGCAACAGGCTTTCGGGCAGGATCGAATCATCGAACAACTGCAGGCGCATCATGCTGCGCATCTCGTCCATGCCGATGGGGCCGGCGTTGAACAGGCTGACCATGCGCACGATGCCGTCCATCTTGAAGTAGGTTTCCCGCTCCTCGACACCGCCCGGTGCGAGCAGGATCAGGCTTTGGGGCAGTTGCGGCAGACGCAGGGCCAGACCCAGGGCGATCGCGCCGCCCAGCGAGTTACCCAGTAGCGTGCAACGCCGTACACCGACGGTCTCCAGGAACGCCGCCACGCAGTCGACGAAGAATTCCAGGTTGTACTGCACGTCTTCGGGTTTGTCTGAACGGCCGAAACCCGGGAGGTCGAGCACGAGGTTGCGATAGCCCGCAGCGGCGATTTGCGGGTAGTTGCCCTTGAAGTTGCTGAAGCCACTGGCGCCCGGCCCGCTGCCGTGCAGCCACAGCACTACGGGGCCTGTGCCCTCATCCAGATAGTGCAGGCGCAGGCCGTTGGGCAGGGTCGCGTAATGGCCGACGGGCAGAGGCAGGTCTACGGGTTGGTTCATGGGGTTCTCCATTTTCAGCGGATTCATAAAGCACTGCCGCGTCAGGCGCGACAGCGGATTGAATGCAACGAGTTGAAGGGAAACGCTGCACCTGACGTGGCGTGCACCCATGAATGCTGGGGCCGTAGAGGATTGCCGGCATCGTCCGTTCAGACCACCCGGCGATAGTCCCATCGGACGATGTGGGCCAAGGCACTTGCCGCTAATCATGCAGGTGACGGCTCCACTGCAAGGGCAGCGGGCTGCAGCGTATTTGCACATTCGGAGATTGCTGATGAAGTTACTCAATAAAGTTGCCTTTGTGACCGGCGCCGGGCAGGGCATGGGCCAGGCCATCGTGCGTGGTTTTGTCGCCGAGGGCGCCAAGGTGGTGGCTGTCGACCTGAATCAAGCCGCCCTGGCCGAGAGCCTTGCAGACCTGGGCGACCAGGTATTGGCCCTGGCCTGCAACGTCGCTGACGGCGCCTCCGTCGCCGATGCGATGGGCCAGGCGGAGCAGCACTTTGGCGGCCTCGACATCCTGGTCAACAACGCTGGCGTGGGCGGGCTGGACAGCTTCCTCGACACTCCGGACGAGAGCTGGGCGCGAGTGATCGGTGTGAACCTGGGCGGCACGTTCCTGTGCTGCCGTGAAGGCGCCAGGCTGATGATCAAAGGTGGCCGCAAGGGCGCGATCATCAACCTCTCCAGCACCGCCGCGCTGACCGGCGACGGCCCAAGCCACTACTGCGCCTCGAAAGCCGGAGTGATGGGCCTGACCCGTTCGATCGCCCGTGAACTGGCGGCCAGCGGCATACGCGTCAACACCCTGGTACCGGGGCCGACCAACACGCCGATGATGGCCGGCATCCCTGACGAATACATGCAAGCGCTGCTGAAAAACGTACCACTGGGCCGCATGTGCGAGACCGACGAGATCGCCAAAGTCGCCGTGTTCCTGGCCAGCGAAGACGCCAGTTTCATGACCGGGCAGAACATCGCCGTCAACGGCGGCATGGCCTTTATCTGATCAGGGAGTTACCCATGAGCAAGCGTTTACAAGGAAAAATTGCCTTCATCACCGGTGCCGGCTCCGGCATCGGCGAAGCCACCGCGCTGCGATTCGCCGAAGAGGGCGCCACGGTGGTGCTGTGCGGGCGACGCATCGAGCCACTGCAAGGCGTGCAGGAAAAAATCCAGGCCCTGGGCGGCCAGGCCGAGATCGCCGTGGCCGATGTCAGCGACGAACAGGCCTATGTGGGCGCGCTGCAAGCCACCGCGCAACGTCACGGGCGCCTGGACATCCTGGTCAACAACGCGATGGCTTACACCTGGGGCGGCATCGACACGATGACCACCGCCGACTGGCATGCCAACTTCTCCACCACCGTGGACGGCACCTTCTGGGGCACCCGCACCGCGATGCAGTTGATGAAAGAGCAGGGCGGCGGTTCGATCGTCAACATCGCTTCGATCTGCGGCCTGTTCGGCACGGCGTGGATGGCTGGTTACTCGGCGGCCAAGGCGGCGGTGATCAACTTCAGCCGGGCGGCGGCCAGCGAAGGCGCACCGCACAATGTCCGCTGCAACGTGATCATTCCCGGCGTGGTCGACACCCCGGCCACCGCCGGCATGCTGGGCGACGCCAAGGCCCGCACCAACACTGAAAAAGTCATCCCGATGAAACGGGTCGGCCTGCCGGTGGAGCTGGCCAACGCCATTCTGTTCCTGGCCAGCGACGAGGCTTCCTATGTCACCGGCGCGAGCCTGGCGGTGGACGGCGGGCGCGGCTCGGACCTGTACGTGGTGCTCGACTGATGAACCAGGACACGAACGTATTGCTCGAGCGCATCGACCGCCTTGAATCGCTGGACGCGATCCGTCAACTGGCCGGCAAGTACGCCCTGGCCCTGGACATGCGCGACATGGATGCCATGGCTAACAGCTTCGCCCCGGATGTGCGCGTGGGCCGCGACAAGAGCGGTCGCGCGCACCTCAAGGCATGGCTGGACGAAACCATGCGCAAGCAGTTCCATGGCACCTCCCATCACCTGGGGCAACACATCATCGAGTTCAGCGATGCCGATCACGCCACCGGCGTGGTCTATTCGAAGAACGAGCATGAGACCGGACCAGAGTGGGTGATCATGCAGATGTTGTACTGGGACGACTACGAGCGGATCGACGGGCGCTGGTGCTTCCGTCGCCGCTTGCCGTGCTATTGGTACGCGACCGACTTGAACAAACCACCGATCGGCGGCCTGAAAATGCGCTGGCCAGGGCGCGAGCCATACGCCGGTACCTTCCACGAGCTGTTTCCGTCCTGGGATGCGTTCTGGGCGCAACGCCCGGATAAAGACGCCTTGCCGCAGATCGCCGAACCCGCGCCGCTGGAAGGCTTCCTCAAGACCCTGCGCCGTGGGGCGGATGATCCGAAGATTCGGGTGCGCTGATGAGTTGATCGTTCCCACGCGGTGGGAACGATTTTTCTCTCTGTAGGAGCGAGGCTTGCCCGCGAACCGGACACCGCGGTGTATCTGTTGCACAGCGTTATCGTTCTTCGCCTGTAGGAGCGAGGCTTGCCCGCGAACCGGACACCGCGGTTTATCTGTTGCACCGCGTTATCATTCTTCGCCTGTAGGAGCGAGGCTTGCCCGCGAACCGGACACCGCGGTGTATCTGTTGCACAGCGTTATCGTTCTTCGCCGGCAAGCCTGGCTCCTACAGCGAACCGGACACCGCGGTGTATCTGTTGCACAGCGTTATCGTTCTTCGCCGGCAAGCCTGGCTCCTACAGCGAACCGGACACTGCGGTTTATCTGTTGCACCGCGCTATCGTTCTTCGCCGGCAAGCCTGGCTCCTACAACGGGTGCATCGTTCAATTCGTGACCCGTGGTTCCCGAGGCATGCCCAGCGCCCGCTCGGCAATGACGTTGCGTTGGATTTCGTTGCTGCCGCCGTAGATGGTGTCGGAGCGGGTGAACAGAAACAGCGACTGCAGACGGCTGAGCTGGTAAGGCGCGGCGTCGAGGATTTCCCCGGCGTCGCCCAGCACGTCCATGGCCAGTTTGCCCAGGTCGCTGTGCCAGGTGGACCAGGCCAGTTTGTAGATCATCGCTTCGCGCCCCAGATTGCCGTCTTGCGGGCCCGAAAGCATGCGCAGGGAGTTGTAGCGCAACACCTTGAGTCCGGCCCAGGCCTGGGCGATGCGCTGGCGCAGCAATGGGTCGCGGGCGGCGCCGTTGGCGCGGGCGATGCGGATGATTTCGTCGAGTTCGTTGTGGAACTGCATCTGCTGACCGAGCGTGGACACGCCGCGCTCGAAACCCAGCAGCGCCATGGCGATCTTCCAGCCATCGCCCGGTTGGCCGATCAGGTTGTCGGCATGGGTTATGGTCTGGTCGAAGAACACCTCGTTGAACTCACTGGTGCCGGTCAGTTGCTGGATCGGTTGCACGCGGATGGTGTCCTGGGCCATCGGCACCAGCAGGAACGATAAGCCGTGATGCCCTTGGCTGCCGGGCTCGGTGCGCGCCAGCACGAAACACCAGTCGGCCTCGTGGGCCAGGGAGGTCCAGACCTTCTGCCCGCTGATCAGCCAATGCTCACCCGTGGCATCCAGTTTCGCCCGGGTCTGGACGTTGGCCAGGTCAGAACCTGCGCCCGGTTCCGAATAGCCCTGGCACCAGAACTGGCTGCCATCGAGGATGCCGGGCAACAGGCGTTGCTGCTGGGCCGGGGTACCAAAGGCGGCAAGTGTCGGGCCGACCAGGCCTTCGCCGATATGGCCCATGCGCCCGGGGCCACCGGCGCGGGCATATTCCTCATGGAAGATCACCTGCTGGCTGATGGACAGTCCCCGTCCGCCGTGTTCTTTGGCCCAGCCGACGCCTATCCAGGCACCTGCGGCCAGCGTGCGCTCCCAGGCTTTGCGCTCTTCAGGAAAGCTGTGCTCATCGCCCGGTCCACCGCGAAAGCGCAAGGGCGCAAATTCGCCGCTCAGGTGCTCGGCCATCCATTGGGCGATGTCTTCGCGGAACACTTCGTCTGCACGACTGAAACCGATTTTCATGATTGCTCTCCCAGCAGATGTGCGGCCAGGCGCTCGCGGTGCAATGCCGGGCTGCCCAATAGGTGCTCGCCGGCGCGGGCACGTTTGAAGTACAGGTGTGGATCGTATTCCCAGGTGAAACCGACGCCGCCATGCAGCTGGATCGACTCGGCGGCGCAGTGGAAAAATGCCTCGCTGGCATGGATCTTCGCGGTGGCGGCGGCCAGCTCGAGCTCCTGGGCCACCGCTGCATCGCCGTTGGGGTCCAGGCGTTCCTGGACGACGCAGGCGGCGTAGTAGGCCGCCGACCGGGCGCATTCGACTTGCAGCATCATGTCGGCGCAGCGGTGCTTGATCGCCTGGAAGCTGGCAATGGTGCGTTTGAACTGGCGGCGTTCGGCAATGTACGCCAGGGTCAGGTCCAGGGCCTGTTGGGCGCCGCCAGTCTGCTCGGCGGCAAGGCCGATGGCAGCGATCAACAGGGTGTCACGCAACACCGCCCAGCCGTGCTCGGGGCCACACAGTCGTTGCGCATCGCTGAGCTGCACCTGACGCAGTTCAATGCGTGCCAGGCGACGGGTCTGGTCCAGGGTTGCCAGGGGATTGCGCATCACGCCCGGCGTATCGCCCGGCAAGACGAACAGGCTGATGCCTTGTTCGCCCTGAGAACCGGGGGCTCGGGCGGCGACGATCAGCAGGTCGGCCGAGGCACCGTCGATGACCTGGGCGTACTCGCCGTCAAGCGTCCAGCCTCCCGGACGCGGTTCGGCCACGGTTTGCACACTGCACGCCTCCAGTCCGGTAACACTGGCGAAGGCAAGTGTGGCGCGGGTTCCGCCGGCGGCAATCGCCCCCAACCAGTGTTCCTGCACGGCCTCGTTGTGCCCCAGCAACAGGGCCGGAGTGGCCAGGCATGCCGTGGCGAACAGCGGTGAACCCAGCAAGTAGCGACCGCTTTGCTCCAGCAGGACCGCCAGCTCGACAAACCCCAGGCCCATGCCGCCAAAGCGCTCGGGCACCATCAGCGCCGGCCAGTACAGTTCCTGGCCGATCCGCTGCCAGACCTCGGGGTCATGAGCGTCCGGGCGGTTCATGGCGGCGCGTACGGCATGCGAGTCGCTGGCCTGGGCGAGAAAACGCTCGGCGCTGTCGCGAATCATCAGGTGTTCTTCGGTAAAAGCGAACTCCATGGGGGCGGTCTCTGCAAAGCGGATGGATGCGCAAAGTCTGGGGTTCGAAGACGGTGTTCGAATCACTAAAACGGACTAGGGAGATCGCCTCATCGTTCTTCGCCTGTAGGAGCCAGACTTGCCGGCGAACCGGCCGCCGCAGTTTATCTGTTGCACCGCGTCATCGTTCTTCGCGGGCAAGCCTCGCTCCTACAGCGAACCAGGCGCCGCGGTGTATTCGCTATGCCGCGCCATCGTTCTTCGCCTGTAGGAGCCAGGCTTGCCGGCGAACCGGTCACCGCGGTTTATCTGCTGCACCGCGTCATCGTTCTTCGCGGGCAAGCCTCGCTCCTACGGGACGTCATGCTCCTGCGCCTCAGTTGCTTAGTCTCAACGGACGATGAAGGGGCGGGCGGCGCTTTGCACAATGCTCGCCACGAAGCCCATCCAGCCAACGAGGACCCAGGCATGATCGACATTCGCGGTTTGAGCTATTTCGTCTCGCAGATCGAAAACCTCAGCCATTGGCAGCGTTACGCCGAAGACGTGCTGGGCATGCAAGTGCACCCGGCGCCGGGCGGTGGCTTGTACGTGAAAATGGACGAACGCCCGTTTCGCATGCTGATCGTCGAAGGCAGCGAGGCGCGCTACCTGGCCTCCGGCTGGGAGCTGGCCAACGAGACGGCGTTCAAGGCAGCCCTTGAGCACCTGAGCGCTGCCGGTATCGAATGGCAGCCGGGCACTGCCGCCGAGATCGATCAGCGCGGTGTGCAAGCGCTGGTCAAGGTCACCGACCCATCGGGCAACTGCCATGAACTGAGCTGGGGTCATCGCTCCGATTGCCTGCCGTTTGTTTCGCCTCAGGGTGTGCCGCGTTTCCTCACCGGCGACATGGGCCTGGGCCACACCGTGCTGCCGGCGCCGAACTTCGATGCCACCCTGGCCTTCGCCAAGGACGTGCTGGGCTTCGAGCTGTCGGACATTTTCAACTTCCGTCCCGACCCGTCGGTGCCGCCGGTCCGCATTCACTTCCTGCATTGCCAGAACGCTCGTCATCACAGCCTGGCATTGGCCGAGTACCCGGTGCCGTCAGGTTGCGTGCACGTGATGGTCGAGGTGGATTCGATGACCGAGGTGGGGCGTGCCCATGACCGTTTGCTCGCCCATGACGTGAGCCTCTCGGCGACCCTCGGCCAGCACCTCAACGACCGCATGACCAGCTTCTACATGAAGACGCCATCCGGTTTCGATCTGGAATACGGCTTTGGCGGATTGCAAGTCGACTGGGCCGAACATTCGGCATTCGAGTTCACCCGCGTGAGCATTTGGGGGCACGACTTTTCGGTCGGCCAACGCTAAGGAAATTGTCATGATGAACAAACAACTGACAGCGGCCGATGCGGTCGCTCAATTGCGCGATGGCATGACCATCGGTTTCGGCGGCTGGGGACCACGGCGCAAGCCGATGGCGATTGTGCGCGAGATCCTGCGCTCGCCAGTCAAGGACCTGACCGTAGTCGCCTACGGCGGCCCGGAAGTGGGCATGCTGTGCGCCGCCGGCAAGGTCAAGAAGCTGGTGTTCGGTTTCGCCACCCTCGATGCCATTCCGCTGGAACCCTACTACCGCAAGGCTCGCGAAGCGGGCGAACTGGAGTTGATGGAACTGGACGAAGGCATGTTCCAGTGGGGCCTGCGCGCCGCTGGCATGCGCTTGCCGTTCCTGCCGACCCGTTGCGGCCTGGCCACCGATGTGACGCGCCTGAACCCGCAACTCAAGACTGTCCAGTCGCCCTATGCCGATGGCGAGGTACTGGTGGCGATGCCGGCACTCAATCTCGATGTTGCGTTTCTTCATGTCAACGTCGCCGACCGCCTGGGCAACTGCCTGGTGACCGGGCCCGACCCGTATTTCGATCACCTGTTCGCCCGTGCCGCCGAGCAGTGCTTCGTCTCGTGCGAACGCCTGGAAGAACGTCTGGAGCTGAGCGCCGAGATGGCCCGTTTCAACACCTTCGAGCGTTACCTGGTGAAAGGCGTGGTGCATGCGCCCCTCGGTGCGCACCCGACGCTCTGCGCCCCCGACTATGGCTGGGACATGAAGCACCTCAAGGGTTATGTCGCCAGCAGCCAGGCGGAAAACGGCTGGCAGGACTATGTGCAGACCTACATCGCCGGTGGCGAGCAGGACTATCAGGCACAGAACGGCGGTGCCGACTCCATGGGCGCCTTGCCCCTTCCCGTGTTCTGAGGATTAGCCACTATGTCTGCAACCTGTGATTTTACCCTCGCGGAACTGATGATCGTCGCCGCATCCGAAGCCTGGCGCGGCAATGGTGAAGTGATTGCCTCGGGCCTTGGCGTGATTCCGCGCCTAGGTGCCAGCCTGGCCAAACTGACCCACAGCCCTGAACTGTTGATGACCGACAGCGAAGCGTTCCTGGTCGAAGAGCCTATCCCGTTGGGTCCGCGTGGCGACTACGTGCCGCGCTACTCCGGCTACATGTCATTCGAGCGGGTGTTCGAATGCGTGTGGGGCGGACGCCGCCACGCGATGATCGGGCCGACCCAGATCGACCGCTGGGGCCAGACCAACCTGTCTTGCGTCGGCGACTATCAAAAGCCCAAGACCGCGATTCTTGGCGTGCGCGGCTTGCCGGGCAACAGCATCAACCACCTCAACTCGTTCTTCGTTCCCAGCCATAACAACCGAGTGTTCGTCAGCGGTGAAGTGGACATGGTCTCCGGTGTCGGCTTCAAGGCCGAGCGCTGGCCCGAATGTACACGCCGCGATTTGATGGACATCCATTGCGTGGTCAGCGACCTGTGCGTCCTCGATTTCAATGGCCCGGAGCGTGCGGTGCAGGTGCGCTCCTTGCACCCCGGCGTGAGTTTCGAACAGGTCCAGAACAACACCGGCTTCCCGTTGCTCAAGTCGGCGCAGTTGCACGAGACCGTGCACCCAACCCAAGAGCAGTTGGCCCTGATCCGCCGACTCGACCCCCACGATTACCGCGCCACGGCGATCAAGGGCAACCCGCCCGGCATCCGTACGGCCTGAGGCGAGGACAGTGAACATGCACAGCAGCGAGAGTGAATTCGTCGTCCGCGAGGACAAAGCCGTCTACGAAACAGACACACCGGTGCTGTACAGCGTGGCCGAGGGGATCGCCACGTTGACGCTGAACCGGCCGACCTTCAATAACGCGCAAAACTCGCAAATGACCTACGCGCTGGACGCCGCCTTTCGCGAGGCGGTGAACGACGACAACGTCAAGGTCATCGTCCTGCGTGGGAACGGCAAACATTTCTCGGCAGGCCACGATATCGGCACGCCTGGACGCGATATCGACAAGCCGTTCGAGCGTGCACACCTGTGGTGGGACCACACCAACAAGCCCGGTGGCGAGCAGCTGTATGCCCGCGAGCAGGAGGTGTACCTGGGCATGTGCCGGCGCTGGCGTGAACTGCCCAAGCCGACCATCGCCATGGTCCAGGGCGCGTGCGTGGCGGGCGGGCTGATGCTGGCCTGGGTCTGCGATTTGATCGTCGCCAGTGATGACGCGTTCTTTCAGGATCCGGTGGTGCGCATGGGCATTCCGGGGGTGGAGTATTTTGCCCATCCCTATGAAATGAACCCGCGTATCGCCAAGGAATTCCTCTTCACCGGTGACCGCATGAGCGCCACCCGAGCCTGGCAAGTGGGCATGGTCAACCGCATGGTGCCCCGCGATGAGCTGGAGCAGGCCACCTATGCCCTGGCCGCCGGCATCGCCCGTCAGCCGCGCATGGGCCTGGCCCTGACCAAACAGGCGATCAATCACGTCGAGGACCTGCAAGGCAAGCGCACGGCGATGGATGCGGTGTTCGCCTGGCACCAGTTTGCGCATGCCCATAACGAGCTGTTGTCTGGCGACAAACTGGGCGGCTTCGATGCCAAGGGCATGGCCCGGGCCAACAAGCAGGCAGAGGACAAGAGCCAATGAACCACTGGCTGGATACGCCACTGACCGAGGCCCTCGGTTGCCGCTACCCGATTGTGCAAACCGCCATGGGTTGGGTTGCCGATGCCAACCTGGTGATCGCCACCACCCAGGCCGGAGGCTTCGGATTCCTGGCCGGGGCGACCATCGCGGCCGATGAGCTGGAAGGCGAAATCCGCAAGGTGATCGACGCCACCGGTGGCAGCAACTTCGGGCTCAATTTTCATATGTTCCAGGACAACGCGGCGCAGTGTGTCGACCTGGCGATCCAGTACCGCTTGCGCGCCGTGAGCTACGGACGCGGCCCGGACAAAAAGACCATCGCGCGTTTCAAGGCGGCCAAGGTGTTGTGCATTCCCACCGTGGGCGCACTCAAACATGCATTGAAAGCTGTGGAACTGGGCGCCGACCTGATCACCATTCAGGGCGGCGAGGGCGGCGGTCATACCGGCGGTGTACCCAGTTCCATTCTGTTGCCTCAGGTCCTGGCCGCGGTCAAGGTGCCGGTGATCGCCGCCGGCGGTTATGCCACCGGTCGTGGCCTGGCCTCGGTGCTGGCTGCCGGGGGCGCCGGCATCGCCATGGGTACGCGGTTCCTCATGACCCGCGAATCGCCGACACCGGCCGCGACCCTGGAGCGCTACCTGAAGGTCAACGACCCGCAACAGGTGCGCGTGACCACGGCGGTGGATGGCATGCGCCACCGCATGATCGAAAACCGTTTTATCAATCATCTGGAGAAGGCCGGTCCGTTCGGTCGCCTGCGCATTGCCCTGGGAAGTGCCTGGCAGTGGAAGCAGCAGACCGGCATGAGCCTGGGGCACATGGCCTCGGTCTTTATCCGTGCATTGCGTGAAGACCCCTCGCAGCTGTCGCAAGTGGTGATGGCCGCCAACCAGCCGGTGTTGTTGCAGCGCTCGATGGTCGATGGTGCCCCGGACGAGGGCATCTTGCCCAGCGGCCAGGTGGCGGCGGCCATCGGCGAATTGCTCAGTTGTCGTGAAGTCATTGAAGGCATCGCCAGCGAGGCCCAGCAATGTCTGGACGCACTCCTGACCCGCAGCCAGCCCCATCCTTCGAACCACCCCGCCAGTATTGGAGAACCCCTGTGAACCAGGCATTTACGACACAACTCAATCAGGGGATCGCTGAACTGGTGATCGCCAAACCTCCGGTCAACGCCCTCGACAGCCAGGAATGGCACGCTCTGGCGCGACAGATCGAAGTCCTAGGGGCCAATCCCGACGTGCGGGTGATCGTGATCCGCGCCGAAGGCCGCGGCTTTTGTGCCGGTGTCGACATCAAGGAGCTGGACAAGTATCCAGAGCGGATCGTCGAGGTCAACGCCGGTAACTACGCCACGTTCAAGGCCGTGCACCGCAACCCGGTGCCGGTGATCGTCGCGGTCCATGGTTTTGTCCTGGGCGGCGGCATCGGCATCACCGGGGCGGCAGACATTGTCGTGGCTTCTGACTGCGCGACCTTCGCCTTGCCGGAAGTCGACCGTGGCGCCATGGGCGGCGGTGCGCATTTGCAACGGCTGTTCCCGGTGCAGAAAGTCCGTTACCTGTTCTTTACCGGCGACAGCATCGGCGCCCCCGAAGCCCTGCAATACGGCTTTATCGAGCGCATCGTCAGCAAGGACCAACTGCGCGAAACCGCTTTGGGCATCGCGGCGAAAATCGCCGAGAAGAGCCCGGGCATGATCCGCATCGCCAAGGAAGCCTTGAACGGCATCGAAGACGGCAACCTGGAAGACAAATACCGCTGGGAGCAGGGCTTCACCATGCAGGCCTACAGCAGCCCGGACTCCGCGGAAACGCGCCGGGCCTTCGTCGAAAAACGCGACGCCAAGTTCTGAGAGAACGCCATGGAACTGACTTATACCCCCAAGCAAAACGCCTTCCGCGCCGAAGTACGCGCCTGGCTGGCGGCCAACCTTCCGCGCGAACCGCTGGCCAGCTACGACACCCGGGAAGGCTTTGAGCAGCACCGCGCCTGGGAAGCGAAGCTGTTCGAGAGCCGCTGGTCGATGGTGATGTGGCCCGCCGAACTGGGCGGTCGCGGTTGCGATCTGATCGAGTGGCTGATCTTCGAAGAGGAGTACTACGGTGCCGGGGCGCCGATGCGCGTCAACCAGAACGGCCAGTTGTTGCTGGGGCCGACCCTGATGGAATTCGGCACCCCGGAACAGAAGCAGCGCTTCCTGCCACGCATGGCCGCCAGCCTGGACATGTGGGCACAAGGCTGGTCGGAACCGAATGCCGGTTCGGACATGGCAGCGATCACCAGCAAAGCCACGCTCGATGGCGATCATTACGTGATCAACGGCCAAAAAACCTGGTCGACCCGAGCGACCTTCGCCGACTGGCTATTCGGCCTGTTCCGCAGCGAACCGGGCTCCTCGCGCCACCACGGACTGTCGTTCGTGATGGTGCCACTGAATGCGCCGGGCGTGAGTATTCGTCCGATCAAGGCTCTCAATGGCAAGGACGCCTTTGCCGAAGTGTTTTTCGACGACGTCCGCGTGCCGGTGGCCAACCGCATCGGTGCCGAAGGGCAGGGCTGGCATGTGGCAATGGCCACCGCCGGTTTTGAACGCGGGTTGCTGCTGCGTTCACCGGCGCGTTTCCAGTACACCGCACGCAAGTTGGTGGAACTGTACAAGGCCAACCGCGACAGCGCCGACCGCGATCCGGGCCTGCGTGACGCGGTGCTGGACACCTGGATGGGCGCCGAGGCCTATGCCTTGTCGGCCTACCACACGGTCGGGCGCCTCAGCCGGGGTGAGCAGATCGGTGCCGAGTCGAGCATCAACAAGATCATCTGGTCGGAGCTCGACCTGAAAATGCACGAAACCGCCATGCGCATTCTGGGCGCCAGCGCCGAGCTGCTGCCGGATGCCGATACCGATGCTGCTGGCTGGCTGGAGGGTTTCCTGTTCGCCCAGGCCGGACCGATCTACGCCGGGACCAACGAAATCCAGCGCAATATCATTGCCGAGCGGATGCTCGGCTTGCCGAAATAAGGAACGGGCCATGGACTTCACTTTTACCGATGACCAGCTGACGTTTCGCGAAGCCATCAGTCGTTTCCTGATGACTGAAGCCGCCCCGGAGATGCTCCGGGAAATCTGGGAAACCGATGTCGGTCGCTCACCGGACCTGCGTCACAAGATCGCCGCTCAGGGCCTGACCGCCTTGTCGGTCCCCGAAGCCGAGGGTGGCCTGGGCATGGATGATGTGGCCTGGGCGCTGATGACCCAGGAGCTGGGGTATTACGCGATTCCCGATTCCCTGGCTGACACCGCGTATGTCGCCACCGGCTTGCTCGCCAGCCTGGCGACCGATCACCCGGCACGCAGCAGCTTGTTGCCACGGATCGCCGAAGGCACATTGCGCCTTGCCATCAACCACCCCGTCAACTCGCTGGTCAGCGATGCGCAACTGGCTGAAGTGTTGATCCTCATCGATGGCGATGACATTCACGTGGTGCCGCGTTCGCAGGTGGATGTGCAGCCCCGGACGAGCATCGATGCGTCGCGGCGCCTGGGTCGGGTGACCTGGAACCCGACACCGGCCACCTGTGTGGCCAGCGGCGCTGCGGGCCGTGCCTTGCAAGCCCGACTGCTCGACCGTGGCGCCTTGTCGGTGGCCGGGCAATTGCTCGGGCTGGCGCAACGCATGCTCGATTTGTCGGTGGACTACGTCGCTCAGCGCAAGCAGTTTGGCAAGCCGATCGGCAGTTTCCAGGCGGTCAAGCATCATTTGGCCGATGTCGCCCGGCAGATCGAACAGGCCAAACCCGTGCTGTACCGCGCCGCCCACGGTCTGGCCCAAGGCGACAGCAACGCCAGCGTCTGGGTTTCCCAGGCCCGCCTGGCCTGCTGCGAGGCAAGCGGGATCGCCGCGCGCAAGGGCATTCAGGTGCACGGCGCAATGGGTTACACCTGGGAAGTCGATCTGCAGATGTTCATGAAACGTGCCTGGGCGCTCGATGCGTCCTGGGGTGATCGGGGCTTTCATAAAGCCCGTGTCAGCGACTACCTGTTCGCCGACGGTGCCCGCCTGGGCCCGGGCCATACTTTCGAGGAGTGAGTCATGCCAGAGGCCTATATTGTTGATGCACTGCGCAGCCCGACCGGCAAGCGCAAAGGCGCCTTGAGCGAGGTCCATGCCATAGACCTGGGTGCTCATGTGCTCAAGGCATTGGTGGAACGCAACGCTATCCCGGGCGAAGACTATGACGACGTGATTTTCGGCTGCGTCGACACCATCGGCTCCCAGGCCGGTGATATTGCCCGTACCAGCTGGCTCGCAGCGGGATTGCCGCTGAATGTGCCCGGCACCACGATCGATCGCCAGTGCGGGTCCTCGCAACAGGCGCTGCATTTCGCGGCGCAGGCGGTAATGAGCGGCACCCAGGATGTGATCGCCGTGGGCGGGGTGCAAACCATGACCCGGATTCCGATTTCCTCGGCCATGCTCGCCGGGCAACCCTTGGGTTTTGCCGATCCGTTTTCCGGTAGCGAAGGCTGGCGCGCACGTTTCGGTAATCAGCCGGTCAACCAGTTCTACGCCGCCCAGCGCATCGCCGATCATTGGGGTATCACGCGTGAGCAGATGGAAGCGTTTGCCCTGCAAAGCCATAGCCGCGCCCTGGCCGCCATCGAGAGCGGGCGTTTCGCCCGGGAAATCGTCGCTTGCAATGGCCTGTTCGCGGACGAAACACCGCGCTTGACCAGCCTGGCAAAAATGGCCGAGCTGCAGCCGGTGGACCCGCAATTCCCCTCGATCACTGCCGCTGTTTCGAGCCAGACCTGCGACGCTTCATCGGCGTTGCTGGTGGTGTCGGAGGCGGCGCTCAAGCGCTACGACCTGACGCCACGGGCGCGCATCCATCACCTCACGGTGCTGGGCGATGATCCCATCTGGCACCTGACCGCGCCAATCGCCGCGACACGCCGGGCCCTGGAAAAAACCGGACTGCGCATGAGCGATATCGACCGGGTAGAGATCAACGAAGCCTTTGCCTCGGTGGTCATGGCCTGGACCAAGGAACTGGACTACGACCCGGCGCGCACCAACGTCAACGGTGGCGCCATTGCCCTGGGTCACCCGCTCGGCGCCACGGGAGCCCGGCTGATGACCACGCTGTTGAACGAGCTGGAATGCAGCGGTGGCCGTTATGGCCTGCAAACCATGTGCGAAGGCGGCGGCCAGGCCAACGTCACGATCATCGAACGCCTCTAGGTTTTTCCCATCCGTGCCGCCGTCCGCTGGGCGTGCGGTCACGCAGTCATAAGGAGTCATGCATGGCTATTTGTTCAGGCCGCACCGTGATCATCACCGGGGCCGGCGGCGGACTCGGTCGCGCCTACGCGCTGGCGTTCGCGGCGGCGGGCGCCAACGTGGTGATCAACGATATTCGCGCCGAGGCGGCGCAAGATGTAGCAGGCGAGATCCGCGCCAACGGTGGCCAGGCCATCGCCAACAGTGACGACATCACCACCCTGGCCACGGCCGGGCGCATCGTCGAAGCCGCAGTGGCGGCGTTCGGTGAGGTGCACGTGCTGGTCAACAATGCCGGGGTCTTGCGCGACCGCATGTTCATCAGTCTCAGCGAAGAGGACTGGGACATGGTTATGCGCGTTCATCTCAAGGGCCATTATTGCCTGGCGAACCTGTTGGGGCGGCGTTGGCGTGATCTGGCCAAGGCTGGCACTCCGGTCGACGCACGCATCATCAACACCAGTTCCGGCGCCGGCCTGCAAGGCTCGGTGGGGCAGTCCAACTATTCGGCAGCCAAGGGCGGGATTGCTGCGTTGACCCTGGTGCAGGCGGCAGAGTTGGCACGCTACGGCATTACCGCCAACGCGTTGGCCCCGGCGGCGCGTACCTCGATGACTGAAAGTGCCATGCCCGATGTGGTCAAGAAACCTGAGGACGGCAGTTTCGACGCCTGGGCGCCGGAAAACGTCGCGCCGTTGGTGGTGTGGTTGGGCAGCGCCGAATCGGCCCACGTCAATGGCCAGATATTCGAGAGCCAGGGTGGGCGTATTTCCCTTGGGGACGGCTGGCGCACCGGGGTCACCCGCGACAAGGGTGCATTGTGGCGTGTCGAGGAAGTCGGCGCCGCCATCGATGCGATCCTTGCCCAAGCCCCTGCTGCGCAGCGGGTCTGGGGCAGCTGAGAGGCCTGCCCTGTAGGAGCCAGGCTTGCCGGCGAACCGGGCGCTGCGGTGTAACTGTATTACCGCGTTATCGTTCTTCGCCCGTAGGAGCCAGGCTTGCCGGCGAACCAGGCGCTGCGGTGTAACTGTATTACCGCGTTATCGTTCTTCGCGGGCAAGCCTCGCTCCTACAGGCGAACCGGGCGCCGCGGTTTATCTGTTGCACCGCGTTATCGTTCTTCGCCCGTAGGAGCCAGGCTTGCCGGCGAACCAGGCGCTGCGGTGTAACTGTATTACCGCGTTATCGTTCTTCGCGGGCAAGCCTCGCTCCTACAGGCGAACCGGGCGCCGCGGTTTATCTGTTGCACCGCGTTATCGTTCTTCGCCCGTAGGAGCCAGGCTTGCCGGCGAACCAGGCGCTGCGGTGTAACTGTATTACCGCGTTATCGTTCTTCGCGGGCAAGCCTCGCTCCTACAGGCGAACCAGGCGCTGCGGTGTACCTGTTGCACCGCGTTATCGTTTTTCGCGGGCAAGCCTCGCTCCTACAGGCGAACCAGGCGTCGCGGTGTATCTGTTGCACCGTTCGCGGGCATAAGCGTTCTGACGCCGCCATACCCCATATTGACGATGCACCCGCGTAGCGCCCTCCGTACAACTACAGCGTATTGATTTCTTCGGAGGTAAACGCTGTGAAACAAGCTCCCCCTTATGTCCCGGGCCATCAATTACTGGCTGGAAAATCCGTGCTGATTACCGCTGCCGCAGGTGCCGGTATCGGTTACTCGGCCGCCCGGCGCAGCGCCGAGGAGGGCTGCCGGGCACTGATGATTTCCGACGTGCACCCGCGCCGCCTCGAAGAAGCCGTGGAGCGTCTCAAGGCCGAAACCGGCCTGCAGGCCATTTTCGGCCAGCTGTGCAATGTCACGGTCGAAGCCGAGGTCCAGGCGTTGGTGGCGAGCGCGGAAGAGCTGCTGGGCGGTGTCGATGTGTTGATCAACAACGCCGGCCTCGGTGGCCAGAAACTCGTGGTCGAGATGAGCGACGAAGAATGGCTGCGAGTGCTGGATGTGACCCTGACCGGCACGTTCCGCATGACCCGCGCGATGCTGCCACACATGCAGCGTCGTGGCGCCGGCGCCATCGTCAACAATGCTTCGGTCCTGGGTTGGCGCGCACAGAAGGAACAGGCCCATTACGCCGCGGCCAAGGCCGGGGTGATGGCCCTGACCCGTTGCAGTGCGCTGGAAGCTGCGGAGTTCGGCGTGCGCATCAACGCGGTTTCACCGTCGATCGCCCTGCATGATTTTCTCAAGAAGGCCTCCAGTGAAGAGCTGCTCGCCAGCCTCGCCGGGCGCGAGGCATTCGGCCGTGCCGCCGAAGTCTGGGAAGTCGCCAACGTGATGATGTTCCTGGCCAGCGACTACGCCTCCTACATGGTTGGCGAAGTATTGTCCGTCAGTTCCCAACAAGCCTGAGGAGTGGGCCATGAGTCATGTATTCAGCAGTGCCCAGGCGTTGCTCGAGGCCGAGGGCCTGGACCTGGGTTGCACCGAGTGGCTGACCATCAGCCAGCAGCGCATCGATCTGTTTGCCGAAGCCACGGGTGATCACCAGTGGATTCATGTCGACCCGGTGCGCGCCGCCAGCGGGCCGTTTGGCGTCTGTATCGCCCACGGCTACCTGACCCAGTCGCTCGTCAATCTGTTCCTGCCGCAATTGCTCACCCTCGACAACATGGCGATGGGGGTCAATTACGGCAGCGACCGTGTGCGCTTCCCGGCGCCGGTCAAGGTGGGATCGCGAGTGCGCGGCAGCGCCAGCATCGTGCGCGCCGAGCAGCTGGCAGAGGCCGTGCAACTGGTGGTGCGCGTGACCGTGGAAGTCGAGGGCCAGGCGCGGCCCGGCTGTGTGATCGACACCATCAGCCGTTACACCTTCAACCCTATTACCGAGTGAGCCTGTCATGGACCTGAATGAAGTTGTCATCGTTGCCACTGCGCGGACCGCGCTCGCCAAGTCGTTCCGCGGCTCGTTCAACGATACGGAAGCCCCGGTATTGGGCGGACATGTGGTGCGTGCGGTGGTCGAGCGCGCCGGCATCGAACCGGGCGAAGTAGAAGATGTGATCATGGGCGCAGCGGTGCAGCAGGGCACCCAGGCCTACAACATCGGCCGCCTCTGCGCTTATACCGGCGGCTTGCCGGACACCGTGCCGGGCATGGCCCTGGACCGCATGTGCGCCTCTGGCCTGATGAGCATTGGCGTCGCCGCCAAGGGCATCATGACCGGCGAGATGAATATCGCCATTGGCGGTGGCGTGGAGTCGCTGTCACTGACCCAGACCAAGCACAAGAACAGCTATCGTGCCCAGTCCGAAGCCGTGCTGCAAGTCGTGCCCAGCGCCTATATCCCGATGCTGGAAACCGCCGAAATTGTCTCGCGCCGTTATGGCATCAGCCGCGCGGCCCAGGACGAGTATTCCCTGCAGAGCCAACTGCGCACCGCGGCCGCCCAGCGTGACGGCTTGTTCGATGATGAAATCGTCGGCTTGAGCGTCGATAAGTTGTGCTTCGATGCGGCTGGCCAGCCCAGCGGCCATCAGCGTGTATTGGTCGAGCGTGACGAATGCAATCGACCGAACACGCGCCTGGAAGACCTGGCTTCGCTGAAACCGGTGTGGAAGGACGGTAAATGGATCGAGCAGGGTGAATTCATTACCGCCGGCAATGCGTCGCAGTTCTCCGATGGCGCCTCGGCCAGCCTGCTGATGAGCCGCGCCGAAGCCAAGCGTCGGGGGCTGACCCCGTTGGGCATCTACCGAGGCATTGCCGTGGGCGGCTGCGCGCCGGAGGAAATGGGCATTGGCCCGGTGGTGGCCGTGCCGAAATTGCTCAAGCGCTTTGGCCTGAGCGTGGCGGATATCGGCCTGTGGGAAATCAACGAAGCCTTTGCCTGCCAGGTCCTGCATTGCCGCGATGCACTGCAAATCCCGGCGGAACGTCTGAACGTCAACGGCGGCGCGATTGCCATCGGCCACCCGTTCGGCATGTCCGGCGCACGCATGGTCGGTCACGCACTGCTGGAGGGTCGCCGTCGCGGCGCCCGTTATGTGGTGATCGCCATGTGCATTGGCGGCGGCATGGGTGCGGCCGGTTTGTTCGAACTGCCGTAGGGCTGACCGGGGGCGTTGAGCGTCTTTAACACCCATTACGATCAATTGATGCGGGCCATGCAGTCCGGGCCCGCTGCTGGGGAGTGGTTATGCAAAGTCGCGTGCCGAATGCGCAGGTCCTCGCGCAGATGGGACTGGAGTTGGCCGAGTACGAAGGCCTCATCGGCAACATGTACGACTCGGCCATGGATATTCGTTGCATGGGTGATTCGTTGCGCCAGCTCCGGAAGCTGTTCAAGGCCAATTTCGTGACCTTGATTCTGCGTGTGCAAGATGAGCCGCTGCTGTCGCCGATGATGGTCGCCGGGGACATCGAACTGGGGGAGGGCGGCATCAACCATTACGCCTACTACGCCAAGTCCACGCTGTTCGACGGCCTGCCCACCGACACGGTGTTCACCATCGATGAATTGATGACTGATGATGAATGGATCAGTTCTTCTTTTTACCTGTTGTTTTGCCAACCACACGACTGCCACCAGATGCTCGGCGCGGACATCCGCATGCCGGACGGAAGCACGGTGCGTTTGCGGATCAACCGGCCACGGGGCCAGGCACGTTTTTCCCAGGTCGAGCGGGCCATGTGCGCCATGCTCTTGCCGCATTTGCGCCGCGCCCTGCACATGCATTCGCTACTGGATCGCAGTGAGTCGCTGGGCAGTTTGTACTCGCAAACGATCAGCCGTATGGCGGTGGCGACTATCGTGCTCGATGAAAACGGCACCGTGGTGCAACTGAACCCGGTGGCCCGGGAGATTATCGCCAGCCAGGACGGCCTTAAAGTCGTGGGCGGGCGGTTGGAGGCGACTTACCCGAGTGACAATCGTGAACTGTCGCGGCTGGTGCGCAACGCCTTTCAACGGGTGAAGCAGGGCCACGCCGGATTACAGATAGCCGAGGCCACGTCGATTTCCCGCCCCTCCGGGAAAGTCAGCCTGGGGGTGGTGGTGGAGTTGATTCCGACGCAGGAGCTGGTCGAGGGCAAGGGCAAACCGACCGTGGTGGTCTATGTCCGCGATGCTGTCAGCAAGTCGCTGGTGAGCAATGTGGTGACTTCGCAGCTGTACAACCTGACACCCGCAGAAACCTTGCTGGCGCTGGAACTGGCTAACGGCCTGTCGCTGGAGGAAGCCTCGGAAGCGCTGAACATCCGCCGTAATACCGCCCGCGCGCACCTGCGGTCGATCTTTTCCAAGACGGGTGTGCGGCGCCAGACCGAGCTTGTGCGGATCATGCTCAACAGTGTCGTGGCATTGGCCGGGCCGCAGTTGCCGGGAGCAGCGAAGGATGCGCTGTAGTCTGTCGTTCACAGGCACCGAGGCAAAACGCGTTAGTCCGTGCGGACGATGCTGCCGGTTCCTTGGGCTGCCGATACTGGGTGACCGCTATCGGTAACCAAGGAGAATAAAAATGACCGGCAGTAACCTGGCCTCCAGTTGTCTTGTCTCGCGGGCTGCCAACGCCACTCCCACCTGGGTGCTGGGGTTGTTATTGGGATGCAGTGCAATCGGTACGGCGAACGCCGCACCGGAAGATGTGGAGCGCCTGGGCAAGGATTTGACTTGCGTCGGTGCCGACAAGAGCGCCAATGCCGATGGCAGCATCCCGGCGTTCAGCGGCAAGTGGCTGGGCGTGCCGCCGCACGTGGACTTCAAAGGGACTGGCAACCATCCGGTTGATCCTTACCCGCAAGAAAAACCGCTGTTCGTGATTACCGCGGCCAACCTGGCGCAATACAGCGACTACCTGTCCGACGGACAGAAAGCCTTGTTCAAGCACTACCCGGCTACGTACAAGATGCCGATCTACCCCACGCACCGCGATTTCCGTTTCGACGACGCGGTGTGCCAGGCTACTCGCGAAAACGCCAGCATCGCGCGCCTGGTGGATGACGGGGAAGGGGTGGTGGGTAAAACCGGCGGCACAGCCTTTCCGGTACCGCGCAGCGGTCTGGAACTGCTGAAGAACGCTTCTGCCTTTACCTTGCGCGCCTGGACCGAGGAATATACCTCTGACAACGCCTACGTACTCAAGGACGGCAACATCAACTGGGGCCGCGTGCATTCGCGCAACCTGGCGCCGTCGCTGGAGCCGGGCAAAAAAGGCGAGACCGTTGGTAACTCGGCCTTCTACCTCAACGAAACCCTGCTGCCACAACGGGACAAGGGCGAGATCAATACCGGCACCGAGTTCTGGAACGACAAGACCGAGCCTCGCCAGGCCTGGCGTTACGATCCGGGCACTCGCCGTGTGCGGCAGTCGCCGGGTTATGGCTTCGACATGTCGTTCCCCGGCAGCGGCGGTTCGATCACCGTGGACGAGGTGCGCCTGTTCAACGGCTCGGGCCAGCGTTATGACTGGAAGATCGTCGGCAAGCGCGAGATGTTCATTCCCTACAACACCTATCGCCTGCATGCGGCCAACCTCAAGTACGCCAACCTGTTGACCCCTGGCCATATCAACCCGGATGCCATGCGCTTCGAGCGCCATCGGGTGTGGGAACTGGAAGGCACCCTCAAGCCGGGTTACCGCCACCTGTACGGCAAACGCAAGTTGTACATCGACGAAGACACCTGGTTCCCGATGCTCGCCGATAACTACGACAACCGTGGCGAGCTGTGGCGGACCTCGATGCTGAACTTTTTCTACGCCTATGAAAGCCAGCGGCCCCAAGCGGGCGTGGGGCTGTACTACGACCTGAATGCCGGCAGTTACCTGGCGTTCAACCTGATCAACGAACAGCGCGATGGCTATCAGTTGAACAAGCCGGGCTTCAGCCCGCGGGATTTCGGTCCGGAAGCTGCCCGTCGGTTTGGCCAATAGCCGACGCAGTTTTTGGAAAGCAGAGGCTGACAGGTGAACCCTTTGAGAGCGGATCTCATTTGATCTAGTCCAAGTGAGGGATGAATCCCTTGTCGGGACGCTCAATGATATCCGCTATGGGTTCACCCTGTTTTTTTTGGGGGTATTACTCCCCGAAGTTTCCAATCGAGGAACAGTAACAATGACGAAACTCGCTGAAATCAGCATCGAAAACGCCCAGCGTACTCACCGTTACGCCCGTGGCTGGCACTGTCTGGGCGTGGCGGAAGATTACCGCGATGGCCAGTTGCACACGTTGAATATCTTCGGCACGCGCCTGGTGGCGTTTGCCGACAGCAAGGGTGCTATCAGCATCCTCGATGCCTACTGCCCGCACATGGGGGCTGACCTGTCCAAGGGCACCATCGAAAACGACACGGTGGTGTGCCCGTTCCACCACTGGAAATACAACACCAGCGGTAAATGCGTCGAGATTCCTTATTGCAAGCGCATTCCACCGAAGGCCAAGACCCGCAGCTGGTTGACCTGTGAGGAAAACAACCTGCTGTTCGTCTGGAACAACCCTGAAGGACGTCCGCCGAAAGAGGGCGTGATCATCCCGCACCTGGCGGAGATGGACGACCCGGATTGGATTCACGACTGGAACATCGACAGCATGCTGATCGAAACCAACCCACGGGAGTTGGTCGATAACCTGGTGGACGCCATGCATTTTGGCCCCGTGCACGGCACGCCGACCAAGTACTTCGCCAATGTCTTCGAAGGGCACATCGGCCACCAGATCTTCCACGGTGATTCCGAGCGCCTGGGTGGCGATCTGATCGCACCGTCGGCCTACTACGGCCCGGCGACCCACTTCACTCACATCAGCTCTATGTTCGGCGATGTGCGTATACACGCCATTTTGCTCAACAGCCATGTGCCTGTGACGGCCAACAGCTTCGACCTGCGTTTCGGCTGCATGGTCAAGCGTGTACCCGGCTGGAGCGAAGAGCAGAACATTGAAGTGGCCAAAGCCTACGTTCAGGGTAATCGCACCTCGTTCTATCAGGATGTGGATATCTGGAAGCATAAAATCCGCATCGACAACCCGGTGCTGGCGGAAAACGACGGCCCGGTCTACCAACTGCGCGAGTGGTACCAACAGTTCTTTACCGATGAAGACAAAGTGCCCGCGAGCATGGCTGAACGCCGTGAATTCATCACGGTCGACGAGCGTTGAAGGGTAACGCCCCTTGAGTTGTTGCGATGACGTAGGTCCGACTTGACGGTCACGAGAGCACTGACAATGAAAACAAAAAGTCTTCTTGCCTATCACGTTTGCTTGTTGCTCCTGTTCCTCCTGGTGGTGACCGTGCTGGTCTCCCCGCCAGCGCAATCGCCCAGTTTTAAAGCCTGCAAGCAATACGCAGGCTGTGTCGCCATCAGCCAGAGCGTTCCGAACTGGCTGAATTTCCGCTAGGGTCGGCGTGCGTCGAACAATGCACACCACAAGGTTGACAAGACCTTGTGGTGTGCATTTTTTCGTGTGTAGGAGCCAGGCTTGCCGGCGAAGAACGATAACGCGGTGTCACAGATACACCGCAGTGCCTGGTTCGCTTGTAGGAGCCAGGCTTGCCGGCGAAGAACGATGACGCGGTGCAACAGATACACCGCGGCGCCTGGTTCGCGGGCAAGCCTCGCTCCTACAGGCGAAGAACGATAACGCGGTGTCACAGATACACCGCAGTGCCTGGTTCGCTTGTAGGAGCCAGGCTTGCCGGCGAAGAACGATGACGCGGTGCAACAGATACACCGCAGTGCCTGATTCGCGGGCAAGCCTCGCTCCTACAGGCGAAGAACGATAACGCGGTGTCTCAGATACACCGCAGTGCCTGGTTCGCTTGTAGGAGCCAGGCTTGCCGGCGAAGAACGATGACGCGGTGTTTCAGATAAACCGCAGTGCCTGGTTCGCGGGCAAGCCTCGCTCCTACAGGCGAAGAACGATAACGCGGTGTGTCAGATACACCGTAGTGCCTGGTTCGCTTGTAGGAGCCAGGCTTGCCGGCGAAGAACGATGACGCGGTGCAACAGATACACCGCAGTGCCTGGTTCGCGGGCAAGCCTCGCTCCTACAGGCGAAGAACGATGACGCGGTGTTTCAGATACACCGCAGTGCCTGGTTCGCTTGTAGGAGCCAGGCTTGCCGGCGAAGAACGATAACGCGGTGTGTCAGATACACCGAAGTGCCTGGTTCGCGGGCAAGCCTCGCTCCTACAGGCGAAGAACGATGACGCGGTGTTTCAGATAAACCGCAGTGCCTGGTTCGCTTGTAGGAGCCAGGCTTGCCGGCGAAGAACGATGATGCGGTGTGTCAGATAAACCGCGGTGCCTGGTTCGCGGGCAAGCCTCGCTCCTACAGGCGAAGAACGATAACGCGGTGTCACAGATACACCGTAGTGCCTGGTTCGCTTGTAGGAGCCAGGCTTGCCGGCGAAGAACGATGACGCGGTGTTTCAGATAAACCGCAGTGCCTGGTTCGCGGGCAAGCCTCGCTCCTACAGGCGAAGAAGGAGGCGACATTGCTGTCGCCTTGAGTGTTTAGCAGGGCAGAAAGTGGCCGCCGTTGACATCCAGTTGCGCACCGGTAATGACCTTGGCGTAATCGCTGGCCAGGTACAGGGCGGCCATGGCGCAGTCGTTGTCTTCGGGGATTTTGCGCAACGCAATCTGCTGGGCGATCTGGTCGACCAGCGACTCCATCGGGACGCCCAGGCGCTGGGCTTCGCTCTCGAAGTAACCGATCACCGGCGCGCCCCACATCCAGCCCATGAAGGCGGAGTTGACGCGGATGCCGAACGGGCCGAGATCCTGGGCCAGGTATTGCACAGCGGTTTTCAATGCGCCCTTGGAGACGGCATAGCCGGATTCCAGTTGGTTGGGGGTGCGGGTGGCCATGGTGTTGATCATGACGATGCTGCCCGACTTCTGTTTCTTCATCTGCGGCAGCACGGCCTGGGTCATGTGCATGGTGCCAAACAGGTTGACGTCCATCGCCTTGCGCCAGTCGTCCATTGACGACTCGGAAGAACTGCCCCAGGCGCCATGGGCGTAGGCAGAGTTGATCAATACGTCGATCTGGCCGAAGTGCTCGATCGTCAGGTCGGCGAGCGTCTGGCACTGTTCGGCCTGGGCGATGTCGGTGGGGACTTTCAGGACCGGCGTGCTGTAGCCGGCGTCGCGGATGGCCTGTTCAGCCTGATCCAGTTTGGCGGGGGTGCGGGTGGCCAACACCACGGCCTTCGCCTGATACTCCGCGGCTCGCACGGCCAGCTTGATGCCCAGGCCCGGGCCGATACCGGAAATGATGACGACTTTATCTTTCAGCAACATGAAAATTACCTTCTTATTGTTTTGGTCGGGTACGGGTCGTTCAGCTGCGGCTGGCGTGCAGTTCTTCGGCACGTCGTTTCAAATCCAGGGCCATCCGGTCGAAGCCGATTTTTACCCAGGCACCGTGTTCACGCATGATCGTGTCCTGGTTCAGGCCCAGGAAAATATCAGTGGTGAAATAGCTGCAGCGGTTGGCGTCGATGGCCTTGATGTATTGATCACGGCGGGCGGCGTCCATGTTGTCCGGGACGGGACGCTGCTCCCAGGACAACAGCTGCTCGGGGTCGCAGGCCACGAGGTATTCGAAGACCGGAACGGTTTCGCCGGTATCGGGGGTAAGTACCTGCATATGCACCTCGTCGCCGATCTGCAGGCCGCACTGAATGCGCGGGCAGAAGGTGTTCCACTGGTGGTAATTGTCCAGATCAATGAGCACTTCCCAGACCACCCGGGCGGGGGCGTTAATTTCCACCGTGTGGGAGGTCACTATGTTTTCGGCTCTGGCCATGACTGTCTCCTGTTGTGCATTCAGTTGATGGGTCTGGAGGTGATCTGCAGCTGTTCGCTCAAGGGTTGGATGGTCTCGAGCAAGGTTTCGTAGCCCGTCTCGGCGATCATCCAGCGCTCGCCGCGCTTGATGTAGCGATCCTGGTAGATCGCGCTGCCGTGCAGGTGGGTGTTGTCCTCGAGGTTGATGAACACGTAACTCAGGTACCAGAGAGCCGAAGCCTTTTCGCCATCGACTTCGATTTCCGGGGTGTGACCGTTGTGGGTGGCCAGGCGGGTCTTGGTGAACGAAGTGCGGTAGAAGTCCAGCGCATCGCCCAGGCCATTGACGTGAAATTCGTAGGCAGGGCTCTTGAACGACAGGGTGACGTCTTCGGTGAGCATGCCCTGCAGCATCTCGATGTTGCAGGTGTCGATGGCACGAAAGTAGCGCGCCTTGAGCTGCTTGATCAGCTCGATTGCTTCTAGGTCCAACATGGGAAGCCTCCTTGTGGGCTACTCAGGCACTGAGCTGGTACTCGCTGGTGAGGATGCAGTCGAGCTTCTGGAAGTCGATGAACTTGCTGGTCGATTCGTACATGGCCTGCTGGCGTTGCGCGCATTTGTCCGGGTCGCCAAGGGCCGCGAAGAATCCTTGCGGATTGCCGATGGCCTCTGGCGGGAAGTTTTCTTCGACGATCCCGTGCAGCACCGGCGCACCGAAGGTGAGCGCCCGTACCACGGTGTTCTGCCGGTAGCCGAAGATCGACTGCAGAGGGTAGGCATTCGGCCCGTGGCCGTTGCGCCAGGTGTCATACCAATGCTCGTAGCTCATCCGATCCGGCTTGTGCAGCAGCGCCACCTGATTCATCCCGGGTGTGCGCTCGCCAACCGGTACCCGGTAGTGGGCTGCACGCGCCTTGCGCTCCTCGGGGTAGGGTTCGGACTCCAGCACCAGATAAGCCTCAAGGCGGCTAGTCAACGGTGTCACGAGCGCCTTGATCGAAGGCCATTGCGAGGCACTGTCCAGCCACACCGAGAGCAAACCGTCCAGCGGGATGGCGCTGTTGGTAATGCGCTGTGCGAAAGCGGCGGCCACGCCCCCATCGACCACCATGACGCGGGCGGTGCGCGCGCCGGCGCTAACCAGATTGTCGCCCAGGTCGAGCAACGCCTGGCGCCATTGCTCGACGCTTTGCTGTGGCGGTTTCCACAGGGTCAACATGAGTTTTTCCATGAATCCTCCAGCCTGGGTTTAATGGTTGACGCTCAAATGACGGGCGCGATATTCCTTGTAGTCCTCAGTCATCTGCGCCTCGTTCAAACCGAAGCGCTCCAGGCTGTAGTCGTGGCTGGCACGTTTTTCCCGGCTGTTTTGCGCCAGCCATCCCTGCGCGTCGGCGCGGGCCTTGTCGGTAAACGGCAGATCGGCGAAGGCGTAGACCCTTTCCAGCACGTCCATCGGCTGGGTCACGGTGTCGGCGAAGTGGATGTCGAGAAAGCGCTCGGCAGCGTGCTGGTCGCGGACCTGCATGGTGTGACGGATGCCACGCGCCATGCGGTGGTTCCACTGTTCGCCGGCGGCTTTCGGATCAGGGTTGTCGCTGTACATCTGCCACAGGGTGTGGGCCATGCTCGCCATCGACGGAATGGTCTGGGCCGGTTCGCGGTGGGTCAAAATCACCTGCGCCTTAGGGAAAACATCCAGCAGTAGATGCAGGGTGTGCAGGTGTTGGGGGGCTTTGAGCAACCAGCGCTGGCCTGCAGGTTCACCCCGTTGGCCTTTCTGCCATTGCAGGAACTGCAGCATTTTTTTCAGCTGGGTATAGACCGGCCGCTGATCTTGCTGATCCAGCCAGCGGGTATAGCTGGGCACGTTGACGTAGGCGTCCATGGCGCACATGAACGAATGTTCCATGAGCATGAACTCTTCGTCGCAGAGCATGGCATCCAGCGGGTGGATGGCGAGGATCTGCGGGATGACCTGGGCCATCAGCTCGACCTCGGCCTTGGCCTGGGCGATGCGTTTGGCCGGCACGGCCAGGGTTTCGTCTGCCAGCGGTGCCGGGAAGCGGGTCTCCCACCAGGCCGCCGAGTAGAAGCGCGGGTCAACCGCCAGCGTGCGTTGCAGCATGGTGGTGCCGGTGCGTGGCAGGCCGACGATGACCAGCGGATCGTCGATCTGGATCTGGGTGATTTGCGGGTAGCGGACAAGGTAGTCCTCGATCACCAGGCGATTGACCAGTTGTCCCACCAGCCTTTCCTGCAGCAAATACTGGCCGGTCTGCGACAACCCGGCTTCGGCGGCCAAGGCAACCAGCAGAGCCTCCAGAGACTCGCGATAGTTGTCATCGCCAAAATTGCTCAGGCCGTCGGTGCGCGCGATGGCGCTGGCCAACAGGCGTTCGACGGTCAACTCTTCAATCAGGGTATGCGCGTTCATAGGGCCTCCGCGATGGCAGACACTTTTACTACTTGGGTGGTGGGGTGGCATTGCTCCTGGGCACCGACCCAGCGCAGGCACATCGTGCCTTGGCGTACGCCGGCGGTTTGCAGCCAGTTACTCAGCCCGGGATCCAGCTCACTGAGGACCAGGGTCACGCCGCCGTTGTCGTCGTATTGGGCCTGGTGTTTGTTGAAGCAGATTTGGTGGTAGCGGTAGTCCAGCGACTCCATCCAGTAGTTGTTGATCTGCAGGTTCCAGAAGTCGCAGTCCGGTACTTTGTCGATGTGGATGACCAAGGCTTCGTCTGCAGCCAGCGCCCAGTGTGAGTGGTAGTAGAAAATGTTCGGGTCGCCGCCCACTGACTGGCACAGGGCCTGGTTGGCCGGTGGCAGTTGATTGCTGTGAGGCAGGTAGCTTTGGCTCCAGTCGGCGAACAGCCTGGCGGTGTTCTCCACGAAACTGGAGACCCGCGCCAGGCCTTGCTGGAAGGTCGCCGGATCAAGGGCCTGTGGCTTGGAATCGGTACCCATGCGCTCAATGCTCAGCTTGGCCGGCGCTTCAATCCGACGGTCGAGAAACGTCTGGCGCACGATCAGGGCGTTGGTGGCGTCTTCCATTTTCAGCCAGTTGCCCGGTTTCGGCTCGCGGCTGAGGATGATTTCGAAGGTGCCCTGGGCATCGACCTGTAGCTGGCTGGCATCGATAAAGCCGGTCTGGATCAGCGTACCGTCGGTTTCATAACCGCCTTTCTGGGTGCCGAAACTCAGGTAGGCGACGCTGCCGCGCTGACCCTTGATGCGATAGTCCAGCGTGCCGTCCAGGCGCGAGTACTCGTAGAGATTGTCCGGGTTGTCGGCACCGATCTTCGCGGTCTCGTGGGAGGTTTTGAAGAAGCTGGGAAAGGCCGGATCGGCAAACTCGATGTGCATTTCCAGGCCGATGCGCAGCAGGCGCGTGAGGTAGCGGAAACCTTCGGCGCGGGTGGCCGCATCGGCCGGCGCTTCGGGGCGCAGAATCTGCTCGCCGCAGCGCTTGAGGTGATCGCAAAACGTGGACCACGTCTGGCCACTCAACAGGTGTTGTTCGTCAATCGAGCTGATTGTCATTGTTCGACGCTCTTGATTAGTCGAACCCGGGTCGTGAACGTCTGCGTAGAGACGCCCGAACCGGATTCATCGGCCCACAACAGGGCCACTGTTTTATTCGCCTCACGTCGTCCTTTCGGACTGCTCGAAGCGATCGTTAAACGCCCGGCGAACCGGGCGACGGGGCTAGAACTCTTTACCGATGATGCCGCGCTCGGTCAGCACCGCGATGATGCGATCCACTGCGTTTTCCGGCGTCAGCTCGCCGGTCTTGATATGGATGTCCGGCTTGTTCGGCACCTCGTAAGGTGAGTCGATGCCGGTGAAGTTCTTCAACTCGCCACGGCGGACTTTCTTGTACAGGCCCTTGGGATCACGCGCCTCGGCCACGGCCAGCGGCGTGTCGACGAAGATCTCGATGAACTCGCCTTCCTGCAGCAGCCCGCGCGCCATCTCGCGCTCGGAACGGAACGGCGAGATGAAGGCCGTCAATACAATCATCCCGGCATCCACGAACAACTTGGACACCTCGGCCACCCTGCGGATGTTTTCCACCCGGTCGGCATCGGTGAAGCCCAGGTCGCGGTTCAGGCCGTGGCGCACGTTGTCGCCGTCGAGCAAGTAGGTGTGCCGGCCGCGGGCGTACAGTCGGGTTTCCAGCAGGTTGGCGATGGCCGACTTGCCGGCGCCGGACAAACCGGTGAACCACAGCAGCACGGGTTGCTGGCCCATCTGTTCGGCGCGCGCTTTCTTGTTCACATCCACGTGCTGCATATGAATGTTCTGCGAACGGCGCAGGGAGTACTCGATCAGGCCCGCGCCAACGGTGGCGTTCGACAGACGGTCGATGAGGATGAAGCTGCCGGTTTCACGGTTGTCCTTGTAGGCATCGAACGCGATCGGCTGGCTGGTAAAGAGGTTGCATACGCCGATCTCGTTCAGCGCCAGCTCTTTGGCCGCCAGGTGCTCCATGGTATTGACGTTGACCTTGTACTTGGGCATCGACAAGGTCACCGGCAGGGTTTTGCCGCCGATTTTCATCAGGTAGGGGCGACCGGCGAGCATGGCCTGCTCGTGCATCCAGATCAGGCTGACCTGGAACTGGTCGGCCACGCTGGTCGGGTCTTCTGCGGTGGACAGCACATCGCCGCGACTGCAATCGACTTCTTCGGTCAGGGTCAGGGTGATGGACTGTCCGGCCACGGCTTGTTGCAAGTCACCGTCGAGGGTGACGATGCGCGAGATACGGCTCTCTTGTCCGCCCGGCAACACGCGTACCCGGTCACCAGGACGAATCACGCCGCTGGCGATGGTGCCGGTGAAGCCACGAAAATCCAGGTTGGGGCGGTTGACCCACTGCACCGGCATACGGAACGACAGTTTCTGCTGGTGCGCCTCGTCGACCTCGACGGTTTCCAGGTAACCCATCAGCGTGGTACCGCGGTACCAAGGCATGTGCTCGCTTTGTTCGGTGATGTTCTCACCCCGTAGCGCGGACATCGGAATGGCGGTGAAATCCTGTAGACCGATCTGCTTGGCGAAGGCGCGGTAGTCATCGACGATGGCGTTATACACTTTCTCCGAATAGTCCATCAGGTCCATCTTGTTGACCGCCAGTACCACCTTGCGAATGCCGAGCAGCGAGGCCAGATAGCTGTGACGCCTGGATTGAGTCAGGACGCCGCGTCGGGCATCGATCATCACCACGGCCACGTCGGCCGTGGAGGCACCGGTCACCATATTGCGGGTGTACTGCTCATGCCCCGGGGTGTCGGCAACGATGAACTTGCGCCGGTCGGTGGAGAAAAAACGGTAGGCCACGTCGATGGTGATGCCTTGTTCGCGCTCGGCGGCCAGGCCATCCACCAACAGGGCGAAGTCCAGTTCGCCACCCTGGGTACCGACTTTTTTCGAGTCTGCCTCCAGCGCTTCCATCTGGTCTTCGAAGAGCATTTTCGAATCGTAGAGCAGGCGCCCGATCAGGGTGCTCTTGCCATCGTCCACACTGCCGCAGGTCAGGAAGCGCAGCAGGCTCTTGTGCTCGTGGGCCTTGAGGTATTGCTCATATCCTCGGCAATCAGGTCAGATACGTGTGCCATTAGAAATACCCCTCTTGTTTTTTCTTCTCCATCGATGCGGACGAGTCGTGGTCGATCATTCGCCCCTGACGCTCGGATGTGCGGGTCAGCAGCATTTCCTGAATGATCTTGGGCAGCGTATCGGCATCGGACTCGACGGCACCGGTGAGCGGGTAGCAACCCAGGGTGCGGAAGCGCACGTTGCGAATCATCGGCACTTCACCCGGGTTGAGCGGCATGCGTTCGTCATCGACCATGATCAGCATCCCGTCGCGCTCCACCACCGGACGCGGAGCGGCGAAATACAGCGGAACGATCGGGATGTTTTCCAGGTGGATGTACTGCCAGATGTCCAGCTCGGTCCAGTTGGAGAGGGGGAACACGCGGATCGACTCACCCTTGTGTTTGCGCGTGTTGTACAGATGCCAGAGCTCCGGCCGCTGGTTCTTCGGGTCCCAGCGGTGCTGGTCGGAGCGGAAGGAGAAAATCCGTTCCTTGGCCCGGGATTTTTCTTCGTCGCGGCGTGCGCCGCCGAAAGCCGCGTCGAAGCCGTAGTGATCCAGCGCCTGCTTCAGACCTTCGGTCTTCATGATGTCGGTGTGGATTTGCGAGCCGTGCTTGAACGGGCTGATGCCCATTTCAACGCCTTCGGGGTTGGTGTGGGTCAGCAGGTCCACGTTCAGTTTGGCCACCATCTGATCGCGGAAGCGATACATCTCCTGGAACTTCCAGGTGGTGTCGACATGCAGCAAAGGGAAGGGCGGCTTGGCCGGGTAGAAGGCCTTCATGGCCAGGTGCAACATGACCGCGCTGTCCTTGCCGATGGAGTAGAGCATGACCGGGTTGTCGGATTCGGCGACAACCTCGCGCATGGCCTGGATGCTTTCGGCTTCCAGTCGTTGCAGGTGGGTAAGCGTCATAGATCTTCCTTTCGCTTTTTGTTGTTGTCGCTTATCAACGTACAACTGCCGCGGTTCGGACTTATGCGCGACTTGATGTTTTAACATCAGGCGCAACATCTGCAGCATGGGGTTGGGGGGCAGGGCGGGCGTGACACCGGTCACGTTGTCGGGCGCATCGTCATGGCTGGTGCGCGCAGCCTGGCCGATGTGGGTCGCCAACTCGAGGGCACCGCTGAGCATTTCGCTGGCTTGCGGCAGGTGAAACAGAAGCAGCCGGTCGGCGCGCTCGCCGGCCCAGGTGATGAAGGTGGCCGCGCGTTGCCAGTGCATGCCCGAGAGCAGGGCGAACACCTTGCGTTCGGCGCAGCGATGCAGGCGGTCGAAGAACTCGACCAGATGGGGCGCGCGCAGCCCGTCTTCGTAAGGCAGCCAGAGGACCTTGCCGCGATTGCTGACAGCGCGCAGTACGCCATAACTGAGTTTGCCCTGGTCGTTGGGTGCACCGTAGTCGTCGATCCAGAGGATCTCGCCGTTCTGCGCGCGAGCCTGGTCAAGGATGTGCCCGTAGGTGTTGCGGTACCAGCGCTGCACGGCCAGTGAAGCCTTGGCGACACGTTTGGCCGGGCGCTCGGCATTGAGCTGCCAGCGTTGCAGATAATGGGCGGCGGTGCGTTCCGGCAAGTCAATCCCATGCAGGCGCTGGACCAGTGCCTGCATGGCCTCCAGCTGCCAGAGCAGGAACGGTAACTCGTGCCGTTCCGGCAGTGTGCTGACCAGCAGTTGGTAGATGTTCTGTTCCTGCTCGGCAGAGAGGCTGCGGCCTTCGCCTTGCTTGCGTCCGCGGTCTCGCACGGGCACGGCACTCCAGCCGCCGGCTTGCCAGGCCTTGTAGGCAGCGATGATGGTCGGCGAAGAGAGTCCTGTGTCCTGACTGATGGATTTGAGCGTGCTGCCAGCGATGCGCAACTGCACGGCGCGCAGGCGGAGCCTGTTGATCTGCGGAACGGATAACTGATTGCCGTGGGGCACAGGAACTCCTGTTAAACATCCATTTGCTGATTGGCGGTGTTGCGGATGTCTGTACTGTTCCCCGATCCGGAAAACGGCGCATAGGCCGTATGGACCATACGAAGAACAAAAACAGGAGAAACCCCATGAACGAGTCAATGGCTGTTCTGCTCGAAGATGTCATCGGTATTGCTCGCGCAGCGGGCGAGTTGGTGATGGAGGTGTACCGCTCGGATTTCGAGGTGCGCGGGAAAGTCGACACCTCCCCGGTGACCGAAGCTGACGAGCGCGCCGAGACCCTGATTCTGCAGGCCCTGGCGGCGCGCACACCGCAGATTCCGGTGATTTCCGAAGAGGCCGCCGCCGCTGGCCAGGTGCCCGAAGTGGGCCGGCGTTTCTGGCTGGTGGACCCGCTGGATGGCACCAAGGAATTCATCAATCGCAACGGCGAGTTCACCGTCAATATCGCCCTGATCGATAACGGCGAACCGGTGCTGGGGGTGGTTCTGGCGCCCGCACTGGAGCGTCTGTTCGCCGGTGCCCGTGATTGCGGAGCCTTTATCGAACAGGCCGGACAGCGCCAGGCCATCCACTGTCGGGCGGTGACGGAGGAGGGAATGGACGTGGTTGCCAGCCGCTCCCATGGGGATGCCGAGGCGCTGGATGCATTCCTCGACGGGCGCAAGGTGCGCTCCCTGAAAAGTGCCGGCTCATCGCTGAAGATCTGCCTGGTGGCGGCCGGCGAGGCGGACCTTTATCCGCGTCTGGGACGCACCATGGAGTGGGATATCGCCGCGGGGCACGCGGTGCTGGTCGCCGCCGGCGGACAGGTCTGCACCCTGGCCGGCGATACGTTGCGTTATGGCAAGCCCGGCCTGGACAATCCGCATTTCTACGCGCGTGGACTGCAGTGATCGAGGCGTCACCGTGCCCTGGCTGAAGTTGCGCAGGCCACGGTACCGAACAGCTTGCTCGATTCGCCCCTAGCCAGCGTTGATGTTGCCGCAGAAAAGAGGGCGGCTGCCATCTGCCGGGCTGCTGCGAACGAGCAAGACATAATCACCCTTGGTCAGTTCGCTCAGTGCAACCGGTGCCTGGGCCCAATGCTTGGTTCGTGGGGCGAGCGATGGATAGTCGACGCTGTTGGCCTGACGGGTCCTGTACGCAGGCTGTGCGCTGAGCTGCTGGCAGGAGCCAGCGTAGATGGCGGTGTCGAGGCGGCTGGAGACGGCCATGTCGTGGGGGACACCACCGACGGTGAGCCAGATGCTGGTTTGGTTGCCCACCGGGCTGAGGGTGGCTCGAGCGATATGCTCGGCGTTTTGCGGGGTAGCATTGAGGGGGACATCGACAATCTCGGTTCTGCTCGCGCAACTTGAAATTGCCCCTGCCGCCACTACCAACGCCAGCCAAGATGTTCTGTTCATCACAGATCTCCTGAGTAGAGGTACGTTGATTTCATCCCCCGTGTGAAGTCTAGTTGCCTGCGGCGGGCGTGGGATCGAGCTGATGGGTGGTTGCGCTTGTCATGCGGGACCCCTCGACATTCCATGAGTGAGTTTTTGATTATCGGGGCAGCGACTGAAAACGGCTGACCTCAAAAAATTCATTGGCATAGTCAGGACCGACTCAAAGCGATTGGATTACGCAAGACTCGCGTCTGCAAGCAGTGATCGCAGCACCATCCGTTGCACACACTTGATGAGCAATTCCGGCCGAATATCCTCGCCAAGCGGTCCCAGCACTGCGCCCACCAGTATGGCCTGCACGCCATGGCAACGCGAACCGCAGGTAAGCGCCGAGGTAGTGCCCTAATGCGGACCTTGGATCGAAGCGGGCGAGGGGAGGCTTGCCGAGGCAGTGGAGCAGGTAATACTCATGTTCCTCGATGAGTTCGAACAGCAGGCATTGTTTGCTTTCAATGTAGTGATATAGCGAACCGGCCTGTAACTCCGAGTGCTCGGCAAGCTGACGCAAACTCACGGCCTGAAATCCCTCGTTAACGCACTAACCATAGTTGAGCTGAAATCGCACCTTCGGGTGTACCGAGACAGCATCATCTCAGCTCATCAATTACTTATTAAAATTTTGGATATTTCATGTCCAGTCCAATTACCGATTTCCCTGCGGACACCTTCCGTGCGGAAGAACAGGCGGATGCTCCAGCTACTGGAGCGGAATCTTCGCCATGACACTCTGCGTCTTCGCCCTGATCGCCTTTGAACTCATGCCGGTCAGTTTGCTCACCCCGATCGCTACAGCACTCAATGTAAGTGAAGGATTTGGCGGGATACGGTATTGCCATATCCGGCGCTCTCGCAGTTATCACCAGCCTTACAATTTCCTCGATTGCGGGGACGATGAATCGTAAACCTTACTGCTGCTGACCGCGCTAATGTGCGTTTCTGGTTTGATCGTCGGGTTGGCTTCGAACTATTTCATTTACATCGCAGGTCGAACACTTATTGGCGTAGTGATTGGTGGTTTCGGGTCTATGTCCGCAGCGGCTGCGATGCGCCTGGTACCCGCGACGAGCGTCCCCAAAGCCCTCGCTATTTTCACATCCAGATCGGCATTGGTCATTATTGTTTTCAAAAACCGACAGGTGGGTGTCGGTGACAAATAAGTTGTCGTTTATAGATATCTCTCGCGTATATGCTACGAATGTGCCCAGCGTTGATGAGCGCAGGCTCAAATCAAAGGGTTTTCCTTATGGCTCCCGCCCTGAAACCCTCAGCATAGAGACATTGGGAGATGTCGTTTTTGGATCCACTCAAACTTAAGCAATTGAGTATGGCCTTTGCACGTTGAATAGGAACAAACCCACCAACTTTTGGGTGGGAGAATAAAAAGAGCCTTTGCCTGAGGCCATTCACTCGCTTTGTGTGAGGAGATACCGCGATGACGACGTTCAACTCCGGGCCCCAACCCCAGAACCGTGCGCCTCAATCCATCGGCTTTCTGCTGCTGGACAATTTCACGCTGATTTCTCTGGCGTCCGCAGTGGAACCCCTGCGTATGGCCAACCAATTGTCCGGTCGCGAGCTGTATCGCTGGACCACCCTCACTGTAGACGGCGGGCAGGTCTGGGCCAGTGACGGTCTGCAAATCACCCCTGACGCTTCCATGCACAAAGCCCCGCCTATGGACATGATCATCGTTTGCGGTGGCGTCGGCATTCAGCGTACTGTCACCCGCGAACACGTGTCGTGGCTGCAAAGCCAGGCCCGCAAGGCCTGCCGCCTCGGTGCGGTCTGCACCGGCAGTTGGGCTCTGGCTTGCGCCGGACTGCTCGATGGTTTCGATTGCAGCGTGCACTGGGAGTGCCTGGCGGCGATGCAGGAAGCTTTCCCGCGGATAGTAATGAGTACCCGTTTGTTCACCCTCGACCGTAACCGCTTCACCAGCTCCGGAGGCACCGCGCCACTGGACATGATGCTGCACCTGATCAGCCGTGATCACGGGCGTGAACTGTCCGCCGCGATCTCGGAAATGTTTGTCTACGAGCGCATCCGCAACGAGCAGGATCACCAGCGCGTGCCGCTCAAGCACATGCTTGGCACCAATCAACCGAAGTTGCAGGAAATCGTGGCGCTGATGGAAGCCAACCTGGAAGAGCCGATCGACCTGGACGAACTCGCGGTGTATGTCGCCGTGTCCCGTCGCCAGCTGGAGCGGCTGTTCCAGAAGTACCTGCACTGCTCGCCGTCGCGTTACTACCTGAAACTGCGTCTGGTCCGTGCGCGCCAGTTGCTCAAGCAAACGCCGATGTCGATCATCGAAGTGGCGTCGATCTGTGGCTTCGTGTCCACGCCGCACTTCTCCAAGTGCTACCGCGAATACTTTGGCATTCCGCCGCGTGACGAACGCGTCGGTTCCAATACCACGCAGCAGGTGGCGATGATACCGCTACCGCAAGCATTTGTGCTCTCGCCGTTGGCCGGTTCGATTTCAGCTTTGAGCCAGGCACGTAACGAGTCAACCTTTGCCAGCGTTCGTCTATAAATCTTCACCTCTATCCTGCGAAAGCGTTCGCAGGATAGGGGAGGGCGCTTCATTTCAGTGTTGTGCCGAGGCAAGAATTACTCGACGGCTTTGACCATGTCCTCGATGACCTTTTTCTCCTCGCAGAACACCCGCCTCCTGCTGACTCATCCTTGTATCGCTAACCGTAAGACAAGTGACTGTAGGCGCCAGCTGCGTTGAGTCGAAGAGCCCGCCACCCCTCTTCGTGAGGTGATAGAGCGTCCATGCCGGCCCCGGGGGATGCTGCCGAGAGTCGTTCAGAACTTGCGCCACGCCGCTCTCAGAACAGGGGGAGTGACCAGGAGCGGGATAATCGCGTCGCCTCCAGTTCGCATCGCGCCGGACTGCTTGCAGTGTTACTGATAAAACAAGAACAAAAACCTGCAAATTCAAAAAATGGGTGGCTACTCATGGCAACGGAAAACAACGCTGAAACATTGGCGCTCGGCGTAACCGACCCTTCCAAAAGTGAAGAGGCAAGGCAGGATCGCCGTCTTGAAGGCAAGATCGATTGGGTCGTTTTTGGCATTACCAGCCTCACTGCAATCGCGTTCATTTTCTGGGGAATCGCCAGTCAGGCGAGTCTGGCCGCCAGCGCTTCTGCGGCGCAATCCTGGGTCATCATTCACTTCGGTTGGTTCTTTGTTCTGACATCGACACTGTTTGTCATCTTCGTGCTATGGCTGGCGGCGAGCAGGTACGGCAGGATCCCTCTGGGGCGTGACGGCGAAGCACCCGAGTTCCGCACGGTCTCATGGGTTGCCATGATGTTCAGTGCAGGTATGGGGATCGGCCTAATGTTCTTTGGCGTAGCTGAGCCGCTGTCGCACTACACCACTCCACCTCCCGGATCGGCGATTGCGCAATCAAACGAAGCGATGCAAGTGGCGATGGCGACCACGCTCTTCCACTGGACCCTGCACCCTTGGGCGATGTACGCCATTGTCGGCCTGGTTATCGCCTACGGTACTTTTCGACGCGGACGTTCACAGCTTGTCTCCACCGCATTCCGCCCTTTGATAGGCAAACATGCCAATGGGCCGCTTGGTCGCGTTATCGACATGCTGGCCATTTTTGCAACGCTGTTCGGTTCTGCCGCTTCACTTGGGCTAGGCGCCCTGCAGATTGCTGGCGGTCTCGAATACAACGGTTGGATCGACAACCCGGGAAAAGCTTTCTACCTGGCCATTATTACCGTGCTGACCATTGCCTTCGTCGCCTCTGCGGTTTCGGGCATTGGCAAAGGCATCCAGTGGCTCTCCAACATCAATATGATTCTGGCACTGACGCTGGCAGTGTTTGTCTTCTTGGTCGGGCCAACGCTCTTGATGTTGAACCTGTTGCCGACCTCTATCGGCGTCTACATAAAGCTGCTGCCAGAGATGATGGCGCGCACGAGCGCAAGTGGCGGGCCTCAGATGGATAGCTGGTTGGCTAGCTGGACAGTGTTCTACTGGGCCTGGTGGATTTCCTGGACCCCCTTCGTCGGTATGTTTATCGCCCGTATCAGTCGCGGGCGGACCATCAGGCAATTTGTCAGTGGGGTGTTGCTGGTTCCGAGCCTGGTCAGCCTGATCTGGTTCACCCTGTTCGGTGGCGCGAGTATCGATGCAGTGCGAGAGGGCAGCCTTTTGCTGGTGGACGGTGTGGTGAACAGTAACAACGCACTTTACGAACTCCTGAACGGTTATCCACTGGCTTCAATAACGTCTGTTCTGGTCATGGTGCTTGTCGCTATTTTCTTCGTGTCGGGTGCTGACGCTGCATCGCTGGTGATGGGTACGCTCTCGGAGCGTGGTACGACGGAACCGTCTCGGACCACCGTGATTTTTTGGGGGGCGCTCACAGGCACCGTTGCAGCGATCATGCTTGCGATTGGAGATCCAGCAAATCCAGGCGCGGCCCTCACAGGATTGCAGAACCTGACCATCGTTGTATCACTGCCTTTTGTGATTGTGATGGTATTTCTCTGTCTGGCGCTGTATCGGGATCTGCGCAAGGATCCCATGATGTTGCGTCACCTGCGCGGTAGCGAATTAATAGAAAAAGCGGTGCTGTATGGTGCGGTGAAACATGGTGAGGAATTCTACATCGTCATTCAGGAGACGAAGGCCGCCGGCAAGTCCGTCAGGCCGAAAGAGGAAGTATCTGGCTCTTGACTCCTTGGTGCCACTGAGCTGGACCGTTAAGCGCGACCAGGGTCTACGGAGCATAGGTCTGCGAGGCGTTTAATTTGATGACTTTGAACCCCGCTTTTGCAGCAGATCGATCTGATCCGCCGGCACCAAGGTGCGCAAGGTCTTGTAGAGCACGCGGGTTTCCAGCAGGTTCCACACCCGCAGCATGGTTTCCAGAGCATCCAGTGGTTTGCTGATGAAGTCCTTGGCCCCCAGGGCCAGGGCGCGCAGGCGGGTGTCGCGGGTGGCGTCGGCGGTGAGCACGAGGATTGGCAAGTATTCACCGCCAGGGATACGCCGGTTGAGTTGTTCAAGGACGGCAAAGCCGTCGAACTCGGGCATGTGCAGGTCGAGAATCACCAGGTCCGGCTCGAAGCTGTTGAACAGCTCCAGAGTCCGCAGCGGCTGGGTGCTGCTCAGCACGTTGGTCAGTCCCTCGCGTACCAGCAGTTGCTCCACCAGATCGAGGTTGGGGCGTTGGTCGTCGATGATCAGAATGCGCAGGTCGGTGTTCACACGGGCTCCGGAAAGTACTGGTCGAGGTGGGCGAGGAACGAAGGAATGTGAATCGGTTTGGTTAGCACGGCTGTCGCACCCGCGTCGCTCAAGGCCAGACGGGTGAGGTCGCTGGCGTCGGCGGTGATCATCAGCACCGGGGTGGTTCGGGTGATTGCGGACTGGCGCAAGCGCTGCAGAACGTTCAGCCCGTCGATGTCCGGCAGCGAGACATCCAGCAGGATAAGCTGTGGCGCATGTTGAGCGGCCAGATCCAGCCCCAGTTGCCCTTGCATGCTTGAGAGCAGTTTTATCCCGGGTCGCCGTTGCAGCACGGTTTCGATGAGTGCCAGGCTGGAGAGGTTGTCTTCGATGCACAACACCTTGCCCTGAACATCAGGGCCGGCGAGTGCTGGGATTAGCGGTCGGTTATCGATGGGTGCAGCGGCTGTCCCGGCGGTTTCCTGCAAGCGTACAAACGGTAACTCCAGGGTAAATCGGGAACCGGCGCCGGTTTGGCTTTGCACGGTCAGGCTGCCGTTCATCATTTCCAGCAGGCTCTTGCTCAGCGCCAGGCCAAGGCCGCTGCCTTCCACATTCGGGTTGGTCTCCAGGCGCTCGAACGGCTTGAACAGTTGACCCAGGCGATCAGCCGCAATGCCCTTGCCGTTATCGCTGACCGACACGGCGATTCGCTGCTGATCAACCTTGACCTCGATGCTCACCTGACCCTCAGGCCGGTTGTACTTGATGGCGTTTGACAGCAGGTTCAGCAGCACTTGAGTCAGGCGTTGTCGATCGGCGACGATCCCGCTGTCAGCGGCCAGCGTTGGCAATGGCGCCAGATGGATGCCGGCGTCGGCGGCCATCGGCGAGACCAGCGTCAGGGCTTCTTGCAGGGCGATCGCCAAGGGCACGGATTCGATGTTCAGCGGCAGGCGTCCGGCTTCGATCTTGGCAATGTCCAGCACTTCGTTGATCAGGGTCAGCAGGTGCTGGCCGGCACGCAGGATGTGACCGATCTGCGCCTTTTGCCCGGGGTGCGAGTCCATGTCCAGCAGTTGCGCAAAGCCCAGGATCGAGTTGAGCGGGGTACGCAGTTCGTGGCTCATGCGCGACAGGAATTCGCTTTTGGCCCGGCTGGCGCGCTCCGCTTCTTCGCGGGCGGTGCGCAACGCAATCTCGGCCGCGCGGCGATCGGTAATGTCCCGGGTGATCTTCGAGAACCCGCGCAACGCGCCGCTGCTGTCGTATTGCGCGGTGATCACCACGCTGGCCCAGAAGCGGCTGCCATTCTTGCGAACGCGCCATGCCTCTTCCATATAGTGCCCGTTGCGAGTGGCCTCACGCAGGGCCATCTCGGGATGCTGCGGGCACTCTTGCGCCAGATAAAACACCGAGAAGTGTTGGCCGATGATTTCCTGTTCCGTGTAGCCCTTGATCCGCTCGGCACCGGCGTTCCAACTAGTGACATAACCCCGGGTGTCGAGGGCAAAGATCCCGTAGTCCTTCACACCGTCGATGATCAGCCGCAAGCGCTCTTCATTGTCGCGCAGCGCTCGCTCGCGTTCAGCCAGCAGTAGGCCGGCCTCCACCAGACGAGTGCCCAACTGGCCTATCTCATCGTTCTCCGGCGGTTGCGGCCGCAACGGCTGCCCGAGGGCCAGGCGTTGGGCATTGCCCTGGACTTGCTGCACCCTGGCCACGATCCCTTTGGACAAAAACAGCACCGCCACGATGGCACCGAATAGCCCGCAAAGGGCGGCCAGCAAGGTTGAGAACAACAGCCGCTGGCGGGTCGCGTATGCCGCCGCAGTACGCTCGGCCAGCAACGTGTCCTCAAGGGTGAGCATGGTGCTGATGTGCTCGCGCAATTCATCGAGGATGTACTTGTTGTTGATCAGGATGGTGGTGATCGACTCGGGTTTCGCCTCGCGATCGCTGAGCATTTGCTCCAGGCCATCGACTTTGCTGTTGATCAGCGGCGTGATGGCGGTGAGTTGTGCACGCACCCGTTCATCACGAACGTTGCTATCGAGCCGGCGCAGGGCAGATTCGATCAGGGGCTTGGCTTTCAGATAACCCGGCAGGAAATCCTCCCGACGTGTCAGCAGATAACCGCGCACGCTGGCGGCCGCTTCGGCGAGCAAGGTGTGCACGGTCTGGATATCGCCTTGCACCAGCAATACCCGGCGCACGTCTTCTTCGGCACGGGCGGTCTGGCGCTCGGTGATGTAGATCAACACCAGTGACAGCAGCAGGACCACCAATGGCAGGGAAATGACCACCAGGGCCTTGCCCCGTAGCGGCAGGTCGGCCCAGCGTCTGGCGTAAAACACCCTCATGGTTGAGTCACCAGGCCCAGAGCAATGCCACGGACCGCAGCCTGGGTTCGATCAGCCGCCCCGAGTTTTCCGATGACCCGTTCGACGTGGGCTTTTGCCGTGCCGGTGGTAATCCCCAGTGTCTCGCCGATCAGACGGTTGCTCATGCCGTTGGCCACCAGCCCAAGCACCTGGCGTTCTCGGGTCGTGAGGTTTTCGGTGGGTGTGGCGCCACTCGTATTACGCTCGGTCATGCGTCGTAGCAGGCGGGCGCTGACGGAGCTATTGAGGGCTTCTTCACCGGCGGCGACTCGCTGCAGGGCGTCGATCACTTCGTCACGGTTGGCGTCTTTGAGCAGGTAACCGACGGCGCCGGCACTCATGGCCGCTTCCAGGTGATCGGGGCTGTCGTCCATGGTGAAGATCACCACTTTCAGGGCAGGCAGGCGTTGCTGAAGCAGGCGTGCGGCGCCCAGGCCGTTGAGCAACGGCATGCGGATGTCGAGGATCACGATGTCCGGAAGCAACCGTTCGCACAGCTCGACTGCTTCCTGACCATCGCGGGCCTGACCGACCACTTCGAATTGCGGGTGACCCGCCAGCAAGGCGACGAAACCGGTGCGCGTGACTTCATGATCATCAGCGAGCACGAGACGTAAGACGTGGGTCATTGGGGTGTTCCATCCAGGTTCGCGGGCACGCCGATGTGCAGTCGGGTGCCGCAGTTGATTGCGCTGACGCAGGTGAGGCGTCCACCCAACAGGCTGGCGCGTTCCTGCATGGTGGCGAGGCCCAATTGTCGAGCGTTGTCGGTATCGAGTTGTTGTTCGGTGGCAGCAAAGCCTTTACCGTTATCGTCCACCCCCAGCAAGGCCTGTCCTTCGTGCAGTTGCAGCGCCAGTTGTACCTGGTTGGCCTGAGAATGTTTAAGGATGTTGTTGATCGCTTCCTGGGCGATCCTGAACAAGCCGATCTCCACCTGACTGGGAAAACGCGCCTCGCAACGTGCGATCCAGTGCACGCTGATTCCGGCTTCGCGCAGTCGATCGGCTTCTTTATCGACTGCCTTGAGCAAACCGAAATCGTCGAGCACCGTCGGGCGCAGGCCGCCGATCAGTTGCCGGCCTTCAACCACGCAATGCTGGGCCAGCGCCAGAATCGTCTGCAAGTCCGCCCCGAGGGTCTCCGGCAGTATCGGGCAGCGGCCGGCAAAACCTTGCAGACGCTGGTGCAATCCAGCGAGGGTTTGGGCCAGGCCGTCGTGCAGGTCATAAGCGACGCGTTTACGCTCGTCTTCTTGCGCGCGAAACAGCCGGTTGACCAGGTCCGACAGGGTGCGATCCCGGGCTTTGAGCGCCATCAGCAATCGGTCGTTTTCAAGGTGAGCTGCCAGCAGAGTGGCGAGCAGTTGCAAGGATTCGCTGTCTTCGTTGTCCGGCACCCGCAGACTCACGCTGTTGGCCAGCACCAGGGCGCCAAAGGCATTCCCGTCGCCACCGCGTAATGGCACTCGCAGCACATTGGGCAAGGATTCCCCCGGACGGTCCTGCCAGTACGGCGTGCGCATTGTGCGGTCGGCGACGACCTCCAGGCTGTTCAGTCGATCACGACTGCCATGCCGGGCGGTGGTGCTGACGCGCCCATCGGCGTCCCACTCCAGCAGCAACCCGTGGTCCATCGCGAGGAAGGCGCAAGCCCGCGCCAACACCCGCTCGCGCATGGCATCCGGGGCCAGGCGGGTCAACTCCTGCCCGGTGTCCACCAACAGCCGCAGGCGCGCCGCGCGACTCTCGGATTGTCGATATTGGGTGCGGATGGCCAAGGCGCTACCGGGGTCATGGGGCGGGTTTTGCATGCTTCGGCTCCGGCGTCGAGACAAGCGCCGCGGGCGCAGGGGAGGCCATTAAACCTTGTTAACAGTACCGGGCGCCATCTGCCAAATGGCATAGATAAATGACTCCGGTTGGCCGATGTCGGGTGGCTGGCGGATTGGCAAAGTGTGCTCAACGACCACCACTGGAGCATCGCAATGAAATTCAGAACCCCGGCCATCGCCCTGCTTTTCGCCTTGAGCGCACCCTTTGTTCAAGCAGCGGAGACGGCCCCGTATGTCTACCGCACTTTGGCCCAAGCGCCTGCCAACGTGAAGGACCGTGAGATTGCCGGTTTGTTTGACCGTTGGAACAGCGCGTTGCAGACCGGTAACGTTCAATCGGTGGTCGACCTCTATGCGCCGGGCGCCGTGTTGCAGCCAACGGTGTCCAATCAAGTGCGCACTACGCCGGATCAGATCAAGGACTACTTTGATCACTTCATGGCGCTCAAGCCGGTGGGCCAAGTCAACTACCGCGAAATCCGCCAACTGGGCAGCAATGTGGCCATGGACAGCGGCGTCTACACCTTCACCCTGACCGAGGCGACCGGCAAGATTCGTCAGGTGCAGGCACGCTATACCTTCGTCTACGAACAGGTCGACGGTCAGTGGAAGATTCTCAATCACCATTCTTCGGCGATGCCTGAAGCACAGGTGCAACACGCCAAGCAGTAAACGGGTCGGTAGAGGGTTTATGCGAAAATGTAGACGCCCCTGCGGGTGTGGACATTCAGCCCTTCGACCCCGTCACGCGAGCTTGAAGGGCAACTGACGTAACGGTTTGCCCGTGAGGCTCGCAATGGCATTCGCCGAACAGTGTGCCGGTCATGCCCAGCGTGTCGCGCAAGGGTAAGTTTTTCCAAAAGCCAGAAACGACAAAGCCCTGAATAATCAGGGCTTTGTCGTATAAAGATGGCGGAGGCGATGGGATTCGAACTCATGGACCTGTTACAGTCGACGGTTTTCAAGACCGTTGCCTTAAACCACTCGGCCACACCTCCGTTTGCGTTGCGGGCGCCATAATACCTGAATGAAACACACTGTCAAACTCTCTCCGTAGCTTGTTACAGAGTGTCTGTTATGATCTTTGCGACTGAACGTTTCAAACCAACAGGAGTGTCGCCATGCGCGAACAGGATTACGCAGTTAATAACAGCGTGCAGGCTGAGCAGCTAGAGGTTAGCCGCGTCCTGCGCAACACTTACGGCTTACTGGCCCTCACTCTCGCATTCAGCGGCGTGATGGCGTATGTCGCCCAGCAGATGCGGGTCGGCTACCCGAACATTTTCGTGGTGCTGATCGGTTTCTACGGCCTTTTCTTCCTGACCAACAAGCTCCGTGATTCCGCCTGGGGCCTGGTGTCGGCATTTGCCCTGACCGGTTTCATGGGTTTCCTGCTCGGCCCGATCCTCAACCGTTACCTGGGCATGCAGGGCGGGGCGGAAGTCGTCAGCTCGGCCTTCGCGATGACCGCGCTGGTGTTCGGCGGCCTGTCGGCCTATGTGCTGATCTCCCGCAAGGACATGAGTTTCCTCAGTGGCTTCATCACTGCGGGGTTCTTCGTGTTGCTGGGTGCGGTGGTGGCCAGCTTCTTCTTCCAGATCAGCGGCCTGCAACTGGCGATCAGCGCAGGTTTCGTGCTGTTCTCCTCGGTCTGCATTCTGTTCCAGACCAGCGCCATCATCCATGGCGGCGAGCGTAACTACATCATGGCGACCATCAGCCTGTATGTATCGATCTACAACCTGTTTATCAGCTTGTTGCAGATCTTCGGCATCATGAGCCGCGATGATTGATCGCTGGGCTTGAGTAAAAAACCCGCTTCGGCGGGTTTTTTTATTGGGTTTTTATGGAGCGACACGGTGGTCAGGGCGATAGGTCGTACTGAGGAACGGCAACGGTAAGGTCAAAAGATCGCAGCCTGCGGCAGCTCCTGCAGAGGGGATTGAGTACGGTCGAAATGGATGGGGCGCACTTCAGGGCGCCTTCGCCGGCAAGCCGGGCTCCTACAGGGGATACGCGTGCGCTTGAGGGATAGGCCGGCCGGTAGGCCGCCTCGGTTCGGCTCTTGATTTTGCTTTTGCGGTGCACGCCCCCTCGAGAGGCCGAGTGGAGGTTCTGCGTAGTGGGCAACCCGGCATGGATGCCGGGTTAGCCGCGCACGGCCATGGATGGCCGATCGCGGCGGGCCCACGGAGCAGGACCGGAGCGAGGGCATGCCGAGCACTAGCGAGGCACCGAACGACAGGGGCAAGAGCGCTTGGTTACTTGGCGCTTCTCCAAGTGACCCGCTGTAAGAGCGGAACCCTAAGTAGCCGTGACCGCAGCAACGGATATGTACACGATCAAACAAACCCGCCACGCATCAGAACGCCATCGGAGGCAACCGCCGCTTGACCGGGGTCTTCTTGACGATCGCAGTGTTGGTTTCAGCATGGGTATTAAGCCGGTCAAGCAGGGTGTCCAGTTGCTCCATCGACCGCACATGCAACCGCGCAATAAAACAATCGTCCCCAGTCACCTTGTCGCATTCGGTGAATTCCGGAATCGCCTGAATCTGCCGCTCCACCTCCTGCAACTGCCCCGGCAGTGGGCGAATGCGGACGATGGCCTGCAGCTGATAGCCGAAGCACCGTGGATCGATCTCGACCGTATAACCCTTGAGCACACCCCGTTCCTCAAGGCGGCGCAGACGCTCGGCGACACTGGGCGAAGACAGTCCGCTGATATTGGCCAGGGCCTTGAGCGAGCGTCGCGAGTCCTCCATCAAGGCCGTGATCAGCACCTGGTCGATGTCATCGGTCATGGCAAAATCCTCGATTAGGCAATTAATCGGAACTGCCTTGATAAAAAAGGCAGAAACCGAGTTTAGCCTGATTTTTGCGCTGGAGAAGCCCCCGGGCGGATTGGCATACTTTGGGCTCAAACACAGGAGTCTGATGATGGACAAGTCAATTCGTCACGGGTCATTCGAAATGACCGCCGCCATGCTGATTTCCGGGACCATCGGCTGGTTCGTGCTGGTGTCCGGGCAACCGGTGCTGGACGTGGTGTTCTGGCGCTGCGTGTTCGGTGCCGGCACCTTGCTGCTGATTTGCGCGGCATTCGGCTTCCTGCGCCCCGGCATCCTGACCCGCACCACCTTCCTGCTGGCCGTGCTCAGCGGCGTGGCGATTGTCGGTAATTGGGTCTTGCTGTTCGCGTCTTACTCCCGCGCCTCGATTGCCATCGGCACCGCGGTGTACAACGTTCAGCCGTTCATGCTGGTGGGGTTGGCGGCGTTATTTCTCAACGAGAAAATCACCCTGCAGAAACTGTTCTGGCTGGGCATCTCGTTTCTCGGGATGTTGGCGATTGTCAGCGCCCATGGCGACCAGAATGAAAGCGGCAATGATTACCTGGTTGGCATCGCCCTGGCGCTGGGCGCTGCATTCCTTTATGCGATTGCCGCGCTGATCATCAAGCGCCTGACCGGTACGCCGCCGCACCTGATCGCGCTGGTCCAGGTCAGCACCGGCGTGCTGCTGCTCGCGCCGTTCGCGCACTTCTCGGCGCTGCCGCAAGCACCGAGCGCTTGGGCCAGCCTGGTGACCCTGGGCATCGTTCATACCGGCGTGATGTATGTGCTGCTGTACGGCGCGATTCAGAAACTGCCGACGGCACTGACCGGTGCGTTGTCGTTCATCTATCCGATTGCGGCGATTTTCGTCGACTGGTTTGCCTTCGGCCATCGCCTGGAGCCCCTGCAATGGCTGGGTGTCGCCGCGATTCTGCTGGCGGCTGCCGGCATGCAGCAGGGCTGGACCCTGAAATGGCGGCGCACGGTCACGCCCTGAACTGGCGTCAGATGTTCCAGCGCGGTGCGGTCTTGGCCAGGCGCTGGCGCATCTGGCCGATGTTGGCGGCCAGCTGGCGGTTCAGCAACCGGTAGCCGTCCAGGGCGTTGTAGACCGGGGCATCCAGGCTGACATCGGTCGGCAGTTCGGCGGGGCGACTGAGGCGCTGGGTGGCGCCGGATTTCAACGCCCGGGCCATGCCGATCAACTGCACCCGAATCAGCCGATGCTCGGCTTTGAGCGTCGATTGCAGATTGGCCATGGCCACGGGATCGTTGGCATCCGGCCGGGTATTGCCGAGGATCTCCAGGGTGCTGATACACAGGCGCAGATGGCGCTGGATGGCATCGAGTTCGGTCATGGAAATCTTCACTTCCTTGGACACCGACGGCATCAGCGAGCGCAGTTGCAGCATCACCGTGTTCAGACGGCCCATGATTTTGTGATATTCGTCATCGCTGACCGACTGGCCATTGATGATGCGTGCGTGGATCGCCGCGCAGTCGCGCAAGGCATCGGCCAGGTTGTAGCGCCAGGAGTAGACCGCGTACAGCGGCAGGGCGAAGGAAAAGGCCAGGGCCAGGGCAATGCCGATCAGGATGTCGACCCCGCGCCACAACCCGTCGGTGACTGGATTGTCGCCATGCCCGGCGACGATGAACACGGTGATCGCCGACAGCAACGCGGTGTAACCGCCCTTGCCGATGGCGTGGTACGAGAAAAACCCGCACACCACGGCCATCTCGAAATAGGTCAGCCAAGGCATGCCGAGCCAGGCCTCTTGCGCCACCAGCGCCAGACCGACAGCGGCGCCGATCAAGGTGCCGATGGCGCGTTCGGCAGCCTTTTTGCCGATATTGCCGTGATGCTGCAAGCCGCCGATTACCACCAGCATCGTCACCGATGCCCACTCGCCATGGGGCAGGTTGATGCCGGTGGTCAGCAGGATCGTGGCCAGCAACCCAAGCGATACGCGCACCGCGTGGATCAGTCTGGCGTGGCGATAGCGCCGGTACGGGTCCAGTAACGGACGCAGCAGCCGGCGCAGCAGTGGTGGCAGTCGGTTGGCTCTGAATGTGCTCAGGCTTGATCTCCTCAGAAGATGTAATCGGTGGTCAGGAAACTCGAACTGCGTCCGCTGATGATGTCGCTGATGAGTTCCTTGTTGGTTTCCTGGAATTTGGTCGCCACCAGGGTACGAATCGAAAACACCCGCAACGCATCATGTACCGACAGCGTGCCCTCGGCGGAGTTCTTGCGCCCGTTGAACGGGTAGGTGTCCGGCCCGCGCTGGCACTGGGCGTTGAGGTTGATCCGCCCGACCTGGTTGGCGAAGGTGTCCACCAGCCGGCCGACCGCCACCGGGTTGGTGCCGAAGATGCTCAACTGTTGGCCGAAGTCCGACTCCAGGACGTAATCGATCACCGTGTCCAGATGCCGGTAAGGCACGATCGGCACCACCGGGCCGAACTGTTCTTCCTGGTAGACGCGCATCTGCGGCGTCACCGGGTACAACACGGCGGGGTAGAAGAACGAAGCGCGGGCTTCACCGCCATTGGGGTTGACCACGGCGGCGCCTTTGCTCACCGCATCGGCCACCAGCGAGTGCAGGTAATCGACCTTGCTTGCCTCCGGCAACGGGGTAAGCGCCACGCCGTTTTCCCACGGCATGCCGGGTTTGAGCGTGGCGAGTTTGGCGTTGAATTTATCGATGAAGGCCTCGACCACATCTTCGTGGACGAAGAGGATTTTCAGCGCGGTGCAGCGCTGGCCGTTGAAGGACAGGGAGCCGGTGACGGCTTCGTTCACGGCGTTGTCCAGATCCACCTCGGGCAGGATGATGCCGGGGTTCTTTGCATCCAGACCCAGCGCCGCGCGCAGGCGGTGAGGTCTTGGGTGCAGTTTTTTCAGGTCGCTGGCGGCCTTGTTGGTGCCGATGAACGCAAAGATGTCGATCTTGCCGCTGGCCATCAGCGCGCTGACGGTCTCGCGGCCGCTGCCGTAGATCACGTTGATCACCCCGGCCGGGAAGCTGTCGCGGAAGGCTTCCAGCAGTGGACGGATCAGCAGCACGCCGAGTTTGGCCGGTTTGAACACCACGGTGTTGCCCATGATCAGTGCCGGAATCAGCGTGGTGAAGGTTTCGTTCAACGGGTAGTTGTAAGGCCCCATGCACAACGCCACGCCCATGGGCACGCGCCGGATCTGGCCGAGGGTGTCCTGTTCCAGCTCGAAGCGGCTGGAGCGGCGGTCGAGTTCCTTCAGGGCGTTGATGGTGTCGACGATGTAGTCGCAGGTGCGGTCGAACTCTTTTTCCGAGTCCTTGAGGTTCTTGCCGATCTCCCACATCAGCAACTTGACCACCGCTTCACGCTGTTCACGCATGCGGCCAAGGAAGGTCTCGACGTGCTGGATGCGCTCGGCCACGCGCATGGTCGGCCACAACCCCTGACCCCGATCATAGGCGCGGACGGCGGCGTCGAGGGCCGTCAGTGCAGTGTCGGCGTCGAGCAATGGCGTACTGCCGAGGATGACTTGTTCGTCGCCGTTCGCACCGGCCAGGTACACCGGGCTGCGGACCTGGGCGAGGGGGCCTGGCCAGGTTTTCAGCTCACCGTCGACCAGGTATTCACGCTGCTCGGTCTGGCCGTCGAGGCGGTATTTTTCCGGGATGTCGCCGGCAGAGGGAAACAGGTTGCCAAGGATCTGTGCTGTGGTCATGTCGCTACCCCGTCTGGATTGGGTGATGCGGATAAGGTCTGTTATCGCTATGCACTGTGATCAGGTCAAGGCCTGATCACGACGCGACTGTCGAAAGTAGTGGCGACAGGCCGTAAACCGTCGCGCAGTGGTTTGAAATGCGCGTTCGATCAGCATAGCTGAAACGTTTTACCAGATCGCTGCACCGATTGTCATGACCCACGGTCTTGATCGTTTAAAACCCCTGTGCCTGCATTCAGGTAGCAATCTTTTACCCCGGGAACACACAACGGCCAACGCTGCGGGTAAACTTCATGCTCTTTGCGAAGGAGTTCATATGAGTCACTACCAGCCGGGCATTCTCGCCACCCCCGTTCCACCTCAAGCCCGTCATATGTTCTTTGCACTGGAGTCTGCCGCTGCACTCCCGGCCGCGCTCGACAACTTGATGCGGCTGGTGGACGGTCAGTCGGCGGTGGTCGGTTTCGGTGAATCCCTGGTCAAGGCACTTCATGGCCAGATCGAGGGCCTGCGTCCCTTCCCGGCGTTGACCGGAGTAGGGGTCGACAACCCGTCGACCCAGCACGCGCTGTGGTGCTGGTTGCATGGCGTCGACCGTGGCGAATTGCTCAACCGCAGCAACGCCATCGAAGCGGCCCTGGCACCGGCCTTGCGCCTGGTGCAGATGAACGAAACCTTCCGCCACCTCACCGGCCACGACCTGACCGGTTACGAAGACGGCACTGAAAATCCCCACGACGAAGCCGCCGTGGCCGCCGCGCTGGTGGGTGAGGGCGCTGAAGGCCAGGTGGGTGGCAGCTTCGCCGCGATTCAGCAGTGGCAGCACGACCTGAAAGGCTTCAATGCGATGCCGTCCCATGAGAAGGACAACATCATGGGCCGGCGCTTGAGCGACAACGAAGAACTCGACGACGCGCCGATCTCCGCCCACGTCAAACGCACCGCCCAGGAAAGCTTCGCCCCCGAAGCGTTCGTGGTACGCCGTTCGATGCCGTGGATCGAAGGCGACCGCGCCGGCCTGATGTTCCTTGCCTTCGGTTTCTCCCTCGATGCGTTCGAAGCCCAACTGCGGCGCATGAGCGGTCTGGAAGATGGCATCACCGATGGTCTGTACCGCATGAGTCGGCCGATCACGGGCGGCTACTACTGGTGCCCGCCGCTCAAGGACGGTCGTCTGGACCTGCGTGCATTGCGCGTCGGCTGATTCGCGAGCGCGGCTTTAACCCCTGTAGGAGCCGGCTTGCCGGCGAAGGCGGTGGCACATTCAGTAGAGGTGTTGACTGACAGACCGCCTTCGCCAGCAAGCCGGCTCCTACACGAGATCGGCGTCGTTCGCCCAATGTCGTGTTCGCTGAAGCTCTCCTGAGCTGCCGGCGAAATCTAACCTTATTCCCAATCAGTATTTCTCAGCCATCCGTTAGAACTTTAAGATCACATCATAACTCGTTATGACAAGTGACCTTCATGACCGATAACGTTCTATCCCTGAGCAGTGTTCCGCTCCACACCCAACTTCGGGATGTACTGCGCGCCCGCATTCTCGACGGCGAATACCCGCAAGACAGCCAGATGCCCTCCGAAAGCGAGCTTGGCGCGCTGTTCAAGGTCAGCCGCATCACCGTGCGCCAGGCCCTGGGAGACCTGCAGAAAGAAGGGCTGATCTTCAAGATTCACGGCAAGGGCACTTTCGTCGCCAAACCGAAAACCTTTCAGAACGTCAGCACCTTGCAAGGCCTGGCCGAGTCCATGACCGGTCGCGGCTACGAGGTGATCAACCGCCTGCGCAGCTTCAAATTCATACCGGCCGACAAACTCGTCGCCGAGCGGTTGCAGGTCGCCGAAGGTGAGACCGTGGCGCAGATCAAGCGGGTGCGGCTGATCAATCGCGAACCGATCTCGCTGGAAATCACCTACCTGCCCAAGGCCATCGGCGAGCGGCTGGAGAAGGCTGATCTGGTCACCCGCGACATTTTCCTGATCCTCGAGAACGACTGCGGCCTGGCCCTCGGTCACGCCGACCTGGCCATCGACGCCGTACTGGCCGACAGCGACCTGACCCAGGCGCTGAACGTCGAAGCCGGCTCGCCGATCATGCGCATCGAGCGCCTGACCCACGACGCCAGCGGCCAGCCCCTGGACTTCGAACACCTTTACTACCGCGGCGATGCCTTCCAGTACCGCCTGCGGATCGACCGGCAAAAAGGGGATCAGGCATGACCCACAGCGCTATGAACAGAAGTACGCTTGAGCAGGAATACGACATCGTCGTGATCGGCGGCGGCACGGCCGGGCCCATGGCGGCGATCAAGGCCAAGGAGCGCAACCGCGACCTGCGGGTGCTGCTGATCGACAAGGCCAACGTCAAGCGCAGCGGCGCGATCAGCATGGGCATGGACGGCCTGAACAACGCGATCATTCCCGGTCACTCGACGCCGGAGCAGTACACCAAGGAAATCACCATCGCCAATGACGGCATCGTCAATCAGGCGGCGGTCTATGCCTACGCGACCCACAGCTTCGAGACCATCGAGCAACTGGACCGCTGGGGCGTGAAATTCGAGAAGGACGAAACCGGCGACTACGCGGTGAAGAAGGTCCACCACATGGGCGCCTACGTGCTACCGATGCCGGAAGGGCATGACATCAAGAAAGTCCTGTACCGCCAATTGAAACGGGCACGGGTCAGCATCACCAATCGCGTCGTGTGCACGCGCTTGCTGACCGACGAAGAAGGCGCGGTCAACGGCCTGATGGGCTTCGATTGTCGCACCGCCGATTTCCACGTGATCAAGGCCAAGGCCGTGATCCTCGCGTGCGGTGCCGCTGGGCGTTTGGGCCTGCCGTCCTCCGGCTACCTGATGGGCACCTATGAAAACCCGACCAACGCCGGCGACGGCTACGCCATGGCTTATCACGCAGGTGCGGAACTGGCGAACCTGGAATGCTTCCAGATCAACCCGCTGATCAAGGACTACAACGGCCCGGCCTGTGCCTACGTCACCGGCCCATTGGGCGGCTACACCGCCAACAACAAGGGCGAACGCTTCATCGAGTGCGACTACTGGAGCGGGCAGATGATGTGGGAGTTTCATCAGGAACTCGAAAGCGGCAACGGCCCGGTGTTCCTCAAGCTCGATCACCTGGCCGAGGAAACCATCCAGAACATCGAAGAGATCCTGCACAGCAACGAACGTCCGAGTCGCGGCCAGTTCCACGCCAACCGCGGCACCGATTACCGCACGCAAATGGTCGAGATGCACATCTCGGAAATCGGTTTTTGCAGCGGACACTCGGCGTCGGGGGTGTGGGTCAACGAGAAGGCCGAGACGTCGGTCAAGGGTTTGTATTCGGCAGGGGACATGGCGGCAGTGCCGCATAACTACATGCTCGGTGCATTCACTTATGGCTGGTTTGCCGGCAACAACGCGGCGGATTTTGTCGCCGGGCGTGAGTTTTCAGCGGTCGATGCGCGGCAGATCGAAACGGAAAAGGCACGGGTCTACGCGCCACTGGATCGCGAACACGGTCTGCCGCCGGCCCAGGTCGAGTACAAGCTGCGGCGTTTTGTGAACGACTACCTGCAGCCGCCGAAAGTGACCAGGAAGATGCAGATCGGTCTGCAACGCTTCAGTGACATCCAGCGCGATCTCGATCAGATCAAGGCCCATAACGCCCACGAGCTGATGCGTGCCATGGAAGTCAGCATGATCCGCGACTGCGCCGAAATGGCCGCCCGCGCTTCGCTGTTTCGCGCCGAGAGTCGCTGGGGGCTTTACCACTATCGAGTCGATCACCCGCAACGCAACGACAGCGACTGGTTCTGCCATTGCCACCTGAAGAAGGATGAAAACGGGCTGATGAGCAGTTTCAAGAAAGCCGTCGAGCCTTACATCATCCCGCTGGATGCCGAGGAAATGCAGGCCTACGACCGGCTGCGAGTCGGTGCCTTTGCTGCTTGAGCCTCACCACAAGAGAGACCGTGAAATGGCCTATCAACCCCAGGAAATCTTCTTTCGCTCGAACGCGCCGGTCACGGTCGATGAGGACCTGTGCATCGCCCATAAAGGCTGCACCGTGTGCGTCGATGTTTGCCCGATGGACCTGCTGGCGATCAACCCGGCCACGCAAAAGGCCTACATGGCCTTCGATGAATGCTGGTACTGCATGCCCTGTGAAAAGGACTGCCCGACCGGGGCGGTGAAAGTGGAAATACCGTATTTGTTGCGCTGACTCACAGGACGCCATCGTCGGAATGCCGCCCAGACCAAGCCCGGCTCCCACAGGTTTCTTTGGTGTCTGCAAAATTTTGGATTCAGCACAAATCACTGCGGGCTTGCCCGCGAAGAGGCCGCCACAGACAATAAAAAAGCCATCCGGCAACCACCGGACGCCTGTTTCAAAACACCCCTCGTTTCCCACCACGCCCTGATCGTGGCGGAGACGAACATCCTATAAATGATTCGAGGGGATTCACCATGTCTTTGCCAATATTGCTGCGTACAGCGTTAGCCGGTCTGGTACTGGCTTCATTCACCCTGTCGGCTTGCGCCGAAACCATCCGCATCGCCATCGGCACCCAGGACACCACCATCAACTGCGCCGCCGGCGGTCTGTTGATTCGCGAGTTGGGTCTGCTGGACAAATACCTGCCCCACGACGGCCCCTACAAGGACGCCAGGTACGAGGTGCAGTGGAAGAACTTCACCAGCGGGGCGCCCCTGACCAACGAGATGGTTGCCGGCAAACTCGATTTCGGCGCCATGGCTGATTTCCCGGGTTCGTTCAACGGTGTGGCATTCGAAACCGCGGGCAAGCACAGCCTGTTCATCAGCGTTCTGTCGGGCAGCATCAAGGGCAGCGGCAACGGCATCGTGGTGCCGAGCGCTTCGCCGGTGCAGTCATTGGCCGAGCTCAAGGGCAAGACCATTTCCGTGCCTTTTGCCTCCACCGCCCATGGCATGTTGCTGCGAGCCGTGGCCGCCCAGGGTTGGGACCCGCTCAAGGACGTGAACATCATCGCCCAGCCGCCTGAGGTCGCAGGCTCGGCGTTGCAGGCCGGGAAGATCGACGCCCACGCCGACTTTGTGCCCTTCGCCGAACTGTTCCCGAGCCGTGGTTTTGCACGCAAGATCTATGACGGTTCCCAGGCGAATGCCCCGACGTTCCATGGTGCATTGGTCGATCAGGCGTACGCGAAAAAGTACCCGGAAATTGTCGTCGCCTACCTGCGCGCCAGTATCGAAGCCAACCAGTTGCTGACGGCCGAGCCCGAGAAGTACAGCGAGTTGATCGCCAAGGTCACCGGGGTCGATGCCGAGGTCAACTACCTGTTCTACGGTCCGCTCGGGGTGCAGACCCGCGACCTGAGCTGGAAGCCGGAATACCGCCAGGCCGTCGGCACCGCCATCGATACCCTCAAGCTGCTGAAGAAGGCTGACCGCGGTCTCGATCTGAATACCTTCATCGACGATCAATACATCCGCGCCGCCTTCAAGGCCTCGAACCTGGATTACAGCGCACAGCTTGCCAATTACAAGCCGACGCCGCTGACAGCGGTGGATGCGTTGAGCGGCAAGGCCATCACCGACTTCAGCCATGTGGCCGAAATCTGGGTGCGCGGGGAGGCGAAAGTCCGTCAATACGCCTCGGCGGAATCGGCGTTCACCGCGCTGGCGAGCTTGAAGCAGGAGGGCAAGAACATCCGTGCGGTGTATGCCCAGGCGAGTGACAGCGGGATCAAGTTGCTGGCGGATCAGGCGTGGTTTGCCAGTGATGCGCAAGGGCATCTGAGCGCCTTCCTGCTCAAAGGCCAGGCCCAGCAGTTCGCTACGGCCCAGGGCGGCAAGGTGTTCGATTTTACCGATGCCACGACCCAGGCTGTTGCCGTGCGCTGACCCCGCGGCCCTCTGTAGGAGCCGGCTTGCCGGCGAATGCGTACTGGCATTCAACATTGTTGCTGGCTGGTCCGGCGCCTTCGCCGGCAAGCCGGGCTCCTACAGGGGAGCGACGTTGTATGAAGATATTGAGTTCACCAACGATCAACTGTGGGAGCGGGCTTGCCCGCGAATGCGGTCTGGCATTCAACATTGATGCCGGCTGGTCCGACGCCTTCGCCGGCAAGCCGGGCTCCTACAGGGACCAGGGTTGAGAGGAATAATTGTGTACCGATCTTATGCACGCTGGATCCCCAGATCAGCCTCGCTGTTGCTCTGCCTCCTGTTCTGGCAACTCGCCGCCAGTGGCCACTGGAACCTTGGCCTGGTGACCTTCGCCAACGTTCCGACGCCGCTGGCGGTGGTCGAAGCCGCCTTCGGTCTCGGCGATTCCGGCAAGCTCGGCCAGCACCTGAGCAGCAGTCTCGGCCGGGTGTTCGCCGGTTACCTTGCGGCGCTGGTCATCGGCGTCGCCCTCGGCCTGGCCATCGGTCGCTCGAAATGGGCGGAAGACTTGCTGCTGCCCCCCCTGGAAGTCCTGCGCCCGATTCCGGCGGTGGCCTGGATTCCACTGGCGATCCTGATGTTCCCGTCGTCAGAGCTGTCGATGGTGTTCATCACCTTCACCGGCGCGCTGTTCCCGATCCTGCTCAATACCGTGCACGGCGTCGAAGGCGTCGACCCGCGGCTGATCGCCTCGGCGAAAAGCCTCGGGGCAGGGCGGCGGGCGATTCTTTTGGAAGTGATCCTGCCGGGCGCCGCACCGAGCATCATCACTGGCCTCGCCATCGGCATGGGCACTTCGTGGTTCTGCCTGGTGACCGCGGAAATGATCTCCGGCCAGTACGGCATCGGTTATTACACCTGGGAGTCCTACACCATCCAGAACTACGCCGACATCGTGGTCGGCATGTTGCTGATCGGTGTACTCGGGATGGGCAGCAGTCTGCTGATCAAACGGCTGGGCGGGTTGTTCACGCCCTGGCACCGACCACGAGGAAAAGCCTGATGAGCGCGGTGCAAACCCCTGAAGGGCGGATCGACATCCGCCAGTTGTCCATTGTCCTCGGCGAAGACAAACACGCCTTCGAAGCCGTGCAAGGTCTGGACTGCCAGATCGAGCCGGGGCAGTTCGTGTGCATTCTCGGACCGTCCGGTTGCGGCAAATCCACCTTGCTCGGCGCGCTGGCCGGGCATCTGCAAAGCCATACCGGCACCCTGAACGTCGACGGCGCGCCAGTCTCGGGCCCATCGCCCCAGCGCGGCATGGTCTTTCAGCACCACACGCTGTTCCCCTGGCGCACGGTGCGCGACAACGTCGCCTTCGGCCTGAAAATGCGTGGCATCGGCAAAGCCGAACGACACCGGGCCGCCGACGAAATCCTCGCTCTGGTGGGCCTCGAAGGTTTTGCCGAACGCTGGCCCGATCAGCTGTCCGGCGGCATGCAGCAGCGGGTGGAAATCGCCCGGGTGCTGATCAATCGTCCTCGGCTGTTGCTGATGGACGAGCCGTTCGGCGCCCTCGATGCCCTGACCCGGTTGAACATGCAGGAACTGCTGCTGGACATCTGGACGCGCATCCGCACCACGGTGGTGTTCGTCACCCATGACATCGACGAAGCGCTGTTCCTCGCCGATCGGCTGCTGGTGATGAGTTCGCGCCCTGGCCGGATCATCGAAGACCTGCGCCTCGACTTCCCCCGGCCACGCACCACCGAACGGGTGACGAGCCACGCGTTCTCCCGCTTGAAGCGTCATTGCCTCGAGTTGCTGCGTCACGAAGACGGTCGGCAGCTGCCGCGCCTGAACCCTCTCGGACTTCCCCCTGAAAATAAACTGCCGCGGTTTGCCCTATGACCTCTCTATTCGATGTAACCGATAACGATGACATTCTCGCCCTGCAACCGCGCCTGACCGATGAAGATCCCGGCGTGCGGCGGATAGCCCTGATCGAACTGGCGGATCTCGAGGAACCGGATGGCTTGCTGTGGCTGGTCGACCGGTTGACGCAAGACCCGACCGAAGAGGTCCGCGCCGAAGCGGCACGGCTGCTGGAAGCCTGGGAGGACGAGCCCGTGGTCGAAGCACTGTGCCAGGCATTGACCGATCCCGCTCAGGCGGTGCAGGCCGCTGCCGCGCAAAGCCTCAGCCTGCTCAAGAGCGAAGCGGCGGGCCGGGTGATTCTGCCGTGGACCGGGCATGCCGACATCAGCGTACGCATTGCCGCGTTCAGGGCCTTGCGCGAGTTGCGGTTTCCCGCTGCTGCCCAAGCGGCTGTGGAAGCGCTGAATGATGAAGACGCCAGCGTTCGCCGCGAAGCCGTCGGCGTACTCGGCTGGCTCAAGCAGCTCGATGCCTTGCCGGCGCTGGCCCGATTGGCCAGTGACGATCCGGACACCGAAGTGCGCCGCGCCGCCACCGGGGCCTTGGGCCTGGCCTGCGATGCACTGGTGCTGCCGGCCCTGCGCCAGGCCCTGCAGGACCAGGCCTGGCAAGTGCGCGAAGAGGCCGCCACCACCCTGGGCAAGGTCGGACATGCCGACGCCGCGCCGGCACTGGTCGACGCCCTGGGCGACGATTACTGGCAAGTGCGTCTGCGCGCCACCCGCAGCCTCGGCCGCTTGCGCTACGTCCCGGCTCTGGACGCGCTGATCGAAACCCTTGGCCACCGCATCAGCAACCTGCGCAAGGAAGCCGCGCTGGCCCTCGGCGAGTTGAACGACAAAGGCGCCATCGCGCCCTTGCAGGCGGCACAGGACGACGGCGATCCGGAAGTGCGCAAGGCCGTGCGCATTGCGTTGAGTCAACTGCAATGAACCCGGTTGCGATTGGCAATTCCCGAAGCCGGCAGCAACTGCGCCTGAACTGGCCGGATGGTCGTGAGCAAGTGTTGGATCATGCCGAGTTGCGCCGGCAATGCCCGTGTTCGCAGTGCCGGGCGTTTCGGTTGCAAGGGCTGGCAGTGAAAGTCGACGGGCGCATCCGTGTGATTGAGCTCAATCAACAGGGCTACGGCCTGCAACTGATCTTCAGTGACGGCCACGAACGCGGCATTTACCCCTGGCCCTACCTCTCAGGACTCACCTGAAACCCGTAGGAGCGAGGCTTGCCCGCGAAGGCGGTGTGTCAGGTGCGCAGCCTTCGCGGGCAAGCCTCGCTCCTACGGGGGGCAGATTCGCGGACTGATGGTTCTTGTCAGGGAAGCCTGGAAAGAGTACAAATGTACTCCATGACGACTCTCACTCCCCGCCGTACCGCCATCCTGACCTTTATCCGCGAGCGAATCGCCGAGCACGGCCAGTCCCCGAGCCTCGCTGAAATCAGCGAGGCGTTCGGCTTCGCCTCCCGCAGCGTGGCGCGCAAGCATGTGCTGGCGCTGACCGAAGCCGGTTTCATCGAGGTCAATGCGCATCAGGCCCGGGGCATTCGTTTGCCCGGACAACCGGCCCGGCCCGAGCTGCTGGACATTGCGGTGCTCGGTCGGGTGGCGGCGGGTGCGCCGATCGGTGCCGATGCCGAGGTGCACAGCCGCTTGCTGCTCGACCCGTCGATGTTCTCCCGGGTGCCGGACTACATGCTGCGGGTCCGGGGCGACTCGATGATCGAGGACGGCATTCTCGACGGTGACCTGGTGGGTGTGCATCGCAATCCGGAGGCCGTCAACGGCCAGATCGTCGTGGCCCGGCTGGACGGGGAAGTCACCATCAAGCGTTTCGAGCGGGTCGGCGATGCCGTGCGCCTGTTGCCGCGCAACCCGGCGTATCAGCCGATCATCGTTCGCGCGGACCAGGACCTGGCCATCGAAGGGGTGTTCTGCGGTCTGGTGAGGCAAGGGTGATGGGCGCCGTCGTTGCGTTGGATACGCTGTTCAATGGCGGCCAGGTCTGGCGCGGGCGACCTGCGCCACCGGCCGCCAGCCCGCAACCCACCGGGCATGCCGCGCTGGATGCGGCGTTGCCCACGGGCGGCTGGCCGGAAGCGGCGTTGACGGAGATCCTGCTGGCCGGGCAGGGCGTCGGCGAGTTGCGACTGGTGTGGCCAGCGCTGGCGCGGTTGTCGGCGGCGGGTGAACGCATCGTGCTGGTGGCGCCGCCCTACGTGCCGTATCCCCAGGCGTGGCAGAACGCCGGGGTCGATCTGCGCCAGTTGTCGATCATCCAGGCCAGCGAGCGCGATGCCCTGTGGGCGGCGGAACAATGTTTGCGTTCGGGCAGTTGCGGCGCGGTGTTGTGCTGGCCGCACAAGGCCGATGACCGCACCTTGCGCCGCTTGCAGGTGGCGGCGGAAACCGGCTCGACCCTGGCATTCGCCTACCGCTCGATCCATGAAGCCATCAACCCTTCGCCCGCGGCCCTGCGCATCGCCATCGACGCCAGGCCCGCGCAGTTGCGTGTGCTCAAGTGCCGGGGCGGGTTGGCGCGTTCGGCACCGATTGCCTTCCCGGTGGGGCATTGAGGTTGCCATGCGCTGGGTGTGCATTCTCTTCCCGCAATTGGCGCTGGACGCGGTCCTGCGTCAGCGCGCCGATCCCGACGAGCCGCTGGCGCTGCTGACCGGCCCGGCCCAGCGTCGGGTGTTGCAGGCGGTCAACGCTTCGGCGCGGGCACTGGGCTTGCGTCCGGGGCAGTCGATGACGGCTGCGCAGGCCCTGAGCAAGGGCTTCGTCACGGCGGAATATGACGCTGCCGAGATCGAGCACTGGCAGCAGTTTCTCGCCGCCTGGGCCTATCGGTTCAGCTCCCAGGTCAGCGTGCATTACCCGCGGGCGGTGGTGTTTGAAATCGAATCCAGCCTGGGCCTGTTCGGACCCTGGCCGCACTTCGAAGCACGCTTGCGGACCGAACTCGGCGAGCTGGGGTTTCGCCACCGCATCGTTGCCGCGCCCAACCCGGTGGCGGCGCGGGTATTGGCCAATGCCTATGACGGTCTGGTGGTGCCCGACGATCAAGCCTTGCAGTATCACCTGGGGCAGTTGCCCATTGACCGCATCGGGTTGGAGGCGGGTGTCGCCACGGCGTTATCGCGCATGGGGTTGCGCACCCTGAGCCAGGTGCAGGCGTTGCCCCGGCAGAGTCTGGCCCGGCGTTTCGAGGCCCAGGTGCTCAAGCACCTGGATGCCTTGCTGGGTACCCGTCGGCTGGCGCTGGCGTTCTACTTGCCGCCGGACCGCTTCGATGTGCGCATCGAGCTCAATTTCGATGTGCAGTCCCATCAGGCGCTGCTGTTTCCGTTACGCCGCCTGACCGGCGATCTTGCTGCTTTCCTGTGTGGCCGGGACAGCGGCGTGCAGCGCTTTGACCTGCACCTGGAGCACGCCGGGTTGCCGGACAGCGTGATCAAGGTCGGCCTGCTCAGCGCCGAGCGCGATCCGGCCATGCTCTTCGAACTGGCCCGGGGCCGGCTGGAACAGGTCCAGGTCGAGGCCCCGGTGCGCGGTTTTCGCTTGCGCGCCGAAGACTTGCCGGCCTTCGTTCCCCAGTACCAGGAACTGTTCGACGACCGCCCGCAGCAGTCCTTGCCCTGGGAGCAACTGCGCGAACGCCTGCGCGCCCGGCTCGGGGATGACGCGGTGCAAGGCTTGCGATTCCAGGCCGATCACCGGCCGGAGTGCGCGTGGCAGGCCAGTGTCGACAGCCAGCCCTGTGCGGCGTTGTCGGACGTGCAGCGCCCGGGCTGGTTGCTGACCGACCCCATGGCAGTCCACGAAAGCTCGACGCGCATCCTCATGGGGCCGGAACGCATCGAGTCCGGTTGGTGGGACGGCGCCGACGTGCGCCGGGATTACTACCTGATCGAAACCCGTTCCGGCCAGCAGGGCTGGGCCTGGCGGGCGGTGGGTGAGGACGGCCCGTTGTGGCTGCAGGGCTGGTTCGCATGACCATCGAATATGCAGAGCTGCACTGCCTGTCGAACTTCAGTTTCCAGCGCGGAGCCTCCAGTGCCCTTGAGCTCTTTCAGCGGGCGAAAAAGCAGGGCTATCAAGCCCTGGCAATCACCGACGAGTGCACCCTGTCAGGCATTGTCCGCGCCTGGCAAGCAGCCAGATCCGTGGAACTGCCGCTGATCATCGGCAACGAAATCCGCATTGAGAACGGTCCGAAACTGGTTCTGCTGGTCGAAAACCTCGAGGGCTACCAGACCCTGTGCCGACTGATTACCCGAGCCCGACGCCGCACGCAAAAAGGCCAGTATCGGGTGCTGCGGGAAGACTTCAGCGAACCGCTGCCGGGACTGCTGGTGTTGTGGGTGCCGGACGCGGTCGATGACGTTGAGCCCGGTCGCTGGCTGAAACAGACCTTCGCCGAACGGCTGTGGCTGGCGGTCCAGTTGCATCGCGGTCAGGACGATAGCCGCCGGCTGAACCGGCTGCTGACGCTGGCAAGTGAGCTGGGCATCCCGGCTGTGGCCAGCGGCGATGTACATATGCACGCGCGCGGGCGGCGCGCCTTGCAGGACACCATGACCGCGATCCGCCATCACCTGCCGGTGGCCGAGGCCGGCTTGCGCCTGCACCCCAATGGCGAGCGCCATTTGCGCAGCCTCGAGGCCTTGGGCGATCTGTATCCGCAAGCATTGCTCGACGAAACGCTGAACATCGCCCGGCGCTGCACGTTCGACCTCGGCCAGTTGCGTTATCAGTACCCTCGGGAGCTGGTGCCCGAGGGGCACACGGCCACCTCCTGGCTGCGGGTGCTGACGGAACAGGGCATCGCGTGGCGCTGGCCACAAGGCCAGGCCAAGGTGCTGCTGCAGATCGACAAGGAACTGCAGCTGATCGCCGAGCTGGGTTACGAAAGCTATTTCCTCACGGTTCACGACATTGTGCGTTTCGCCCGCGAGCAGAAGATTCTTTGCCAGGGCCGTGGGTCGGCCGCCAACTCGGCGGTGTGCTTTGCCCTGGGGATCACCGAAATCGATCCGGATCGCACCACGCTGTTGTTTGAACGCTTTCTCTCCAGGGAGCGCAACGAACCACCGGACATCGACGTCGATTTCGAACACGAGCGGCGTGAAGAAGTCCTGCAGTACGTGTTCCGGCGCTATGGCCGAGCCCGCGCGGCGCTGACCGCGGTGGTCAGCACCTATCACTCGGCCGGCGCGGTGCGCGACGTGGCCAAGGCCTTGGGGTTGCCGCCGGACCAGGTCAATGCCCTGGCCGATTGCTACGGTCACTGGAGCGATGACACACCTCCCGTGGAGCGCCTGCGCGAAGGCGGTTTCGACCCCGACAGCCCGGTGTTGCGCCGGGTGCTGAGCCTGACCGGGCAGTTGATCGGCTTTCCCCGGCACCTGTCCCAGCACCCCGGCGGCTTCGTGATTTCCGAGCAGCCCCTGGACAGCCTGGTGCCGGTGGAAAACGCCGCCATGGCCGATCGCACCATCATCCAGTGGGACAAGGACGACCTGGACGCGGTCGGGCTGCTCAAAGTCGACATTCTGGCCCTCGGCATGCTCAGCGCGATTCGCCGCTGCTTTGATCTTTTGCGTCGGCACCGCCACCTTGACCTGAGCCTGGCGACGATCCCGGCCGAGGATTCGCAGACCTACGACATGATCGGCCATGCGGACACCGTCGGCGTGTTCCAGATCGAGTCCCGGGCGCAGATGTCGATGCTGCCGAGGCTCAAGCCCCGGACCTTCTATGACCTGGTGATCGAGGTAGCGATCGTGCGGCCGGGGCCGATTCAGGGCGGCATGGTTCACCCTTATCTGCGGCGGCGAAACAAGGAAGAGCCCGAGACCTATCCCTCCCCGGAACTGGAAGCCGTGCTCAAACGCACCCTGGGCGTGCCACTGTTCCAGGAACAGGTAATGCAGATCGCTATCGTCGCCGCCGACTACAGCCCCGGCGAAGCCGATCAATTGCGCCGTTCCATGGCCGCCTGGAAGCGCCACGGCGGACTGGAGCCGCACAAGGATCGCCTGGCCGCCGGGATGAAGAAAAATGGCTATACGCCCGAGTTCGCGGCACTGATCTTCGAACAGATCAAAGGCTTTGGCAGCTACGGTTTCCCCGAGTCCCATGCCGCCAGTTTTGCCTTGCTGACCTACGCCAGTTGCTGGTTGAAATGCCACGAACCGGCGGCCTTCGCCTGTGCGCTGATCAACAGTTGGCCCATGGGTTTCTACAGCCCGGATCAGATTCTGCAGGACGCGCGCCGGCACCACTTGCAGATCCGCCCGGTGGACGTGCGGGCCAGCGACTGGGATTGCAGCCTGGAACCGATCACCGGTGCGCAGCCGGCGATTCGCATGGGATTGCGGATGATCAAGGGGTTTCGCGAGGAAGATGCCCGGCGTATCGAAGCGGCACGGTCAAAGGGGGTGTTCATCGATATCGCCGACCTTGGCGAACGGGCGCGACTCGATGCCCGTGCCCAGGAACAACTGGCCGATGCCGGGGCGCTGCGCGGGCTGGCCGGCGACCGGCATCGGGCGCGCTGGGAGGTGGCGGGGGTGCAGAAACAGCTCGGTTTGTTTGCCGGGCTGCCGCGCCAGGAGGAAGAGGCGGTGTCGTTGCCCAAACCCACCGTGGGCGAGGACCTGCTGGCCGATTACAGCAGTGTCGGCACCACCCTCGGGCCGCATCCGCTGGCGTTGCTGCGGGGTGAATTGAAAGCCCGGCGTTGTCGCAGTTCGAAAGAGCTCATGGATGTCGAGCACGGCCGACCGGTCAGCGTCGCCGGACTGGTAACCGGCCGACAACGCCCGGGCACCGCCAGTGGCGTGACCTTCGTCACCCTGGAAGACGAGTTCGGCAACGTCAATGTGGTGGTCTGGCGCGACCTGGCCGACCGGCAGCGACAGGTGCTGGTCGGCTCGCAGTTGCTCAAGGTCGACGGGCGCTGGGAAAAGGAAGGCGAGGTGCGCCACCTGATTGCCGGACGCTTGAGCGACCTGAGCCCGTTGCTCGACGGCATCAGCGTGCGCAGCCGGGATTTCCGTTGATCCCGCACATCCCCTGTAGGAGCGAGCTTGCTCGCGAAGGACTCAAGAGCGCCGCGTTTATCCTGCAACCCCGCGTTATCGTTAACGACCATCGTCGGAACGCCGCCCGGAGCAAGCTCGCTCCTACAAGGTACGTCCGAAGCTTCTTATCTGCCCTCAGGCCAGAACCGCTGCCCACCTCCCGGCGCATCCGTCCATGCCTGCAACGACCGGGTAGGCAAATCGAAATAATCCCGGGTGCGTGCATACCCATGCCCACCCATCCGGCCAATCGCATCGAGCCCCAACTGGTCGATGTACAAGGTTTTCGGATCGATCAATTCATCCCGCACATGGGCCATCAGCACTTCGCCAAAGATGATCTCCCGCGACTGCCCGATGGACAGCGCCATCATCCTGCGGCATTCCAGCGCCACGGGTGCTTCGCCGATCCTCGGGCATTTGACCGTGGTGCCCGGGATAGCGGTAAGGCCCGCGGCCGTCAGTTCGTCGAAACCCGGGGCGAAGGGCACGGCGCAGACGTTCATGGCTTCCACCAGGGCATCGCTGACGATGTTCACGGTGAATTCCTGATTGAGCTGGATGTTGCGGGTGGTGTCCTTGGGGCTCTGGTCGCCGTAGTTTTCCACGCCCAGCGCGAGGATCGGCGGGTCGGCGGAGAGGGCATTGAAGAAACTGAACGGCGCGGCGTTGATCCGGCCTTCGCCGTCGATGGTGGTGACCAGGGCAATCGGCCGTGGCACCACGCTGCCGATCAGGATCTTGTATTTGTCCCGCGCACTCAATGTGCTGAAGTCGAAGCTTTGCATGGGCAGCAATCTCTAGGGAAGTGGATCGATGGTGCTCAACGGCACCTGTGCGCTGTAGTCGTCGGCAAACGGGATGGCCGGCTGGAACAGGCTTTTCCAGTCCGGTTGGGCAAAAGCCCTTTCACTGTGGCTGCGCATCAGTTTTTCGAATTGGCGTTGCGCCTGGCGTTGCAGCGCGGGGTAGTCGACCCCTTGCACCTGGCCGTCCTGCATGACGCAGCGGCCGTCGATGTAGCTGGCGATGCAGTCGTCACCGCGCCCCGCGAGCACCAGGTTTTTCAGCGGATCGAACAGCGGTCCCAGGTGCAGGCCGCGCAGGCTGAACACCGTGATATCGGCCTTGGCGCCCGGTGCCAGCCGCCCGAGATCGTCGCGGCCCAAGGCCTTGGCACCGCCGAGGGTCGCGGCGTTGTACAGGTCCAGCGTGCCGGTCAGCGAGTTGCCGCCCTCCATCAGGCGGGCGATGTTCAGGCCCTGGCGTATGTTCTCCAGCAGGTCCGCCGGCCAGGTGTCGGTGCCCAGCGCGAAATTGATACCCTTGGCCCGATAGCGCCCGAAGGAATTCAGCGCCTCGCCATCCCGGGCAAACACCACAGGGCAATGCACCAGGCTCGCGCCGCCATCCACCACCCGCTGCAGGTCGTCGTCGCCCTGGGTGTAGAGGCCGTGGGGCAGCAGGCTGCGCGGGGTCAACAGATCCAGTTGCTGCAGCCAAGCCAGAGGCGAGACGCCGCGCAGTTGCTCGACCATCGCCACCTCGCCGAGCCCCTGGCAGCAATGCAGGCGCATCGGTGCATTGAGTTCCCGGCTCAGCGCGGCAGTGCGTTGCAGCAGCGCCGGGGTGCAGGTCTGGATGCGATCCGGCAGCAGCGCGCCGCGAATCAGGCCTCCCTGTGCGCCGTCGAAGTCATAAAAGAACCGTGCGGCGGCCTCAAGTCCGGCCATCCCCCGAGCCTCGTCCCAGTGATGCCCGAGACTGCCATCGGCGCGCCAGTAACCCATGCCGCTCATATAGCAGGGACCGAGGTATGTGCGCAGCCCGAGTTCACCGGCGATACCGGCCACCGCGGCAAATTCGTCGTAGGTCTCGGCCCACTCGCGGTAATACATCGAGGTAATCGGCATGGCGGTAGTGATGCCGTTGCGGATCAGCTGCGTGAAGGCGTAGCGGTATTTGAAAACCTCTTCATCCGCCGTGTAGCTCTCCCGCGGACCGGCCGCCAGGTAGTCCTCGGACCACATCCGGCCCATGGCCCGCTCATCGCCGTTGTCGAGTGTCAGCACCGTGGAGTCCAGGTCCCCGAGCGCATCGAGATCGATGAAGCCGGGCCCGATCAAGGCATTGCCGTAATCAATCCACTGATCCACCGGCCCCGGATAATCACGCCCGACAAACAGGATGCGCGAGCCTTCAAACACCACTTCGCCGTCGCGCCACAGTACATGTCGCTGGCCATCGAAGCCGACGACACAGCTCGCTTTCAGGCCGATGCGCTTCACAGGCGACTGTCCAATAAAGCCCCATTGGCGGCGATCAGCCTGCCTGCCCGATACACCTGGCGCACCGGTCGCGAGACCACGGCCTCGCCCAAGGTCTGCACCGGCATCAGCAGGAAGTCCGCCGCCTGGCCGATCTCCAGCCCATAACCCTTGCAGCCCAACGCCCGAGCGCCATTGACCGTGGCCGCTTCGAATGCCGCCGCCAGTTCCTCGTCCTTGTTCAAGTCGAAACGAAACGCCAGCAGCATCGCCCGTTCCAGCATGTCGCCGTTGCCCATGGGCGACCAGGCGTCGCGAATGCCGTCCGAACCCAGGCAGACATTGACCCCTGCTTCGCGCAGGGCGAGGAAGGGTGGCACCGCGCAGTCGGCGGGGGCCGAACTCATCAGCGAAATGTCCAGCACCGCCAGCCGCTCCGCCAAGGGTTTGACCTGACCCCAGGGCAACATCCCCAGGCAATACGCATGGCTGATCATCACCCGACCCTGACGCGCGAAACGCTCGGTGTAGTCGGCGATCAGCGCGATCTGCCACAGGCCCAGTTCGCCTTTGTCATGCAGGTGAATGTCCACACCGCGATCGAACTCGCTGGCCAGCTTGAAGACGAAATCGAGTTGGGCGATCGGGTCGTTGTCGATGCCGCAGGGGTCGAGGCCACCGACGTTCTCCACGCCCAGGGCCATGGCTTCACGCATCAGTTCGGCGGTGCCCGGGCGGGAGATCAGGCCGGTTTGCGGGAACACCACCAGTTGCAGGTCGATCAGGTCGCGGTAGTTGTCGCGCAGTTGCTGCATGGCTTCGACATGGCGCAGGCCGAAGTCGGGGTCGATATCGACGTGGCAGCGCAGGGTCAGCGAACCGCGGGCAATGCAGTTTTCCAGCAGGGCGCCGGCTCGTTGGGCGATGGGGGCGTCGATTTCCCGCAGTACACGGCGTTCGTTGGCGATGTAGTCCTTGAGGGTCGGGCCGGCGCTGTTCGGGCGCCAGGGTTGGCCCCAGAGGGTTTTGTCGAGGTGGACGTGGCTTTCCACCAGGGCGGGGGTGAGGAGCTGGTGTTGGCCGTCGATGTCGGTGGCGGTCAGCGGTGCATTGGTGGCCGGGCGCCGGGCTTTGAACTGGCCGTTTTCCAGAAGCAGGTCTTCGGCGGGGGCGCCGTAGGGGTGCACGTTGCGTAGCCAGCGGGGTTGGGTCATTTCATACCTCAGTTTTATGTTGTTCAGGCGGGCCTCATCGCGGGCAAGCCCGCTCACACAGGGATCTGGGTTGGCACTCCATTTTTGTTCCAACACAAAACCCTGTGGGAGCGGGCTTGCCCGCGATGGCCGCGACTCAGTTTCAAGCCAGGCCGTTAACCCACCCACCGGGTTTTGAGTTGGCACACCATTTTTGTTTCAACACAAAATCCTGTGGGAGCCGGGCTTGCCCGCGATGGACGCGCCACGGTCTCGAGCCAGGCACTTAACCCTTGAGCTTCGCCCAAATCCGGTCCTGCAGCTCCCGCGCCTTGTTGCTGCACTCTTTCTCCGGGCGCAGGCGCGAGGCGAATTCATCCGGCATGTTGATGGCGTCCATCACCCGCCATTTGGCGTCGATCAAGGTGTCGCTCTGGATGCCGTTGGCGTAGGCGATGGCATTGGACACGGCGGCGGCGTTTTCCGGTTTCATCATCCAGTCGATGAAGACCTTGGCGTTGCCAGGGTGCGGTGCGCTTTTGGGCACGGCGAAGTTATCCTGGAACATCGCCAGGCCTTCACGGGGATACACGTACTTGATCGTGCTCTTCTGCAACGTGGCCCGGGCCGTGGAGCCGTTCCAGTTCTGCATCATGATCACTTCACCGGAGGCCATGCGGTCGACGGTGTTGTCGGAGCTGTACATCTTCAGGAAGGGTTTCTGTTTTTGCAGCAGCTCCAGGATGCGCTTGGCGTCCTGCGGGTTTTCGCTGCATTCATCGACGTTCAGGTAATGGCTGGCGGCGTTGATCACACTGCTCGAGGTGTCGAGGGCGGCTAGTTGGCCTTGCAGTTCCTTGCGCGGTTCGAAGAACTCTTTCCACGAGTCGTCCAGCTTGCCACCGGGCACCCGCGCGCTGTCATAGGAAAACCCGGTGGTGCCCCACAGGTACGGCGCCGAGTACTTGCGGCCGGGGTCGAAGCTCGGGTTGCGGAACGGTGGTTTGACGTACTGGAAATTGGGCAGGCTCGAGGCGTCGAACGCCAGCAGCAAGTCCTGCTTGATCAGGGTTTGCATGATCGACTGCGACGGCACGATCACGTCATACGCCGCGCCGCCGGCCTGCAACTTGGCCAGCAGGGTTTCGTTGCTGTCGTAGCCATCCATGGTGACCTTGATCCCGGTCTCCTTTTCGAACTTGGCCAGCAATTCGACCGGGTAGTAGTCGGTCCAGTTGTAGAAGAACAATTGCTTGGGCTCGGCGGCCTGTGCGTTGAACGCGGTAAAGCAACTCAGGGCAAGACCGGCGACAGCGAAACGCATGCTTTTTGTTTTCATCGGCTTTCTTTTCATGACTGCAGGCTCCAGGCTTATTGTTGTTTGCCGCGCTGTCCCAGCCAGAAGGCCAGCACCACCAGCACGATGGAAATCACCAGCATCAGGGTCGAGATCGCGTTGATCTCCGGGGTCACACCGGCCTTGATCGCCGAGAAGATGTACACCGGCAAGGTCGTGGAACCCGGGCCGGCGACGAAGAAGGTCATGATGAAATCATCGAGACTGACCACGAACGCCAGCACCGAACCCGACAGCACCGCCGGCCACAGCAGCGGCAAGGTCACCCGGCGAAACACCTGCCACGGATTGGCGTACAGATCGTTCGCGGCCTCCAGCAGACTCTTGTCCAGGTCGTTCAGTCGTGCGCGAATCGGCAGGTAGGCGAAGGGAATGCAGAAGCCGATGTGCGCGACGATCACCGTCAGCAAACCCAGCTTGATCCCCAGCGCCATGAACAGCAGCAGGGTCGCCACGGCGGTGACGATCTCCGGCAGGATCAGGGGCAGGTTGATGCCGCCCTCGACCATTTTCTGTCCGTAGAACGGCCGGTAGGTGGCCAACGCCGCCAGCAAGGCAATGGTCGTGGCGCAGACCGTGGCGATGCTGGCGACGATGATCGAGTTCAGCGCTGCGGTCTGGATCGACGGGTTTGCCAGAATCCGCCCGTACCAGGCGAACGAGAACTCGGTCCACACCGTCGCCGAGCGGTTGGCGTTGAAGCTATAGGCAATCAACACCAGGATCGGCAGGTACAGATAGGCCAGGATCAGCAGGCTGACTTCCCGGGTCAGGGGCAGTTTTTTCAAGTGCAGGGCGATCATGCGGTGGCTCCCCGGCGAAGTGTTTTGGCGGCGCTGCGGCTATAGAGGGCGTACAACACCAGCGACAGCAGCAGAATCCCCAGCAGCAGGAACGACAGCGAACTGCCCAGCGGCCAGTTGCGCGCGGTGCCGAACTGCTGCTGGATCAGGTTGCCGATCATCAGGGTCTTGCCGCCGCCGAGAATCGCCGGGGTGATGAAGGCGCCAAGACTCGGCACGAACACCAGCAGCGCGCCAGCAATTACCCCGGGCATCGACAGCGGCAGGATGATCCGCTTCAGTGCATGCCAGCGATTGGCGCCCAGGTCGTAGGCGGCTTCCACCAGGCGCCAGTCGAGTTTTTCCAGGGTCGAGTAGATCGGCAAAATCATGAACGGCAAAAAGCTGTAGACCAGCCCGACGCTGACCGCGAAGTCGTTGTAGAGCAGGGTGATGCCACCGGCTTGAGGGAACAGCGCATTGAGACTCTGGGCGACCCAGCCATGCTCGCGCAGGATGATCAGCCAGGCGTAGTTGCGGATCAGCAGGTTGGTCCAGAACGGGATGGTGATCAGCAACACCATGAGGTTGCGCCGACGCGGGGTCAGGCTCGACATCCACAGGGCCACCGGGAAGCCGAACAGGAAGCACAACACCGTGGTGCCGCCGGCCTGGAACACCGAGCGCAACAGCGCCTGGGCATACACCCAGTTCAGCTCCAGTTCACCGTCGAAACCTTCCTGGAAAAACAGTTGCACGTAGCTGTGCAATTGCCAGTCGGCCTGCCAGTCGACACCGCCATAGACGTTGCGCGGCAGCAGGCTGATGTAGCCCATGATGCCCAGCGGAATGGCAATCAGGGCCAGCAGGGTCAAAACCACCGGGCTGAGCAACAGCGCGCGGTTGAGGGCGGGAGAAGTGCTGCTGACGCTCATCTCAGGCCTCCATCAACAGGCAGGCGTGGGGCGGCAGGTTGACCGCGACGCGATCGCCGACCACCCGGCCGCGGTTGAGGCCTTCGTTGTTCTCGCGCAGCATGACCTTGATGTCGTTGTTCAGGCGGCACTGATACAGGGTGGCGGTGCCGACGTACAGCACCGCCTCGATCACGCCGCGCAGGTGGTGCGGTTGCGCCACGTCGACCAGTTGTGAACGTTCCGGACGAAACGCCAGTTGCACCTTGGTCCCGTCGAAACCCGGGGCCGGGCAGGGGATTTCCACTGGCATGCCGCTGGGCACGAACAGGTTTTCATCGTGCTGGCCGCGCTTGATATGGCCAGGCAGGAAATTGATGTCGCCGATGAACTGAGCGACGAACCGATGCTGCGGGCGTTCGTAGATTTCATTGGGCGTACCGATCTGCAGGATCTTGCCGGCGGACATCACGGCAATGCGATCGGACAGGGTCAGGGCTTCTTCCTGATCGTGGGTGACGAAAATGAAGGTGATCCCGGCTTCCTTTTGCACGCGCTTGAGTTCGACCTGCATTTCCTTGCGCAGCTTGAGGTCGAGGGCCGACAGCGGTTCGTCGAGCAGCAACACCCTGGGTTTTGGCGCCAAAGCCCGGGCCAGCGCCACACGTTGCTGTTGACCACCGGACAACTCGGCCGGTTTGCGCTTGGCCAGGTGTTGCATTTGCACCAGCGCCAGCATCTCGTCGACACGTTGCGCAATCTGCTCGCGATCAAGACCCTGCATCTCGAGGCCGAAGGCGATATTCTGCGCGACACTCATGTGCGGAAACAGCGCGTAGCTCTGGAACACCGTGTTGACCCGACGCTTGAATGGCGGCAGGTCGTTGACCGGCTCGCCGGCGAGACGGATCTCCCCCGCGCTGACATGCTCGAAGCCGGCGATAGTGCGCAGCAGGGTAGTCTTGCCACAGCCGGAAGGACCGAGCAGGGTGAAGAACTCGTTGTCGGCGATGTCCACCGACACGTTGTCGAGGGCTGGAGCCAGCCCGGGATCGTCGGAATACCGTTTGGAGACGTTACGCACTTCAATTGCTACTGGATGACCCATAATGGTGCATTCCTCTAATTATTGTATGCAATATCTGGATGCAATCTACAAATAACCGGATTAATCTGCTCGTGCAACCCCCTTTTTCAATGGCTGCTCTTCGCCAGGGGCCGGTTGTTTCATGCAAAGGGAGTGTTCTGATGACAGAGAAAAAACTGGAGACCACGGTCGACCGCGTCTACCAAGGGGTTTACGAGGCGATCAGCAAGCGTTCGTTGCGTCCGGGGATGAAGCTGGGCGAGGCGTCGCTGGCCGAACTTTTCAATGTCAGCCGGACGTCGGTTCGTGCCGCGCTCAAGCAACTGGAAGCCGATGGACTGGTGACCACCGAACCCAACAAGGGGGCGTCGGTGTCATTGCCCAGTGACGAGGAAATCCGTTCGTTGTTCGAAACCCGGCGCCTGATCGAGATCGGCATCGTCAGCGAGCTGTGCCGTCGACGCGACACCGCAGTGACCCGGGACCTGCGCGATCATTTGTTGCTCGAGGACCAGGCGCACCAGAGCGGCGACCATGAACGGCTGATTCATCTGCTCGGCGAGTTCCACATCAAGCTCGCGCAAAGCCTGAACAACCCGGTGTTGCTGGACTGGTTCCGCAAACTGATTTCCCGTGCCTCGCTCTACGCCGCCGCACTGGATGACGACAGCCACCAGGCCTGCCGCGACGATGAACACCTGCGCCTGATCGAATACATAGAAGCCGGCAACCAGAGCGCGGCCATCGAGCTGACCTGCATGCATTTGAACGGCATCGAGAAGGCGATTCTCGACGTCGCCGCCACCTTGAAAACCGGCTACCACCCGCTCAAGCATTTGATCGAGGTCCTGTAGGAGCGAGCTTGCTCCGGCGGCGTTCCGACGATGGGCGTCAACGATGACGAGTCCTGCCTGTATAAACGCGGTGCCCTTACGTCCATCGCGAACGAGCTCGCTCCTACAGGGGTGAGTCAGTGAGTCGTGGGTGTACCAGGACGGGATGAATCAGTGTTACTTCAGTGAACCATTGGCCTCCCCAGTGCTCGAAGCAAACAGGTGCCATTCAGGGACAAAAGAGTCAGCCGATGCAGTTTCTAGACGATAGCCACGGATGTGCCGGCTGGAGCGGTGAAATGGCCGGGCGCATTCGTGCGTTCGACTGGAGCCTGACCGAGCTTGGGAAAATGGACGCCTGGCCCGCAAGCCTGTGCAGTGCGGTGCAGTTGATGCTCGCTTCACCGCTGCCGATGGTGATGCTCTGGGGCCGTCCCGGCTACATGATCTATAACGATGCGTACTCGAAATTCGCCGGTGGCCGCCATCCTTACCTGTTGGGTTCCCCGGTGGAGCTGGGCTGGCCGGAAGTGGCCGAGTTCAACCGACACGTGGTCGACACCTGCCTGGCGGGCGGCACGCTGTCCTACCGTAATAAAGAGCTGGTGCTGCTGCGGGACGGGATTCCCGAAGACGTCTGGCTGGACCTGTATTACAGCCCGGTGGCCAATGATGACGGCAAACCGGCCGGGGTCATGGCGATGGTGGTCGAGACCACGGATCACGTGATTTCCGAACGTCGCCGCCGGGCCGCCGAAGACGCCTATCGCGCCGATAATGAACGGGTGCGCCTGGCGCTCAATGCCGGCGCCTTGCTCGGCTCGTTCGTCTGGGACATCAAGGGCAATGTGCTGTCTGGTGACGAACGCTTTGCCCGCACCTTTTCCTACCCGGCCGAACAGGATCTGGCCGACCTGCCAACGGACATCGCCCAGGCACGGATCCATCCGGACGACCGCAGTTGGGTTCAGGAACAGGTCAACCGATCGGTGGAAACCGGCGAACCCTTCAACGCCGAATACCGGGTCCTGCGTGCCGATGGCAATTATCTGTGGGCGCAGGCGAGCGGTTGCTGCGAGTTCAACGAACAGGGCGAACCGTTCCGCTTCCCGGGGGTGTTGATCGACATCCACGAACGCAAGACGGCCGAGGAGTCGTTGCTCAGGTTCACCCGCAACCTGGAGCAGCGTGTCGCCGATGAAGTGGAAGCACGGCTGACGGCTGAAGAGCAACTGCGCCAATCACAGAAACTCGAAGCCATCGGCGGCCTCACCGGCGGCGTGGCCCATGACTTCAACAACCTGTTGCAGGTGATCGCCGGCAACCTGCATCTGCTGGCGCGGCATGAACCGGACAACGCCAATGTGCAGCGCCGGGTCAGCGCCTCGATTGCCGCGGTCGAGCGCGGCGCCAAGCTGTCCTCGCAACTGCTGGCGTTCGCCCGCCGTCAGCCCTTGTCGCCGGCAGTCTGCGACCCCCGACAAATTTTCGACGGCCTGGCTGAGCTGTTGCAGCGGGCCCTGGGGGAAACCATCCAGATCAGTGTGGCGGCACCTGCAGATGCCTGGCATCTGCATGTGGATCGCAATCAACTGGAAAACGCCATCCTCAACCTGGCGATCAATGCCCGTGACGCCATGCAGGGCGAAGGCACGATCGAGTTCAGTGCGAGCAATGTTGCACTCGATGCGCGGTTCTGTGCGGGCAAGGGCATTGTGCCCGGCGATTTCGTCTGCGTTGCGGTGGCGGACAGCGGCGTCGGCATGTCCCCCGACGTGCTCGGGCACGCGTTCGAACCGTTTTTCACCACCAAGGCCGATGGCCAGGGCACGGGGCTGGGCCTGAGCATGGTGTTCGGGTTCGTCAAGCAAAGCGGCGGGCATATCGAGATGTCCAGTGTCCCGGGACAGGGCACCCGGGTGCAGCTGTATTTCCCCCGCAGCCTGCGTCCGCTGCCCAGTGAATCGCCCCCGCATGATCCGCAACAGCCAGGCGGCAACGAAACCGTGCTGGTGGTCGAGGATAACGAGGCGGTGCGCAGCGCGGCGGTCGAGTTGCTGCGCGAAGAAGGCTATCAAGTCTTGACCGCCGGGAACGGCGACATGGCCATGCAGATGTTGCTGGAAGGCGTGGCGGTGGACCTGATTTTCACCGATGTGGTCATGCCGGGCCTGATCAAGAGTTCGGACCTGGCCGCCTGGGCCAAGGTGCAGACGCCGCCGGTGCCGATCCTGTTCACCTCCGGCCACACCCGTGACATTATTTCGCGCAATCACCAGCTCAGCCCCGATACGCATCTGCTGAGCAAACCTTATGGTCCCGAGGCGCTCACCCAAATGGTCCGCGCGGTGCTCAATGGCTGAACAAAGGCTGCCCCATGACTGACAAGCGCACCTCCAACCCTCCCTCCGGCATGGTCAGGGTGCGCGGCGCCCGGGAACACAACCTCAAGAACGTCGATGTCGATATTCCCCGGGATGCCCTGGTGGTATTCACCGGGGTCTCCGGATCGGGCAAGTCTTCGCTGGCGTTCTCGACCCTCTACGCCGAAGCGCAACGCCGCTATTTCGAATCCGTGGCGCCTTATGCGCGGCGCCTGATCGATCAGGTCGGGGTGCCGGACGTCGACTCGATCGACGGCTTGCCGCCCGCCGTGGCGTTGCAGCAACAGCGGGGCACGCCGAGCACGCGGTCGTCGGTGGGCAGCGTGACCACGTTGTCGAGCCTGATCCGCATGCTGTATTCCCGGGCCGGCAGCTATCCGCCGGGACAGCCGATGCTGTACGCCGAAGACTTCTCGCCCAACACGCCGCAGGGGGCGTGCGCCGAATGTCATGGACTGGGCCGGGTCTATGAAGTCACCGAAGCCTTGATGGTCCCGGACCCGAGCCTGACCATCCGCCAGCGCGCCGTCGCCTCCTGGCCCATGGCCTGGCAGGGGCAGAACCTGCGGGACATCCTGGTGACCCTGGGCTACGACGTCGATATACCCTGGCGCGATCTGCCGAAAAAACAGCGCGACTGGATTCTGTTCACCGAAGAAACACCGACCGTGCCGGTGTATGCCGGGCTGACTCCGGCAGAAACGAAAGTTGCGCTCAAACGCAAAATGGAACCCAGTTACCAGGGCACGTTTACCGGCGCCCGGCGCTACATCCTGCACACCTTTACCCATTCCCAGAGTGCACTGATGAAGAAGCGCGTTTCACGCTACATGCTCGGCAGTCCTTGCCCGGTGTGTGACGGCAAACGGCTCAAGCAAGAAGCGTTGTCGGTGACCTTCGCCGGTTACGACATCGGCGAGCTGTCGCAGATGCCGTTGCTGCAAGTGGCTGAAGTCTTGAAGCCGGTGGCGGCTCACAGTTACCTCGAACTGGCCGATGAAGCGGGCGAGGTGTTGACGCATCTGCAGACCCGCGAAGCCCGTGAGCAGCGAGTGGCCCATGGCGCCAGCGGTCACGCCAACGCGCCGGACGTGCGCCACACGCCCAACCTGTCGGTGGAAAAACGCCTGGCCGCGCAACGGATCGCCCAGGACTTGCTGGAGCGGGTCAGCACCTTGACCGACCTGGGCCTCGGTTACCTCGCCCTGGAACGCAGCACGCCGACCTTGTCCTCCGGCGAGTTGCAGCGTCTGCGCCTGGCGACGCAATTGGGTTCGCAGTTGTTCGGCGTGATCTACGTGCTGGACGAGCCGTCGGCCGGTCTGCACCCGGCGGATGGCGAGGCACTGTTCGAATCCCTGCAACGGCTTAAGGCCGCCGGCAATACCTTGTTCGTGGTCGAGCATGACCTGGAAACCATGCGCCGTGCCGACTGGCTGATCGACGTTGGCCCGGAAGCGGGCGAGCATGGCGGCCGGATCCTCTACAGCGGACCGCCGCCAGGGTTGGCCGACGTCACTCACTCCCAGACTCGCGCCTACCTGTTCGCCGAGCAGGTCGCCCAGCCCCGGGTTGGCCGCCAGGCGACCGACTGGCTGCGGCTGGAAGGCATCACCCGCAATAACCTGAACAACCTCGGCGTCGAGTTTCCGCTGGGCTGTTTCACGGCGGTGACCGGTGTATCGGGGTCCGGCAAATCGAGCCTGGTCAGTCAGGCGCTGCTGGAACTGGTGGGCGCACATCTGGGGCGCGCCGCCAGTGACAGCGAGGCTGAAGAGTTGAGCCTGGAGGACGATGCGCCACAGGTCAGCGGCGGCCAGGTCACCAGTGGCCTGGCGTCGATCAAGCGTCTGGTGCAGGTCGATCAGAAACCCATCGGCCGCACACCCCGTTCGAACCTGGCGACCTACACCGGGCTGTTCGACAACGTGCGCAAGCTCTACGCCGCCACGCCCCAAGCCCGGGACAACGGCTATGACGCCGGCCAGTTTTCTTTCAACGTGGCCAAGGGACGGTGTGCGACCTGCGAAGGCGAAGGCTTTGTCAGCGTCGAATTGCTGTTCATGCCCAGCGTCTACGCCCCGTGCCCGACCTGCCACGGTGCGCGCTACAACCCCGAGACCCTGTCGATCACTTGGCAGGGTTTGAATATCGCCCAAGTGTTGCAGTTGACGGTGGACGAAGCGGTCGAGGTGTTCGCCGGGCAGCCGGGGATCCGCCGCTCGCTGGAGGTCCTGCGCGATATCGGCCTGGGCTATCTGCGTCTCGGCCAGCCGGCGACCGAATTGTCGGGTGGCGAGGCCCAGCGGATCAAACTGGCCACCGAACTGCAACGCAACCAGCGTGGGGCGACCTTGTATGTACTCGATGAGCCGACTACCGGCTTGCATCCACGGGATGTCGATCGCTTGCTCGAACAGTTGAATACGCTGGTGGCGGCGGGGCATACGGTGATCGTCGTCGAACATGAAATGCGCGTGGTGGCGCAGAGCGACTGGGTGATCGATATCGGCCCGGGGGCGGGGGATCAGGGCGGGAAGATCGTGGTGGCGGGGACGCCGCAGAAAGTGGCTAAAAGCAGGAAGAGCAAAACGGCACCGTTTCTGGCCAGGACCCTTGGTATGGCTTGAATGGGGGGTGTTTCTGCTGACGCCATCGCGAGCAAGCTCGCTCCCACAGGGATCTGAGTCGTACACAAATGATGTGAGCAACTGGTCCACTGTGGGAGCGAGCTTGCTCGCGAAGGCGATCTATCGGGCGCCGTCCAAAGTGCGCCTAACCTTGTCCAGCAATTCATTGATCTGGAACGGCTTGACCAGCATCTCCATGCCATCCCCCAGAAACACCTGGCGGTTGATCGCGGTTTCGGCGTAACCGGTCATGAACAGGATCGGCAACTTGTCCCGCCAGCCCCGCGCCACATCGGCCAGTTCGCGACCGCTCATGCGCGGCAGGCCGACGTCGGTCAGCAGCAGATCGATGGACTCGTCGTTCTGCAACCGCTCCAGAGCGCCTTCGATGTCGCCCACTTGCGTGCAGCGGTAGCCGGCATCCACCAGCACTTCGGCGACGAACATCCGCACCGATGGCATGTCCTCGACAATCAGCACATGTTCACCGCAACCCTGCGGATCCACGCTGGACGGCTGGTTTTCGCTGGCCAGGAGGTCGGCACTGGCGGGCAACATGATGGTGACTTCGGTGCCGCGCCGGGCCACGCTGCGGATGTGCGCGTCGCCGCCCGATTGCCGGGCGAAACCGTAGATGGTCGACAACCCGAGGCCGGTGCCCTGACCCAGCGGCTTGGTGGTGAAGAACGGATCGAACACCTTGCCGATCACACTGTGATCGATACCGGTGCCGTCATCGCGTACCGCCAGGGCCACATACGCACCATCGGCCAGATTGGGATCGCCGTGAGAATAGGCGGCATAGGTGCTGATCCATACATTGCCGCCCTGGGGCAACGCATCGCGGGCGTTGATCACCAGGTTGAGCACGGCGCTTTCGAGCTGGATCGGGTCGACCAGGGCGATCGCGGGCTTGGTGGTCAATTCCAGTTTCAGGGCGATGCGCTCGCCGATGGTACGCACCAACAGTTCCTCGAGCGAACGCACGTGCTCGTTGATGTCCACGGGGCGGGTGTCGAGGGGTTGCTGGCGCGCGAACGCGAGCAGGCGATGAGTCAGGGACGCGGCGCTCATGGCCGAATTCAAGGCCGCTTCGGCGTAGAACTGAACCTTGTCGGTGCGCGAGGCGGCGACCCGCTTCTGGATCAGCTCCAGGCTGGTGATGATGCCGGTGAGCAAGTTGTTGAAGTCATGGGCGATGCCGCCAGTCAGCTTGCCCAACGCATCCATCTTCTGCACTTGCAGCAGCTGGGCTTCGGTGCGTGCGCGTTCGGCGACTTCCTTGGCCAATTGGGTGGTGGCGTCGTCCAGCCGGGCCAGGTGCGAGCGTTCGCGGTGCCGGTGTTCGGTGACATCCTCGACGAACACCAGGCTCAGTTCCGGCGTGCGGTAGGGCGAAATCTGCCACTCGGTATCGCGCACTTTGCCCTGGACCCGCATGGTCAGGGTGCCTTTCCAGCGCTCGCCATAGGCCAGGCGCAGGCGCAGTTCGTCGATGATCGCGTCCTGGTCTTCGGCAAAGCATTCGCGCAGGGCGTCCGGATTGCGGTTGTCCTGGATCATCTGCGCGAAAGCATGGTTGCATTCGTGAATTTTCAGCTCGGCGTCCAGCACGGCGATGGGGGCCGACACGTTGACAAAAATTTCCCTGAACCGCGCCTCGCTGTCACGCAGGGCATTTTCGGTTTCCCGCACGCGCAGCAAGGTGCGCAGGGTGGCCAGCAACACATCCGGGTCCACCGGGTGAATCAGGTAGGCATCGGCACCGGCGTTCAGGCCAGTGATGATGTCGCCGGTCTGGATCGAGGCCGCCGACACGTGAATCACCGGCAGCAGGGCGGTCACCGCCTCGGCGCGCAGTTTGCGCACGATGTCGAAACCGCTCATGTCCGGCAGATTGACGTCGAGGATCAAGGCGTCGATGTTGACGCTGTCGATCAGCTCCAGGCCTTCGCCGCCGGTGCCGGCTTCCAGCACTTCATAGCCGTGGCTTTCCAGGCGCCGTCGCAGGGCGTAGCGGGTCGCTACGTTGTCGTCGACGATCAACAGGCGAATGTCACGTTTCATCGGCGGGCTCCATGGCGATGGCCAGCGGGATGATCACGAAAAAGGTCGAGCCCTTGCCCGGCGTACTCTGAACCCCGACTTCGCCACCGAGCAACGCTGCGAAGCGTTTGCACAGAGACAGTCCAAGTCCGGTTCCGCGAAGGCGTTTCTGCAAGGGTGAGTCGACCTGAGAGAAGTCTTCGAACAATGCGCCATGTAGCGCCGGGGCGATACCTATTCCGGTGTCGCTGACGGCAAAGCGCACGCGGTCGCTGCCTTCCAGCCGGGCCGAGACGCGGACTTCGCCGCGGGTGGTGAACTTCAATGAATTGGCAATGAAGTTGCGCAGGATTTGCCCGAGCTTCTTGTCATCGGTGTAGAGCCTTGGCAAGCCCACCGGCTCTTCGAAAATCAGGTCCACCGCACTGGCGTCGACAATGGGCCGGAACATGCCGCGCAGGGCGGCGAACAGGTCGAACATGTCGAACCAGGCCGGGGAAATGGTGATGCGCCCGGCTTCGATCTTGGCCAGGTCCAGCAAGTCGTCGACCATGTCGCTCAGCTCGCGGGCAGCGACGCTGACGAAGGCCACTTGCTTGTGTTGCTCGGGGCTCAGGGGGCCGTCGAGTTCGTCGCTCAGCAGACCGGTGATGCTCAGGATCGAGCCCAGTGGCGTGCGGAACTCATGGCTCATGTACGACAGGAAACGGCTCTTGAGGTCCGAGGCCTGGCGCAACTGATCGGCCTGGGTGTCCAGTTCGGCGTACAACGCCAGCACCCCCTGGTTGGTTTCATCCAGCTCCTCGCGCAAGGCATTGGCTTCACCCTGTAATTGCGCGATCAGGGCGGCTTGTTCGTCAACCTGACTCATCGGAATCTCAGCCATGGGTTGCCTCCAGAGCAATGACCAACACCGTCACATCGTCCCGTCCACGGCAGAAGTCGCGGTGCAGGATGGCGGCAATCACGGCCGGATGGCGGTGCACCAGGCCGGGGTAATCCTGCAGGTTCCATCGGGACTGCAGGCCGTCGCTGTACAGGATCAAAAGCTGACCGTTCACCTGAGCATAGTCAAAGGGTTGGGCCTTCCGATACTGGCCACCGACGATGCCGGGGTGGGAGGCCAGGCCGCGGGATTTGTCCGGTGCGATCAGGCTGCCGCCGATGTTGCCGATACCGACGAATCGCAGGGCATCGGTGTTGCCGTCGAACTGGGCAATGGCCAAGGCGCCGCCGCGGGTGCCGATCATGGCGTGGTGGATGTCCTCGAGCAGCAACAGCGGCGAAGCGAACGGCGACAGGGCGAATACGCGCTCGCCGGCGCGGGCGGCGCGCTCGGCTTCTTCGCCGTGACCGAGGCCGTCGATCACCAGGGCGCTGATGCGCGGGCCGTCAAATGCCAGGTGCCAGACATCGCCACAGGCTGGATCGTGGTGCAACGCATGCTGGCTGATGCCGAAGCGTCGATCCGGTGTCTTGTCGCTGCGCGGATACAACCGCGTCAGCAGCACAGCGCCCCGGGCGTCGGCATAGGCATCGAACACTTCGGCCTGGCGCGACACCGCCCCAAGACCGATGCCCTGGGTGCCGCCGGTGGAGAACCCGTCGGTCAGGCACGCGTGCAGATCGAAGCCCTGAGCGCGATCGACGGCGAGTATTTCGATCCCGGCACCTGAAGCGCGCGGCAGGACCCTCAGTTGCAGTTCGCCCCGGGTGGCATGCTTGAGAATGTTGCTGGCCAGCTCTGTGGTCACCAGCGCCACACGGCCGGCATCGGTGGCGTCGAAACCGTGTTTTTCCGCCAGTTGCTGCGCGGTGCGTCGCGCGTGGCCGATCTGGCTGCTGTCTTCGATTGGCAACACTTGGGTCATTGACCCGCCCATGTTCACGTCCATCGTGTGATCGTTATGCGAGTGCCTTTGCCGGGCGTGGTTTCCAGTTCGAATTCTTCCACCAGGCGCTTGGCGCCGGTCAGGCCCAGCCCCAGGCCGCTGCCGGAAGTCCAGCCATCGGTCATTGCCAGTTTGATGTCGGGGATGCCCGGACCTTCGTCGCGGAAGACCAGGCGCAAGCCGGTGCGTGCATTCTCGTCGAGAATTTGCCAGTCCATGTCGCCACCGCCGCCATAGACCATGGTGTTGCGCGCCAGCTCGCTGACAGCGGTTACCAGTTTGGTCAGGTCGATCAGGCGCATGCCGCACTCCTGGGCGAGCTTGCGCGCCAGTTGCCGGGCCAGCACCACGTCTTGCTCGATGTGAATCGGGTGAGTGCCGCTGCTACGCGCGGTCATTGCTCGCGTACTCGCGCCTGCAGCAGTTTCATCCCGCGCTCGACGTTCAGCGCCGTGCTGACGCCGGGCAGCGTCAGGCCGAGCTCGACCAGGGTGATGGCCACCGCCGGCTGCATGCCGACCAGCACGGTCTGGGCGTCCATGATTTTCGACAGCCCGGAGATAGTGCCGATCATTCGGCCGATGAACGAGTCGACCATGTCCAGCGCCGAGATATCGATCAGCACGCCGCGGGCCGAGGTCCGGCTGATGCGCTCGGAGAGATCGTCCTGAAGGGTCAGGGCCAACTGGTCATGCATGTCGACCTGGATGGTCACCAGCAGGAAGTCGCCCATTTGCAAGATCGGAATGCGCTCCATCGGCTCAGTCCGCCTTGCTGACAGTGATTCCCAAACGGGTCAGGGCCAGTTTCAGGGCGTCGGCCAGGTTGGCCTTGGTGACCACGCCTTGCAGGTCCAGCCCCAGGTGGACGATGGTCTGGGCGATCTGCGGCCGTACGCCACTGATGATGCAATCGGCACCCATCAGGCGAATCGCGGTGACGGTCTTGAGCAGGTGTTGGGCCACCAGGGTGTCGACGGTCGGCACGCCGGTGATGTCGATGATGGCGATTTCCGAGCCGGTATCGACGATGCGCTGCAACAGCGATTCCATCACCACCTGGGTACGTTGCGAGTCGAGGGTGCCGATCATCGGCAGCGCCAGCACGCCGTCCCAGAGCTTCACCACCGGAGTCGACAATTCCAGCAGCTCTTCCTGCTGGCGCTTGATCACCGCCTCGCGGGATTTCTGGAAGGTGCGGATGGTATGCATGCCCAGGGCGTCGAGCAGTTCGGACACCTCCCAGAGCTGCTCGGCCAGCAGCGCAGGACTGTCCTGGTAATGGTTTTGCAGCATCGCAAACATCGGGCCCTTGAGGGCGAAGATGAAGCTGGCGGTCTGGTGCGAATCCTGGCCGAGGAGGGCACGGCTATGGGAGAGTTTTTCGAGAAACTGGCGAATATCGTCCCAGCCGGAGGATGCGACGTTCTGGTCGTTGCCCCGTTCGAGGCCGGCAATGACCAGGTGCAGGAAATCCGACGTTTCCTGTTTCAGGTCCTGTTCCTTGAGATTGCGGGAGGCGCCTTTGGTTTCGAGGTTTTTCGACCAGTCGCCCAGTAGTTGGGTCCGGTTCGTTTTCATCGCATCGAGTGTGCTGGTTTGCAGTGCCGCCATGGGACTTTGACTCCTTGGAAAGTGTGGCCGATTCTCCAAATATTGATCGGCACAAATCAGTGACATTTGCCGCACGCAATAGTTTTCGATCCTGACAGGTTTTTGCGATTGGCTGCATCTGAGGCCAAGGCTGGTTGAGCGAAGGCGGCCTTGAGCCTGGCAGTGCCCATGCAAACAAGGGGTGGCGTTGACCGAAATCCATCGGTACACCGGTGCGGTGCTCCATCCGATTGAACGTTGCAGGCTGGAACGCCTCGAAACTACAGGGCCGACTGTTTAAACCGCACTTGCAGTGACGAACGAGGTACTTATGAAAGACGACGCGATGACACAGGAACAGGATCAAACGGGGGCACCGGTCAACCGTAATGATCCGGCGATTGACCCGCAGACGCCGATCGAACCGGGTGGGCAGCACCAGGGGCAGACCCCGAAACCGGAAAGCGCCGACCAGGCGGTCGACCAGAAGAACCGCCATACCGATAACGACAATGAATTCAGCCCCGGTTTCAAGCCGAATCCGGACCGGCCGAAGCCCAGTGATGACACCGATGCGGATATCGATACCGACGGCGGCTAGATCGAAACGAGCACACAAAAAAGGCCCCATCCACGGATCGTTAATGTAGGAGCGAGCTTGCTCGCGATGGTCGTCAACGATAACGCGTGATTACTGATTAAACGCGTCGCTCTTGAGTCCATCGCGAGCAAGCTCGCTCCTACATACAATTGGCGTTACTTGCTTGGATGAGCCGCCTGCAGTTTTTTCGCCATGCCCAGATGCTTCTCCAGCGCCGGCAGCATTTTTTGCGCAAACGCTTTCAGCTCGGTTCCACCTTTGACTTTGTCGTCCGTCACTGTGTTGGCTTCTTTCTTGAACAGCTCAATGGTGTCTTCATGCGCCTTGACCTGATTGTTGGCATAGGCCGCGTCGAAGGATTCATCGCGCACTTCAAGGATTTTTTCCTTGGCCTGTTTCACCAGTGTCGTGGTGTCCGGCACCTCGATGTCATTCTTTTTCGCCAGTGCCGCCAATTCATCGTTCGCCTTGCCATGATCGGTGATCATCATGTTGGCAAATGCCTTGATATCGGCCGATTTGCTTTTTTCCAGGGCCAGCCGGCTGGTTTCGATCTCAGCAATGCCGCCCGCGGCCGCGCTGTCGACGAAGTCATTGGAGGTGGCAGCAAAGGCCATGCCCATGCTGGTGCTCAAGGCAACGGCCAGAGTGAGGTGGCGCAGGGTAAATCCGTCCATTGGTTATTCTCCACACAGGTTTTCATGGGCGATCGACTGATCGTTAAGCAATGGAGGGCGACGGGCGGACAAAGGTTTTATCGCTTTCTCGAAAGGACGACGAACGGACACCGCTGGTCTGATAAGCGGTCGACAGAACCGGTCAACCAAGGCCATTCTGATAGTTGGTGAACGCAATCGATCGCGTTTGCCACCGATCAACAAACGGAGGTGTTCCATGCCGGTGACCCATGACCTTTATCAGGACCTGAAACTTACAAAGGAAGAGATCCAGCAAAAACGCACCAAGGATCCGTTACTGGATTCACTGATCAACAAGTATTCCCAGACCGACGCCGAGGTCGTGAAGGCCGAGTCCGCCCAATCGGACGCACCCAGCGATGAAGCTCTGAAGAAGCTCAAGGCAAAGCGTGTGGAGGTCAAGAACAAGATTGTCGAGCGACTTCAAACGCCATCCTGATCCTCCGTATGCCGCCACCGACGACCGGTGACTGAAAAATTGGAACGGGGATAAATACCGGCACCTCGAATGATCAGAGCCCGAATCGACGGCTCCATGCGAGGTGCCCCAATGACCGATCTCACGGGTCACTGCAACGCCGTGCTGAGCGGCAAACGCGCCATATGCTTCGCTTTCAACGACCCGAAATACAACCACTCCCCATACTCGCGAACCGTCGTGATCGGCGAGTAATTGCCGCTGCTCCCGTCCTGCAGATTGGCAATCACCTTGCCTTCCACATCCAGGCCCAGCGCAAACGCACGTTTCTCCACCGGTTTGGGCAACAGGGTCATCGCTCGCACGATCATCTTGCGGGCGAAAGGATGTGCAGCCATGGCATCGAGCAGGGCATTGCGCGGGGCGTACAGTGCCACCCAGAAGCGATCCCGGCCATTGAACGCCAGGTTGTCCGGCAAGCCCGGCAAGTTGTCGATGAACAAGTCGCGGGTGCCGGCTTTCGGTCCGCTCAGCCAGTAACGACTGATGCGATAGGCGCCGGTTTCATTGACCAGCACATAGCGTTCGTCCGGCCCCAGGGTCACGCCGTTGGCAAACTCCAGCTTGTCCATCAGCACAACGGTCTTGCCGGTCTGGAAGTCATAACGCAGTAAACGGCCGTCGCCGCCGTGCTCGATGATCGCCTCGCCGTCCCGGCCATAGCCGAAGCGGCTGGAAGCATCGCTGAAGTAGGCGTAATGCCCGGACTTGTCGATGGTCACGTCGTCGGTGAAGCCAAAAGGCACGTCGTTGGCCTCAGTGGTCAAGGCAATCAGGCGTCCCTGGGCGTCCAGGGACAGCAAGCCCTTGACGCCGTCGGCGATCACCAGCAAGCCGTTGGGGTGGCGGGCCAGGCCCAATGGTCGGCCGCCGGTATCGGCCAGGACTTTGGTGATTTTGCCGTCAAGGCTGGTGCTGATCAAACGACCGTCATGCAGGCCGGTGATGAGCACGTCATCCTCCAGCAGCAAGGCTTCCGGCCCGTCGATGTCAGCGGCGCCGACCCGCTCCACGCCTTTGAGACGCTGATTGTCGGCGTATACCCCGCTGGTCAGCGAAGGCGCAGGCGGCGGAGTCCAGGCTACGGGTTCGACCTGGGTAGGCATCAGCAGCAGAAAGGCACCGATGGCAAGGACCACCAGCAACACGACATGGCGCAACTTGAAGGTTCCACTCACGCGGCGGCTCCTGTCGAAGCCAGGTCTTTCAGCGCCATTTCCCGCAAGGCCTGCAACGACGCTGCCGACTCGCGATCGATGCGACGCCTGAGCAGCAGGCGATTGGCAATGCGCATCCACAGGCCGCTGAATTGATAGTCCAGGGTGCGGACGAATCGCGTGCCGTCACCCTCGGCCTCGCATTCGTACGTCAAGACCAGCGACAAACCGTTATCGCCCTGCGCCCGGGCGCTCCAGCGGCGTCCCGGCAAATACTCCTCCACCACCCAGTGCAAATGCCCCTCGCGTCCCCCCGCTCGAATGTCTTCCTCGAACCGCGACCCCGCATGCAACGCCCCGTCCCGGGCATCGACCTTGAGGGAGGAGGGGTGCCATTGCGGCCAATGGGTCACGGTGCCGGCATAGGCGAGCACGGCAATCGGATTGGCGGCAATATCTATCTGATGCCGCATGCGGGTCATAGGGTGGCTCGTCGAATGCAAGGGCGTTGGCTCCGGTTCCCAATAGAGGGTGCCGAACAGGTAGTCCATCAGCGGGAACACGATGTTGAAGTTGCGCTCCTGCATCAGCTCGCGGCGGTGATGCAGTTCATGCAGGCGGCGCATCTGGCGGATCCACGGCAGGCGGGTGACCGGATTGCCCGGCGGCAGGTGTTCGCAGGCATGGAACACTTCATAGGCCAGGTAACCGAGGACCAGGCAGCCAGCGGACAACCCGCCGACGTTGGCGTCGACTTGTGAAAGCAGCCACCAGAGGGGCAGGGCGATGACGACCGTGTGCACCACGATCAGCCAGGCCGGAAACAGAATCACGCGCCAGTCGCGGGGGCTGTCATAGGTCATGTAGCCGGGAGCAAAGAAATTGTGATGGTCGCCGGCATGCCGGGCGTAGAACATCCGCGCGAAGCTTTTTTTGTGATGGCCGAGGTGGCGATGCACCCGGTACACGGCAAAGTTGAAGAACAACAAGGTCAGCGGCACCGCCAGCCACTGCAGCGGCTGTACCTGATGCACGGTGCTCCAGAATGCAGCGATGGCCAATAAGCCGAACAGCAGCACAAAGGCGCCATGCAGCCACGGGTTATAGAACGGATGGATTTCGGCGCGGTAACGGCTGCGGAATGTTTCGGTGGTTTGCCTCACTGCGTTCACCTGTGGTTATTTTTATAACCAGCAGATTAGCCGATCCCGCTGTTTCAGCCGGGCGAACCTTGAGGCCACAAGCGCCATGCTCCGGTGCAAACGGGACTCAGGCCAGCGGGTTCCAGCGTTGCGACCAGTCATCGTCGGACTGGATGACCTCGCGCAACAGATCGAAAGCCCGCTGCAGGGTCGCCGAGTCGCGGTCGCGGGAGTAGACCAGGTAGGTCGGGTAACTGAACTCCGGGGCTTTTGGCACTTTTTCCAGGACGCCGCTTTCCAGGTAACTCTGGACGACCCGGGTTCGGAAATAACCGCTGCCGCCGTTTTCCAGGATGTACTGCAAGCCCAGTGGGCCGAGGTTGAAGCTCAAGGCGGCCCGGGCCTTTTCCGGCAGCGCGGCATCGTGCTGGCGACGGAAGTCCGGGCCCCAGTCGATGTACACATAGGGATCGGGTCTTGCGACCAGTCGTACCAGGACCAGTTTTTCTTCCAGGACCTGCTCGACTTGCAGGCGCGGCCAATACTCGGGCTGGTAGACCAGCGCCGCATCCAGGACCCCCAGTTCCAGTTGGCGCAGCAGGTTTTCGCCGTCGCGGATTTCCATGCGCAGGGCATGCCCGGGAATCCTCTCCCGCAGTTCCCCGGCCCAGCTGAGCATCAGCGGGTTGCACAGGCTGACTTCGCCACCGATATGCAGCACGTCGTGGTAACCCTCGGGCAATGGCAGGTCCCGGCGCGCGGCCTCCCAGGTCTCTACCAGCTGATTGGCATAGACCACAAAGGCCTCGCCGTTTGCGGTCAGGCGAGCGCCGGCGCGGTTGCGCACGAACAGCGTGCTGCCCAACTGGCTTTCGAGCTTCTGCACCCGCGCGGTAATCGCGGTCTGGGTGACGTGAAGTTTTTCGGCTGCCGCGGCAAGGCTGCCGTGGCGGACGATTTCCAGAAAGGTGCGGGCGAGGTCGATGTCCATGGGCAGGCCGTTGCGGGAGGTGCGCCATTGTAAGTGCAGGCGCACCTCCTGCAAGGTTTAACGATCAACCCGACCCTTTAGGAGCCGGCCTGGCGAACGGCGCCACGGGGTGCGTCAAATTCACCTGCATTCAAAACGCAAAACACGAACAACCAAACGCCCCCCAGAACCCGGCGAAATCGCTGACCGGTGCCGACGACAAACGCGCCCGCTCATGGCTGTGGGCATGCACCGCACAAGCCCCCACGCATTGGTGAACCTGCGCCGTCAGCGGCGCCAGCGGTTTCCAGTGGCCGGGCACGTTAACCACCGGCGACCACTCGGGCACCACAGGCACCGGCGGCGGCCCGAGTTTTTCGAACTCGACGCTACCGTAGACAATCTTGCCGTCGACAATGGTCAGCACCGACTCGATCCATTTCACGGCTTCGTCTTCGATGTGGAAATAGTCCGCCGACAGCGCGATCAGGTCCGCCAGTTGCCCGACCTTGATCTGGCCTTTCTTGCCCTGCTCGGAGGAGAACCAGGCGCTGCCATGGGTGAAGAGTTCCAGTGCGGTGTCGCGGCTCAAGCCTTGCGGGTAGAGCTCCAGCCCGCCGACGGTGCGACCGCTGACCAGCCAATAGAGCGAAGTCCAGGGGTTGTAGCTGGACACCCGCGTAGCGTCCGTACCGGCGCCAACCGGAATGCCTTCGGCGAGCATGCGCGCAATGGGCGGCGTGGCTTCGGCGGCCTTGGCGCCGTAGCGGTCGACAAAATATTCACCCTGAAACGCCATGCGATCCTGGATGGCAATGCCGCCACCCAAGGCTTTGACGCGTTCGATGTTCTGCGGGGTGATGGTTTCGGCGTGGTCGAAAAACCACGGCAAGCCGTCGAACGGGATGTCGCGATTGACCTTCTCGAACACGTCGAGCATGCGGCTGATGGATTCGTTGTAGGTGGCGTGCAGGCGGAACGGCCAGCGCTGTTCTACCAGATGCCGCACCACCGGTTCCAGTTCCTGCTCCATGGTCTGTGGCAGGTCGGGGCGTGGTTCGAGAAAGTCCTCGAAATCCGCCGCCGAGAACACCAGCATTTCCCCGGCGCCATTGTGGCGCAGAAAGTCGTCACCCTGGCCGTAGCGGGAGGTGCCGGTCCAGTTCTTGAAGTCGGTCAGTTCTTCCTTGGGTTTTTGGGTAAACAGGTTGTAGGCGATGCGCACCGTGAGCTGCCGGTCTTTGGCCAGTTGCTGGATGACCTGATAGTCGTCCGGGTAATTCTGATAACCGCCGCCGGCATCGATGGCGCTGGTGACGCCGAGGCGATTGAGTTCGCGCATGAACTGGCGGGTCGAGTTGACCTGGTATTCCAGCGGCAGCTTCGGCCCCTTGGCCAGGGTCGAGTAGAGAATCATCGCGTTGGGACGGGCGATCAACATGCCGGTCGGGTCGCCATTGGCGTCGCGCTGGATTTCACCGCCCGGCGGATTCGGCGTGTCACGGGTGTAGCCAACCACCTTCAAGGCGGCGCGGTTGAGCAAGGCCCGGTCGTAGAGGTGCAGCACGAACACCGGGGTGTCCGGCGCGGCCTTGTTCAATTCATCGATGGTCGGCAGGCGCTTTTCGGCGAACTGGAACTCGTTCCAGCCACCCACCACGCGCACCCATTGCGGCGTCGGCGTGCGGTCGGCCTGGTCCTTGAGCATGCGCAACGCATCGACCAGCGACGGCACGCCTTCCCAGCGCAATTCGAGGTTGTAGTTCAAGCCGCCGCGGATCAGGTGCAGGTGGGAGTCGTTGAGGCCGGGAATCACCGTGCGCCCGTGCAGGTCGACGATTTGCGTGCCGGGACCTTGCAGGGCCATGGCCTGGGCATCGCTGCCGACCACCACGAAGCGGCCGTCCTTGATCGCGACGGCGCTGGCCTGGGGCTTCTTGCGGTCAACCGTGTGCAGGCGTCCGTTGTACAGAATGAGGTCGGCCGGGGCATCGGGCATGGTTTTACTCCCTGCTAGCAAAGGGCTGATCCAGGCACCGACGGCACCTGCCGAAAGGCCTTGCAGTACACGTCGGCGATTGAAGCCGTCGTGGTCGTCAGGTGGGCTCATGGCAATGCTCCGCGCAAAGGCTTTTCAAAAAAAAGCGAGGGCAAACGGCCGATGTCTGACGCATGCGGCCAGAAGGAATATAGACCGCAAATCCACAAGTAGCCGTTTTCCAAGAGCGCAGAACGACGAATCCCGCCTCGAGGGGCGGGATTCGTTTGCAGCCAGGCGTGCCCCCGAAGGACGGGAACGACGTGCTTAGGCCGGGAACAGCTCGGACAGTTTCATGGCCAGCATCATGTCGCCTTCGGCGCGCAGTTTGCCGCCCATGAAGGCTTGCATGCCGTCGGTTTCGCCGCTGACGATGCCTTCCAGGGTTTCGCCGTCCATCACCAGGGTCACCTGGGCGTCCGGGTTTTCGCCTTCTTGCAGCTCGCAGGTGCTGTCCTTGACGATCAGCGAGAAGTTCTTGGTGTCGTCGATGCGGAAACCGAATACCAGGTCCAGACCGGCAGCGGCGGCTGGGTTGAACTTGGCTTTCATTGCTTGTACGGCATCAGCTACGGAGGTCATGGTTCGATCCTTTCTTGGGTATTAGAGCTGGGTGGTTACAGCCAGGGTCACAATAGTCCGGACTCAGCGAAACGTGATGAGTTCCGGGGCCTTCAACAGTTGCAGGTGCGCCTGACTGTTGAAAGAAGACAGTGCCACCTCGCGCCCACGAAACTTCAGCAGGTTGAGCGAGGTGTTGACGATTTGCCAGTTCAGTTCGAATGCCTGGCGGGCCGGCATTTGTGTAATGAGGTGGAGCAGGGCAGTGATGGTGCCGCCCGAGGTGAACACGGCGATCTTCTGGGTGTTGTCGGCCTGTTCGAGAATACGCTGCAGACCGGCTTGTACCCGCTCGACAAACCCCAGCCAGCTTTCCAGCCCGGGTGTGTCAAAAGTCCCGGCCAGCCAGCGCTCGATGATCAGCGCAAAGATGCGCTGGAATTCGGCGCGGTTTTGCGTGGCATTGCGCAGGATGTCCAGCGCTTCGGGTTCGTCTTCCAGCATGGCTGGCAGCAGCGCGCGGATCACCGCGTCGGCGTCGAATTCGTTGAAGGCGCAATCGGTTTCGACAATCGGCACCGGCAGGCCCACGGCGACGAACTGTTCCAGCGCGCTGTTGGCCGTGTGTTGCTGCCGGCGCAGGTCGCCCGAGAGACAGCGATCGAAGCGGATGCCCAGCCCGGCCAGGTGTTGGCCGAGGACTTCTGCCTGGCGTATACCGGTCGGCGACAGGACGTCATAGTCGTCTGCACCAAAGGAGGCCTGGCCATGTCGAATCAGGTAGATACTGCCCACGTCCGCGTCATCCCGGTACGTTGAAGTTCCGGCGAGGTTATGAGGATGGCGGTGAGCTGTCAATGAAAAAACATACGCTTGTTTGAAATGCCTGTTCCAGCCTTGTTGCTAGAGTTTTCACGACTGGTCGCCGGGACCGCGCATGGGTATGCTGAGGGTATCGCGCGCGCGTTTATGCAGCGCATCGTATTGAAGGAGTCATTGTGGAGTTTTTTGCCGAGTTCGCCATTTTCCTGGCCAAGACCGTGACACTGGTGGTCGCCATCCTGGTGGTGCTGGCCAGTTTTGCGGCGTTGCGCAGCAAAGGTCGACGCAAGACCGCCGGCCAGCTGCAGGTCAGTAAACTCAATGATTTTTACAAAGGGCTGCGCGAGCGCCTGGAGCAGACCCTGCTTGACAAAGACCAGCTCAAGGCCCTGCGCAAGGTCGAAGCCAAGACCGAGAAAAAGCAAAAGAAAAAGCCCGAGGTCAAGTCCCGGGTGTTCGTGCTCGATTTCGACGGCGACATCAAGGCTTCGGCCACGGAAAGCCTGCGCCATGAAATCACCGCGCTGCTGACCCTGGCCACGCCCAAGGATGAAGTGGTGCTGCGTCTGGAAAGCGGTGGCGGCATGGTCCACAGCTATGGCCTGGCGTCCTCGCAACTGGCGCGCATTCGCGACGCCGGTGTGCCGTTGACCGTGTGTATCGACAAGGTGGCCGCCAGCGGCGGTTACATGATGGCGTGCATCGGCGAGAAGATCATCAGTGCACCCTTTGCCATTCTCGGCTCGATCGGCGTGGTGGCGCAGCTGCCGAACGTCAACCGCCTGCTGAAAAAGCACGACATCGATTTCGAAGTCCTGACTGCCGGCGAATACAAACGCACCCTGACCGTATTTGGCGAAAACACCGAGAAGGGCCGGGAGAAGTTTCAGGAAGACCTGGACATCACTCATCAGCTGTTCAAGAACTTCGTGTCGCGGTACCGCCCGCAACTGGACATCGACAAGGTCGCCACCGGTGAAATCTGGCTGGGCATCGCGGCAATGGACAAGCAGCTGGTGGACGAACTCAAGACCAGCGATGAGTACCTCGCCGAGCGGGCGAAGAAGTCCGAGCTGTATCACCTGCATTATGCGGAACGTAAAAGCCTGCAGGAGCGCATCGGCATGGCGGCCAGCGGGTCGGTAGACCGTGTCTTGCTGTCCTGGTGGAGCCGTTTGACTCAACAACGCTTCTGGTAAAGAACCTCATGAACGCCTTGTTGCCGGTTTTCGGCAACAAGGCGCTTGGCATTCATGAATGGAATCCGGTGCGGTATATATATATTTTAAAGCATTGGAATGTTGTTTGTTTGTTCTTGTTGTTCATCGGTTATTCGAACTTTTATCAGAAAATGCTCAACGTTAATCTGGTTGTCCAAATCAGATTCAAGGTTGTTCAACATGACGGTAAAAACGAATAACACAGCGTTGGATAGCATGACGCCAGAACAACAAGGCGCCTTCTTCTCGCATATAAAAAAACAGGCTCCCTCCTGGCTGCTTGAGTCGCCCTCCGATGTCCGCGCAGCCCTGCGCAAGAGTCTTTTGGCAAGTTACCGCACCCGACGTGCGGTGGCCGATGCCTTGGGCGAATTGAAATCCCCTGAAAGCTTTTGTACACCCTTGTTGGCCAAAGCCATGTCAGACAAGTTGGGCGAGCCGCTTGATATAGCAGGCGTGGTATTTCAGCATGTGCGCTCGACGTCGAGCTTGCTGGGGTTGAAGAAAAAGCTGATCACGCCGATTGACCGCGATCTGTTGATGGCTGCCTGCGAAAATTTCGAATCCAGCGAGACGGTGTCGGGAAATTATAACGACAACTCGTTGCTTTATATTCCGGAACGTATCAATGGGCGGTCCAGCAAGATCCTGTCAATCAAGCCCCATGAGTTTGCGCAACTGTGTCGAACGCTGGACTTGGGTAAGCAGTACCAAGCCCACGTCAAAGCCGTGTTGGAGGCGGAGCAGTTGCGTATTAAACATCAAGCCTATGCAAAAGACCGGTTTGAAGTCGATATGCATATCGCGTTCATGCGGAAACATATCAGTAAAGATGTTTATGACATGCTGAAGCTGGTCAAGGACAGCGCTTCATCGATCAAGTTGGGTAATAACACGCTAGGTTATCAAGGGTTGGAGTTGCTGGAGGTAAAGCTGCATGGTGCAATCTTTGTTGGCCCTGTCAGTGAACATGCAGACGATGATTACCGATGCGTGGTTTACCTGCCGGGTGACCCTTTGCACCCTCTGAAGGAATATACGTCGTTCAAGGATTTTGAGACGCAATTGAGCAGGCGCCTTAGAGACGCCGATTTTCGCCAGTTCTTCATGCGTTTCATTCTGCTGAGGGACCGATCTGGTTTTCACACGGCGCTGGATAAGCGGCTGTTAAATGTCAATACAACACCTTTGCCGAAGGACAGTGTTTTCGTACCGGTTGAAGGGTTTGATCTGGACGATGATGTGTTCCTGACCCTGTTTCACCAACGCTCGGCCCATATGATCGCCGATGCGCGATTGCGGGTGGTGCCAACGGATGACGAGGATGAAAAAACCCGCCTGGCCAGGTTGGAGACGTATAAAACCATCGGCCTCAACACGCTGCTGTTCTTCAGTTCCTTCATACCGGTGGTGGGTGAAGTCATGTTTGCCGTCGCCGGGCTTCAATTGCTGGCAGAGGTCTACGAAGGCATCGACAGTTGGTCCCGGGGGGAGCAGGAAGAAGCCACCGACTACTTATTCGATGTCATCGAAAACCTGATTCTGATGGCGGCAACGGCCGCCGCCGGCAAGTTGGTGGGCAAAGGGTACAAGGCCGTCAAATCTTCGGATTTTCTCAGTCGATTGAGGGCCGTCCCGGTTGGCTCCGGTTCCGTTCGCTTATGGAAACCCGACTTGAAAGCTTATCGCCAGCACTCAGTCGTGCCGGGCAAACTCCCTGCCGATAAACAAGGGCTCGTGAAGTGGCGTGAGCGTCAGTACTTGCGAAAAGGGACGGATACTTATGCCGTGCGTCCCGTTCAAGGCACCGACCTGTGGGAAATCGAGCAGCCGGGAGCATCAGGACGCTACTCCCCGGTGATGGAGACCAACGGCGCAGGTGCGTGGCTACACGACTCCGAACTGCCGCAGAAATGGAATCTGCTCACGTTGTTTCGACGCCTGGGCTATCGCGAGGAGGATATCCCGGACACCGAGGGATTACAGATTCTTGCCGCCAGTGGCCTCGACGAACCGCTGTTGCGCCAGCTGTATCCGGACCGCAGCAAGCCCATGGCGACGCTGGTCGACACCGTTCGACGCTTTCGCGCGGATAAAGCCATCAACGGTTTCATGGAGCACATGCGTCTATCGACCACCGCGCCGCAGGCTGACGCCGACCTGCAGTTGTATCTGCTGACATCCGCAGGTCAATGGCCTCGGGGAACAAAGGTGAGCATTACCGATATTACCGGTGGGGAAATCAAGCAATACGGGCAGGCTTCGGCGTCTCGACAAATCAAGATCTCAGAAGATCTTTTCAACAAAGGGCAGTTTTACCCAGCGTTGCTGAAGGGGCTGGACACGGCGCAGCGTACGACCCTGATTGGCTCGGCGACGGGCGAAACGCTTCAGGCCCAATCGCTGGCCAACGTGATCTCGGCGCGAGCAGAGGGCCAGCGGTTGTCGCTGTTCGACCGCTTCTATCAGCGCTCCAATGTGATCGCCGAGACGAAGGCCGCGCCTGTCCTGGAGCAGTTTGCCGAACTGCCGGCCAGTGTCGCCGACGAGCTGGTACAGAATGCCGACACCACGGAATGGCAGCAGCTCGAAGACGCCAAAATGCCGCTACGGCTGGCCGAAGAAGCCCGGCGGTATGCGCAGATAGTGCGCCTGAACCGGGCTTATGAAGGGCTGTATCTGGACGCGGTCAGCGGGCTGGACACGGACCGATTGGTGCTCAACACCCTCAAACATTTACCGGGCTGGCCAAACGATGTGTTTGTCGAGATCGTTGAATGTGCGATGCACGCTGATGAACGGGCCAGCATTGGATCAAAAGACGCTACACACAAGCTCTTTATCGAAGCTCACGCTGACCGTTTTGAAGCGTCCGATGCCAGTGGGAAAAAGCTGCTCACGCAGCCGAACCGCACCCGCGCGCATTTTTTTCAAGCGCTTTGGGAAGGCTTGCCCGTCACTACGCGCAAAGCGCTGGGGGTCGAAGCGTCAGACGCCGGCGTGGCGTTAAGGGAAAAAATCACGGCACTGGCCTTGCAGCGTCGTGATGTCATCGCGGGGGCCATCGGTATCGAGCCGATACGCACCGGTTACAGATCGCCTATGGGCCTGGCTGACCGGTTGGTCGCAAAAGCGATTTTATTGGGACTCCCGCCGGCGGGCGAGCCCTTGCCGCGTTCACCGGCCCTGCTGCAGCGGGCCGAAGAGCTCTATACCACTCACTCGCCAACGCAGATCGAACATTTTCTGAGAACATTAGGCTCCGACGAAGTGGTGGCCATCCAGAAACTTGAGGCGCTGCGCCAGGAACATCAGGCTATCCTCGATGCGCTGCAGCGCTGGGTCAATCGCGACACCCACTATCAGGATGACGACGGGCCACGGCTCAGGGTTCCTCAACACAGCAAGGTACGAGCCGCGCAGTCGATTTTGCGCGCCTGGCGCAAAGAGGGCAGTGTCGTGCCTGACACCCCGGAAATGCTTTACACACTGAGTTTCGATGCGCAGGCACTGGGGGATATCCCGACGATGATCGGTAACTTCAATCATATTGGCGCCCTGGAGATGGATGGAGTAGGGGCCAGCGCCGGATTGAATGCATTTCTGCGCAACTTCACCAATCTGCGCACACTGAGCCTGACCGGCAATCAATTGACCCGAATCCCTCAGGCTATCGCGGCCATGCCCAAGCTTGAGCACCTGGACTTGAGCGATAACCGGATTCAACTGACGTCCGAATCGATCCCGTTGCTCAATGGCCTGGAGCGTCTGCAGACCCTCAACTTGAGCTTCAACCCGGCGCTCGGGCAAACGCCGACGGTCACGGCCCTCAAGCAACTGCGGCACCTTGGCTTGCGTGGTACGAAGATTGTCGATTGGCCGGTCGGGGTCAATGATCTTTCGGAACTGCAGACACTGGATCTGCGCGACAACCTCATCGCACACATCCCGGAAACCGTTTACCAGGCTCGGTCCGCCTTGAACTTCGGCACAAACGTCGATGGCAACCCACTTTCAGCGTCGAGCCTGAAGGCGCTCGCCGCCTATCAGCAATCCAACCGCATCAGCCTGGGGATTCTGGCCGCCGATTACCTCCAGATCGCCGCCGTGCAACCGGATGTCGCAAGGCGCGGTTCGATCTGGATGAGCGGACTGGCCGGCGCTGAATTGGCCCGTAAAGAATCACTTTGGAGCTCATTGTCGTTGTACCCAAGGTCCAGGGATTTCTTCCATATGCTTGCCCGGCTACACGACACCGCAGATTACGACCTGATGCAAGTCGATTTGACTGAACGGGTATGGAACGTGCTGGAAGCGGCCGGCGAAGATGACGCGTTGCGACGCACCTTGTTTCAAGCGGCTCGCATCGGCCGGGTGAGCGCCGTAAACGCCGCGGCGTTGTTCAACGATATGGTGGTGAGGGTCTTGTGTTATCGAGCCGTGGTTTCGGCTCGCACTGGAAATCGTACGTTGGAGGGGGAGCTGGTGCGGCTGTTGAGAGGCCTGTTTCGACTGCAACAGGTGGAACGGCAGGCCATGATCGAGATCGGTCGCCGCACGTTGTCCGGACCCTTCAGTCGCGCCCAGGCGCGGGAGCTCGAGCTGATTTACCGCGTGAGGCTGGCGGAACGCCTTGAGCTGCCTGCCCAGCCCAGGGAAATGAATTTCGTTCGGGACGTCGACGTATCCCCCGAGGCGCTCGAGAGCGCTTATCAAGAGGTCGCCAAAGCCGAAAACTCCGCGGAGCTGCTGGCCTCGATCAATGCCCGAACGTTCTGGTACGAATACCTTCTGGAAACTCATCAGGAGGCGTTCGACACCCTGTCCCAGCGCAGTGCCCAGGCCTTTGCCCAACTGGAAGCGCAAGTCGCCTTGACGCATGACACCGCGACCCAGCGCCTGAACGCAATCGTCGAAAACTTTAAAAACGACACCGTGCAATTTTTCGAACGCTTGACCGTCGCCGCCTTGGAGAGACATCCGGGACTGCCGCTGCCCGCCGAGGAGCTGCCCGCCGAGGAGGTGTCTGATGAATGAGCGCCCTCATGATCAAGTAGCCGCCCCCCATCCGACACCGACCTGGCAAATGCGCAACGATCTGAAAGGCATCGTCGACCTCGCGCTGCCACAAACCCCCGACCAGTTCGGCGAACACCAAATCAAGCAAAAATGGGGGCAGGGTATCGACCCGCAGACCACTCTTTTGGTGACGCTCGATTACGACTATAACGGGCATCCCGCACAGGGGGGCATCCACCAGGGGCAAGTGGCAAGTTCCCGATCTCTGCTGCAAGCGCTGCTGTTCAACGAGCAGACTGTCGGTGACGGGCAATGGGGTGAAACCGCATTCGGCTTGTACACCCCGCCTGACATTGGCCCGGATGTTCGCCTCGTGGCGCAGGTCGACGAGTTCGCCTACCAGGGTATCGGTAATCACCAGACCTATGAAGGCATCTATCGACAGACCGTTCCGCAAATCTACGGACCCTCGACGCAGATCGCCCTGAGGCCGGCTGATTTCAAGAAGTGGGTCTGGGAGCTGGATCTGCAGGATCGGTACAAGGATTATCTCGATCAAGCGTGGCCCTCGGACGAGGTGCTCATGGCTGCGGCGCCTTATGCCTTGAGAACGTCGGTCAAGGCGGCCTTTGTGATGAGCGCCTGGTTGCAGCTGCATGAACAACGACTGACTCAAAAAGGCCTGGAACTCGCTTTGGAGGCCGCAGGACTGCCGCCGGATCAAACATGGGAATCGCTGACGATCAACCCGCTTCAAGCACCGACCCCGATCCTTTCCACGGTCCAGGCGAGCCGCTTGAAACTGTATCGTTATACCGCGACCGACATCTGGATCTTCCGTCGTTCATCCTGCCCCCGGGTATTGATGTACATCCCCGGCAATTCATCACCGCTGCATGACTTCACCGATGTCGGGCAACTGCATCAATGGGTTGTCGCGCAGGGACGCGTCGACGAAATGAAGCAAGCACTGGCTGCTCACTTTGCCGAGGAAGATCGCGCAGACGGCACCTTCCACGCCGGTGTACTGACCGCGCTGGCGGGCATGGCGATCTATCCTGGAATGCACCGGCTCACCCGGGAGGCTGGTTTTTTCAACAACGATGGCTATTGGGATCCTGCCGAGTACATCGGCTTTGATGACGCGCCAGCAGGTACCGACCCTTTTGCGCAGCTGGTGCTGACGATGAAGCAGGCCGCGTTGGCCAGCGTCAAAATCATACGGGACGATGCCCAGGTCAACCGCGACAATCTGAGCGCGGTGGTCGAACCTGTCGTGCAATGGGTCAACCGGTTCGGTCCGCTGGCTTTGTTCATTCCTGGTGGCGATGGATTGCTCGCGTTAGCGGGGCTTATCGATGCCGGTTACGGACTGGACCAGGCAATCAACGGCACAACGGCCAGCCAGCGTTCGCAGGGTGTGACGCGCACGGTGTTTGGCTTGCTCAACGCACTGCCCATCGTCGGCATCGCAGGCGCGGCGGAGCGCGACGCGATTGATGTCGCACCGCTGAAGGATCACCGGGCCAGCGATCCTTCAGCGGCACCGGATAGTGCGCCCGCACTTGAGCCATCCCTGACAACGCCCATCCTTCCCGTACCGACCCGGCTGGATCTGCTACGCGGAATCGGGCCGTCGGTGGCTACCTTCAGCGATGAAATACTTGCCCGCATCGGCAAGGTCTGTGCGGTCGATGACGACATGCTGCGCCTGATGAACACCGGGCGCCCGCCGACGCCGTTGCTGGCCGATACGATCAGCCGATTCCGGATCGATCAGGATCTCGAGTCGGCAGGGCGCCCGGAGCTGTTCAACAGCCGGTATGAAGCCCTTCAACAGTCGGAGCATGAATGGGTCCGGATGTTCCAGCGTGAATACCCGGGCCTGCCGAAAAGCGCCATCGAACAAATGCTCGACCGCTATGGCGTGGACATCCGGATACCACCCGATGCCGGCGAGGCCGTGCACCTGTTCAAGCGCCTGGACAGCAAGGCTCGCCAATATCAACAGCATGTGTGGCTCAACCGGGCTTATGAGGGCTTGTACCTGCGGTCGGTACGCCATCCGCAGGCAGACACACTGGCCTTGCACTCGCTGAAAAACCTGCCCGGCTGGCCTGCAAATGTGTGCATTGAGGTGCGGGATCAGTCGGCCATCGGGCGTGTGCTGGACCGTACCGGGCCGCTCGATGCTCCGCACGTTCGGCGACTGGTCAAGACGGGCGATCACTATCTGCACCAGGATCTGCAAACGGACTTCTACGGTGCAGTTCTCGGGTTATTAACCGACGATGAGCGTTCAGCGTTGCAGCTGATGTCGCTTGATCCCGCCAGTGAGTTGCGGCTGAAAATCGGCGACCGGGAGTTATCCAGGTCTGAATTCATGCTCGGATCGGCAAGGAAAGACAGCGGATTGCCCTTCGAACGCCAGGGCCTCAGAGGCGGCTGGTTTCCGGACCCGCCGCCGCCCGGGGCGTTAAGGCACCAATTGATGAGGGCGCAGGTCAGGGACCTTTACCCCGAATACTCCGATGCCGATGCCGATGAATGGCTACAGCGGGCGGGGGCGAGCGCCCAGGCACATCTCGACGCTTTGCAGGACCAGCTCCAGCAACTGAACACGGATTTGAACAGTTGGATCGATCAGACGACCGACGACGTCGAAGACATGGACCTGCTTTTTCTCGATGCCGCTGACATTGAAGCGCAGGGGTTGAGTGAGGAGGAGATCGAGGCGCGCAATGTGACCTTGCTGCATGACACGATTCAGGTCGAACGCGATATGAGAGCTGAATTGGCCGATGAAATGATCGCCATCTGGCAAAGACGTGCCCCGCAGGAAAAGAGTCATTATTCAGGTAGTTACCTGAACGGATTCACGATGAACATGGATTTTGAAGATTACCACCGATTACCCGGGCTGAATGTTCGTCTCGACGCCGTGACCGAGTTGTCGATGCGGGGTTTTCACTTGTTCGAGCGCGAAACCCTGAATGATTTCCTCGAGAATTTTCCAAAGCTGCGCACCCTGAATCTGGAAAATGTCGACCTCCGTCTTCACGATGACGGCGGCAATCTGGTCAGTTCCATTCCGCCTGCCATGCTTGAGCTGCGACATCTGACGTCGTTGAACCTGCGGTCCACTGAAATGGCGTTCACGGAGCCGATGGCCTCGCGACTCAAAGAACTGACTCAGCTCCAGAGACTGGATTTGAGCGACAACCCGCTGGTCATTCCTCCCTTGCTATTGGGCATGAATGACTTGCGTTGGTTGAACCTGAGAAATACGCGCATCAGCAAATGCCCGATCATCATGCTGGGCCAACCGTACATGGACCTGCTGGACCTGCGACATAATCAGATCACGCGGGTGCCACCGCCCATCATGAACCAGGCCATCACCCGTGAGCGGGTCCTGCTGCAGGGCAATCCGTTGACCGACGAAGATACCCTGTTGCGCCTGGTGGAACATCGGCAGCGAACAGGCATCAACCTCTGGTTAAGCGAACCCGGGCCTGACTACGGCAGCGTCAACGAATGGGTACGTGTGGCCGACGAGGCCGACGAAGCACAACGACATGCCAGGATTCTGATCTGGCTTCGGTTAGCCGACAAACGCTTTGGCGAGCGCTTCCTGAGGATTATTGACAGACTGACTCTGACGGCGGATTTTCGCGTGGACTATCTGACGCTTCAAGCGAGGGTCTGGCGACTGCTGGGCGAAGCGGATGCGTCAGAGGAGTTGTGGAGGCTTCTGGCGCAGGATGTCGAAGTGGCCGAGGTGGATGCCGATAATCCGTTGGCGATTTTCAGCGTGCTGGAAGACCGGGCGAAGCTGTTCCGGGATTGGGTGGCGATGCGGCGACCGTTTCCGTTAGACGCGAACTAAGGGGGGGCCTTGAACCCCGGGCGGGGTTCAAGGCTTGACAATCAGCGGCGACGGAACAGCGGCAGCGGTTCGTCGGTGGCGGCCTGATAGGTCACCGAAAAGTCCTTGAGGCTTTCCAGCGCTTCGTACGGGTCTTTGTCGGCGCGCAGTGCAAAGGCATCGAACCCGCAGCGACGCAGGTAGAACAGCTGATCGCGCAACACATCGCCGATCGCCCGCAGTTCGCCCTTGAAGCCATAACGGTCACGCAGCAAACGGGCGTTGGAGTAGTTACGACCATCGGTGAAGGCCGGGAAGTTCAGGGCGATGACCTGGAACTGATCCACGTCCTCACCGATTTCCTCGGCTTCTTCATCGGCATCCAGCCACACGCCCAGGCCGCCATCGCGGGCCTTGAGCATACGGCTGTGTTCGCGCCACAGCTGCAGCGGGACGATGTAGTCGTCGCAGTTGCTGATCTCGTCGATGTTGAAGTCCTTGGGCAGCAAGTGCCAGGTTTCGTCGACGACCTCGTTGTTCTTAATTATTCGCTGCATAGACGCGCTCCTTGAAGAGGTCGATGCCAATACGCTGATAAGTGTCAATGAAACGCTCGTCTTCGGTACGTTGTTCGATGTACACGTCGATCAGCTTCTCGATCACATCAGGCATGACGTCCTGGGCGAAGGACGGGCCGAGGATCTTGCCCAGGCTCGCATCGCGGGTGCCGCTGCCACCCAGGGACACCTGGTAGAACTCTTCGCCTTTCTTGTCCACCCCGAGGATGCCGATGTGGCCGACGTGGTGGTGGCCACAGGCGTTCATGCAACCGGAGATGTTCAGGTCCAGTTCGCCGATGTCGAACAGATAGTCCAGGTCGTCGAAACGGCGCTGGATCGATTCGGCGATCGGGATCGACTTGGCATTGGCCAGGGAGCAGAAATCGCCGCCCGGGCAGCAGATGATGTCGGTCAGCAAGCCGATGTTCGGCGTGGCGAAGCCTTGCTCGCGCAGTTCACCCCACATCTCGAACAACCGGCCCTGTTCCACGTCGGCCAGAATGATGTTCTGCTCGTGGGAAGTGCGCAGCTGACCGAAGCTGTAACGCTCGGCCAGGTCGGCCACGGCGTCGAGCTGTTTGTCGGTGATGTCGCCCGGGGCAACGCCGGTCGGCTTCAGCGACAGCGTCACTGCCACATAGCCCGGTTTTTTGTGGGCCAGGGTATTGCGGGTGCGCCAGCGCGCAAAGCCCGGGTGCTGCTTGTCGAGCTTGGCGAGTTCGGCGCTCTGGTTGTCCAGCGCCTTGTACTCGGGGTCGACGAAGTGTTTGGCGACGCGATGCACTTCGGCCTCGGTCAATGTGGTCTGGCCACCGCGCAGGTGTTCCATTTCCGCTTCGACTTTTTGCGCAAAGACTTCAGGCGTCAAGGCCTTGACCAGAATCTTGATCCGCGCCTTGTACTTGTTGTCACGACGGCCGTAGCGGTTGTAGACCCGCAGGATGGCGTCGAGGTAGCTCAACAGGTCCTGCCACGGCAGGAACTCGTTGATGAACGCGCCCACTACCGGTGTACGGCCCAGGCCGCCACCGACCAGCACGCGGAAGCCGATTTCGCCAGCGGCATTGCGCACCGCTTCCAGACCGATGTCATGGACTTCGATGGCGGCACGGTCCGAGGTGGAACCGTTGATGGCGATCTTGAACTTGCGCGGCAGGTAGGCGAATTCCGGGTGGAACGTCGTCCACTGGCGGACGATCTCGCACCATGGGCGCGGATCGATCAACTCGTCCGCGGCGACACCGGCGAACTGGTCGGTGGTGACGTTGCGCAGGCAGTTGCCGCTGGTCTGGATCGCGTGCATCTGCACGGTCGCCAGTTCAGCGAGGATGTCCGGGATGTCTTCCAGCGCCGGCCAGTTGAACTGCACGTTCTGCCGGGTACTGATGTGGGCATAGCCCTTGTCATAGTCGCGGGCAATTTTGGCCATCATTCGCGTCTGGCGCGAAGTCAGCTGGCCGTAAGGCACCGCCACCCGCAACATCGGCGCGAAACGCTGGATATAAAGCCCGTTTTGCAGGCGCAAAGGGCGGAATTCTTCTTCGCTCAGCTCGCCTGCCAGATAGCGTCGGGTCTGATCACGGAACTGCTTGACGCGGTCCTCGATGATCCGCTGATCGTACTCGTCGTATACGTACATATAAGTCCTGTTCTCAGGCTTGGGCCGGTCGGATCCAGCTGCGTTGTTCGCCTGCTGAAGTCTCCGATACTGCCTCGGCAATTCTGCGCGCACGGCCGCGCACTCCCAACGGAGCCGGGGCAAGATACCAGTTTGTAGTTATGCGCAAAAGTGATGTTTGAGTATATGTAAAGAACCAAAAGGACTAATGAGATTCGTTGTTGCAAAACCCCCGGTTGTGGTGGGGGCAATCATCGTCTTAACTGTGGTCGAGTCTTTATGCAATCACCGATAAAACCGACAAGAGGCGATGCAATGAGCAACCCTACCAAAGTCACAAAACCCGATAGCACGGCGGATGCCTGGGCGATTCTGTTCCTGATCATCCTGGTCGTGGGCACCGCGGTATTTTGGGTCAGTCATCAATAAAAGACCTCGTCCGGGCTCGCTCCGACAATGGTCGGACTATAAGCGGTGTAAACGCCGTTGTGCGGGAGGTCGCTGGCTAAAATGTGCGGCGAATTGTCGGGGCTCGGACGATCAATGTTGAAGTTCTTCTGCGGCGTATTGCTGGCGCTGGGCACGATGGTGGCACCTTGTACCCAGGCCGCGTCGGTGCTGTTCCTGAATCCGGGAACCACCGGGGAAGCTTTTTGGCTCAGTTATTCGCAGTTCATGCAGGCCGCGGCGAGGGACCTGGCCATGGATTTGCGTATTCAATATGCCGACCATCTCGCTGAAACCACCCTCGCGCAGGCTCGCGAGGCCTTGCAAGGCCCAGGCCGGCCGGACTATCTGGTGTTCGTCAACGAGCAGTACGTTGCCCCCGAAATCCTGCGCCTGGCGCAAGGCAGTGGCGTGAAGCTGTTCATGGTCAATAACGCGCTGACCCCGGACCAGATGAGCCTGCTCGGCTCGCAACCTGAAAAATACCCCGATTGGCTGGGCAGCCTGGTGCCCAACGACGAGGAGGGCGGCTACCTGATGCTCAAGGAGCTGATTCGCCTGCATCCCCCGGCCGCCCCCGGTCAAGTCATCGAGCTGCTGGCGTTTTCCGGTCTGAAGGTCACGCCAGCGGCGCAGCTGCGGGAGAAGGGCATGATGCGCGCCCTGGCCGAGCACCCTGAAGTGCGGTTGCGCCAGTTGGTGTATGGCGGCTGGACCCGGGAGCGCGCCTATGAGCAGGCCGGGTTGCTGTTCAAACGCTATCCGAGGGCCTCGTTGGTCTGGACAGCCAATGACGAAATGGCCTTTGGGGTCATGCAAGCCTATGTCGAAGCCGGTGGCGAACCTGGAAAGGACGCACTGTTCGGCACCATCAATCATTCACCCGCTGCCTTGCGCGCACTGCTGGACGGCCGGCTGAGCGTGCTGCTGGGTGGGCATTTCAGCCTGGGCGGCTGGGCCCTCGTGCAGTTGCATGATTATGATCAAGGCGTGGATTTCGGTCAGTACGGCGGCCGTGACCGGCAGATTCCCTTGCTGCAACTGATCGATCGGGCACAGGCCGAGCGACTGTTGACGCTGGGTGTGAGGCAGGATTACGGCGTGGATTTCCAAAAGCTCTCGGCCAAGGGGCAACCGGCGTCGTATCGCTACCCGTTCAGCCTGCAGACCCTGCTGCACTGAGTCATTGGCCTGGCGTCAGGCATCAGATCCCGGCCAGGTGCAGCACCAGTTTGACAATGCCGAACAGGGTCAGGGCGAACACCGCCGTGAACACAATCCCCAGGATCACGAAATGGCTGGGTTTGCCGTGAGTGAAGTCCCGGGCCCGGTTCTTCCCGCTCTGCACCCCGAACGCCGCGGCCATGACGCTGTGCAGCATCTGCCAGAAGCTCGGAGGCTTGTTGTCGACTGGATCGTCCATAAACCCCTCTTCACTTATGTGTGAGAGCTAAGCATAGACAATCCACGGCATGCACAACCCAAATGTGGGAGCGGGTTTGCTCCGGGCGAGCACAACCCAAATGTGGGAGCGGGTTTGCTCCGGGCGGCGTTCCGACGAAGAGGCCATGACATTCAACATCTTCGTTGACTGTTAAACCGCTTTCGCGAGCAAGCCCGCTCCCACAGGGGTTCTCTGTTGGCCACAGTAATGTGGCCAGGCGACTGACTTAGTTGTCGTAACCCAGGTTCGGCGCCAGCCACCGCTCGGTCACGCTCAATTCCTGACCTTTGCGCGAGGTGTAGCTCTGTACCTGATCCTTGTCGATCTTGCCCACGGCGAAGTACTGCGCCTGCGGGTGAGCGAAGTACCACCCGCTGACCGCTGCCGCCGGGAACATCGCGTAATGCTCGGTGAGGAACACACCGCTGCGGCCCGCCTGCATTTCGCTGGCTTGGGGGTCGAGCAGTGCGAACAAGGTGCCTTTCTCGGTGTGATCCGGGCAGGCCGGGTAACCCGGAGCAGGGCGGATGCCGGTGTATTGCTCTTTGATCAACGCCTCGTTGTCCAGCGTCTCGTCCTTGGCGTAACCCCAGTAATTCTTACGCACCTGCTGGTGCAGCCATTCGGCGCAGGCCTCGGCCAGACGGTCGGCCAGGGCCTTGACCATGATCGAGTTGTAATCGTCGCCAGCATCCTGGTAGGCCTTGGCCACTTCTTCGGCGCCGATCCCGGCGGTGGTAATGAACCCCCCCACGTAGTCGGTGACTTCGCTGTCCTTCGGGGCCACGAAGTCGGCCAGGGAGAAGTTCGGCTTGCCATCGGTCTTGATGATCTGCTGGCGCAGGTGATGCAGCTTGGCCAGTGGCTTGCCGTCGTCGCCGTAGAGCTCGATGTCATCGTCGCGCACCTGGTTGGCCGGCCAGAAGCCGAACACCGCACGGGCGCTGATGAGTTTTTCGTCGATCAGCTTGGCGAGCATTTCCTGGGCATCGGCGTACAGCGAAGTGGCGGCTTCACCGACCACTTCGTCGGTGAGGATGCGCGGGAACTTGCCGGCCAGGTCCCAGGAGATGAAGAACGGCGTCCAGTCGATGTATTCGGCCAACACCTTGAGGTCGATGTTGTCCAGCACTTTGGCGCCGGTGAAGGTCGGTTTGACCGGGGTGTAGGTGCTCCAGTCGAACTGCGGCTTCTTGGCGATCGCCGCCGGGTAGCTCAGGCGTTCGGTGCGGGCGCTGCGGTTGGCGGTGCGCTCGCGGACTTCGATGTATTCCAGGCGGGTCTTCTCGACGAACGCCGGCTTCAACTCCTTGGACAGCAACTGGGTGGCCACGCCCACGGCGCGGGAGGCGTCGGTCACGTAAATGACCGCGTCGTTGCTGTACTTGGGTTCGATCTTCACCGCCGTGTGCGCCTTGGAGGTGGTCGCGCCGCCGATCATCAACGGCAGGTGGAAGTCCTGGCGCTGCATCTCACGGGCCACGTGGACCATTTCATCCAGCGAAGGCGTGATCAGGCCGGACAGGCCGATGATGTCGCACTTCTGCTCCTTGGCCACTTGCAGGATCTTCTCGGCCGGCACCATCACGCCGAGGTCGACGATGTCGTAGCCGTTACAGCCCAGCACCACGCCGACGATGTTCTTGCCGATGTCGTGCACGTCGCCTTTTACCGTGGCCATGAGGATCTTGCCCTTGGCTTCCGGCTTGTCGCCTTTTTCCAGTTCGATGAACGGGATCAGGTGGGCCACGGCCTGCTTCATCACGCGGGCGGATTTGACCACCTGCGGCAGGAACATTTTGCCGGCGCCGAACAGATCGCCGACGATGTTCATGCCGGACATCAGCGGGCCTTCGATGACCTCGATCGGCCGGGCGAAGGACTGGCGCGACTCTTCGGTGTCCTCGACGATGTGGGTGGTGATGCCTTTGACCAGTGCGTGTTCCAGGCGCTTGTTGACGTCCCAGTTGCGCCACTCTTCGGTCTCGGCTTCCTTGACGCTGCCGTCGCCCTTGTACTTGTCGGCGATGGCGAGGAGGGCGTCGGTGCCTTCCGGGGTGCGGTTGAGGATCACGTCTTCCACGGCATCGCGCAGCTCGGCCGGGATCTGGTCGTAGATCTCCAGCTGGCCGGCGTTGACGATACCCATGGTCAGGCCGTTGCGGATCGCATACAGCAGGAACACCGAGTGAATCGCCTCGCGGACCGGGTTGTTGCCGCGGAACGAGAACGACACGTTGGACACGCCGCCGGACGTCAGGGCATACGGCAGTTCGTCACGGATGTAGGCACAGGCATTGATGAAGTCCACAGCGTAGTTGTTGTGCTCTTCGATGCCGGTGGCCACGGCGAAGATGTTCGGGTCGAAAATGATGTCTTCCGGCGGGAAGCCGACTTCGTTGACCAGGATGTCGTAGGAGCGTTTGCAGATCTCTTTCTTGCGCGCTTCGGTGTCGGCCTGGCCGGCTTCGTCGAAGGCCATCACCACCACGGCGGCGCCGTAGCGCTTGCACAGCTTGGCGTGCTGAATGAACTGCTCGACGCCTTCCTTCATGCTGATCGAGTTGACGATGCCCTTGCCCTGGATGCATTTCAGGCCGGCTTCGATCACCTCCCACTTGGAGGAGTCGATCATGATCGGCACGCGGGAGATGTCCGGCTCGCCGGCAATCAGATTGAGGAAGGTCACCATGGCCTTCTTCGAATCGAGCATCCCTTCGTCCATGTTGATGTCGATCACCTGGGCGCCGGCTTCGACCTGCTGCAGGGCGACTTCCAGGGCTTCGGTGTAGTTGTCGTCACGGATCAGCCGCGCGAACTTGGCGGAACCGGTGATGTTCGTGCGTTCGCCGACGTTGACGAACAATGAGCTGCGATCGATGGTAAAGGGTTCCAGGCCCGACAGGCGGCAGGCCTTGGGGATCTCCGGGATCTCCCGCGGTGCGTAGCCGGCCACGGCCTTGGCGATGGCCTCGATGTGGCCTGGCGTGGTGCCGCAGCAGCCGCCGACAATGTTGAGGAAGCCGCTTTGGGCGAATTCCTCGATGACCTTGGCGGTTTCCGCCGGCAGTTCGTCGTACTCGCCGAATTCGTTCGGCAGGCCGGCGTTAGGGTGTGCGGAGACATAGGTGCCGGCCTTGTTCGACAGCTCTTCCAGGTACGGACGCAATTCGCTGGCACCGAGGGCGCAGTTCAGGCCGACCGAAATCGGCTTGGCGTGGGCCACGGAGTTCCAGAAGGCTTCGGTGGTCTGGCCGGACAGGGTACGGCCGGAGGCATCGGTGATGGTGCCGGAAATCATGATCGGCAACTCGACGCCCAGTTCTTCGTAGACCCCCTGCACGGCAAAGATCGCGGCTTTGGCGTTCAGGGTGTCGAAGATGGTTTCGATCAGGATCAGGTCGGCACCGCCTTCGATCAGGCCCTTGGTGGCCTCGGTGTAGTTTTCCACCAGCTCATCGAAAGTCACGTTGCGATAGCCGGGATTGTTCACGTCCGGCGACAGCGAGCAGGTTCGACTGGTAGGGCCGAGCACGCCGGCGACGAAACGTGGCTTGTCCGGTGTTTCCAGGGTCTTGGCGTCCGCCACCTGGCGTGCCAGGCGGGCGCCTTCTACGTTCAACTCATACGCCAGGCCTTGCATGCCATAGTCGGCCTGGGACACCTGGGTGGCGTTGAAGGTGTTGGTTTCCAGAATGTCGGCGCCGGCATCCAGGTAGGCCTTTTCGATCGAGCCGATCACGTCCGGGCGGGTCAGGATCAACAGGTCGTTGTTGCCCTTGACGTCACTCGGCCAGTCGGCGAAACGCTTGCCGCGGTAATCCTGCTCCTCGAGCTTGTAGCTCTGGATCATCGTGCCCATGCCGCCATCGAGTATCAGGATGCGCTCTTTGAGGGCGTGCTTGAGAGCTTGAAGGCGAACGCTGCGATCGGACATTGGGACTACTCGAAAAGACCATGACGAAGGGCCGGGATGATAGCAAACCTGTGCGGTTTTGGAGCATGTTGCGGTTTTGCATGAATCTGGCTCATGTTGGCGCGCTACCAACCGCAGTACTGTAAGAGCGAGGCTTGCCCGCGAAGAACGATAACGCGGTATGGCAGATACACCGCAGCGTCTGGTTCGCCGGCAAGCCTGGCTCCTACGGGCGGCGTTTGGATGTTGTTGCCATGCCTACACTTTCCCGACAAAAATACTAGGACTTTGTCCGGCGCCTCGATTGGCGTAAACTGCGCCCAAGCCTGCGAGGAGTTTCCATGACCGCTATTACCATTACCGACGCCGCCCACGACTATCTGGCCGATCTGCTCTCCAAGCAGAACACCCCGGGTATCGGCATTCGCGTCTTTATCACCCAGCCTGGCACCCAGTACGCCGAAACCTGCATTGCCTACTGCAAGCCGGGCGAAGAAAAACCTGAAGACACGGCGCTGGGGCTGAAAAGCTTCACTGCCTACATCGATTCGTTCAGCGAAGCCTTCCTGGACGACGCGGTAGTCGACTACGCCACCGACCGCATGGGCGGCCAGCTGACCATCAAGGCGCCAAACGCCAAAGTACCGATGGTGAATGCCGACAGCCCGATCAACGAGCGCATCAACTATTACCTGCAGACCGAGATCAACCCGGGGCTCGCGAGCCACGGCGGTCAGGTCAGCCTGATCGATGTGGTCGACGATGGCATCGCCGTGCTGAAATTCGGCGGCGGCTGCCAGGGATGCGGCCAGGCAGACGTTACCTTGCGCGAAGGCATCGAGCGTACTCTGCTTGAGCGAGTTCCCGAGCTCAAGGGCGTTCGCGACGTGACTGACCACACGCAGAAAGAAAACGCCTACTACTAAGGTGTTCGCTGCGACATGAAAAACGGCGCCCCGTGAGCGCCGTTTTTTATGGGTGAAATTCCCTATGGCCGATACAAATGCGCATGCCCGGCGCGATACAGCGATGATTCACTGAAATGATCGCTCCCCAACACCCGACCCACCAGAATCAACGCCGTCCTTCGAAACCCCTTCGCCTCGACTTTCCCGGCAATATCCTCAAGCGTCCCAACCACCCAATCCTGGTCCGGCCAGGTCGCCCGGTGTATCACTGCGATCGGACAGTCCGCACCGTAATGGGGCAGCAATTCGACCAGGATCTTCTGCAGGTGATTGACCCCCAGATGGACCGCCATGGTCGCTCCATGCTGCGCCAGGCTGCCGAGCTCTTCACCGGCGGGCATGCTTGTCTTGTCGGCGTAACGGGTCAGAATCACGCTCTGCGACACATCCGGCAAGGTCAGCTCTGCACCCAGAAGCGCCGCGCAGGCCGCTGTCGCGGTCACGCCGGGAATGATTTCAAAGGCAATGTCGAGCTCGCGCAGGTAGCGAATCTGCTCGCCAATGGCGCCATACAGGCTCGGATCGCCGGAGTGCACCCGCGCCACATCCTGGCCCTTGGCATGGGCGCTCTTGATCAGCTCGATGATCTGTTCCAGGTGCAGTTCGGCGCTGTTCACGAGCTGTTCGGCCTGATGGCCTTCGAGCACGGCGGCGGGCACCAGGGAGCCGGCATAGATGATCACCGGGCAGCTGCGAATCAGCCGTTGGCCTTTGACGGTGATCAGTTCCGGGTCGCCGGGACCTGCGCCAATGAAGTAGACAGTCATCGTCGGTTCCTGTGAAAAAGGGCCAGGGCAAGGCTTCAGATGAAGATTGCTCATGATCGAAAGCGGGGATTATCGGGGTTTTTACGCCGCGCCAGCCAACGCGAGGGTGGCCTGGGCATATTTCTGTCGCGAAATCAGCAGTTTTGCCGGCGCCTGGGCCAGTTGTTCGGCCAGGGCCAGGGCGGCGCTTTCGGCGACGCCGTAACAGCCGGTGCGTTCGAACGCGATGTCCGAACGGTGGCTGAGTTGCGGCTGATAACCGGCCAGCTGTTCGCTGCTGAAATACATCAGCGGCAACTCGAGCTGCGCGGCCAGTTCGATGAGGCCCGGTTCTTCGCGCTTCAGGTCGATGCTGGCCAGGGCCTTGACCTGGCTCAGCTCGATTCGATGAGCCTGCAGCGCCTGGTCGAGCAATGCGCGCAACGTGCTGACGGGGCAGCCGCGCTGGCAGCCCAGGCCGACCACCAGGGTCGGCACGGCGCTGTTATCGGTCATGCTTGGTATTGGCCATCGCTTTTGCGGCGGAACAACCAGGCGCTGACCAGGCCCAGGGCCAGCCAGAACGCGACGTTGGTCAGCTGCGAAGCGATTTTGAATTGCGACTCGAGGGCTTGCGGCGCGAGCATCGAGTGCACTTCCGGTTGTGGCGCGCCTATCACGTGGGGAACAGCGAGGATCGCGGCGCCCAGGACCTTCATCAGCCAGTGACGGCTGAACACGATCAGGGCGATGCCGGCCGCGGTGGAGGCCGCTGTGCCGATCCACCAGATCTGTCGTTGCGCCAGATCGGCCGCGGCAGTTCCCGGCAGCTCAGGCGGCAGGCCCAGGGTCGGGGCGAGTACGAAGGTCGCATAGCCGGCCAGGCCCCAGAGCAGGCCCTGGGAGGTTTTGGTCGGGGCGCGCAAGGTATAGAGACCGGCCAGCATCAACGCGAAACCGACTGCGACCACCAGGTTGCCGCCGGTGGTCGACAGCACGCGCTGCCAGCCGTCTTCCGGCTCCCAGGCCTCGGCATCGTGGGTATGAGCGACGACAGCGCCCGCGGCGTGTTCATGGATTTCAACAGCCGCCGGTTCGGATTTTTCGTAGGTCTCGGCCTGCATAATCAGCGGCGAAACCCAGAAACTTTGCAGCAGGGTCAGCAACAGGGCAGCCAGCAGCCCGCTGAAACCCGCGGTTTGCGCGATACGCTTGATCATGTCGGCAGGTCTCAATGGCACGGGAAGGCGGCGCTGTGACGGGTATCGTGCGCGGCATTGTGCACCGACTCGATGTGCGAGAAACCGGCGAAATACACAAGGCACGCGCCAAGGATCGACGCACACGCGGCGGCGGTCAGGCGTTGAGTCAGGGTCGTGGTGCTGCTGGCGGTGCTCTTGTCTGTGTTGCTGCCGGTGCTGCTGATGATCGACATGGCGCTTCCCTCTGGTCTGTCAGCGGGTGAATAGAGCGCATGGAAAATCCCTGCGCACCAGACGCGCAGAGGCTCAACAGCGCCCGCCCACCGCGGGTTTGTTATGCGGTGAACGTAACGTTCACCGGGTGTTGCGGGCCGGTCTCCGGGCTCACGAGGGGGCAGGCTGTCGCCTGGACCTGTAAGCGTCACCTTCCCATGCCGAACTGCAGGCACAGTGGATCTGACGCTTCGCTCGCTTACCGTTGCGGGGGCAGCACCGGACTGACATGGCCTTGAGTAAAGCACATGATTCACCGGTTTCCCGTTTCACCCTGTGAAGGGCACCCGTAACAAGGCGTGTAGGAGAGCATGGGCGGGGGTTGGGCGTCAATTGGCAGGGGTTCTCATTCGAGACCGAGGCGCTCCATTCGCGGGCGAGCCTCGCTCCTACAGGTCGGCGGCGCTCTTGTAGGAGCGAGCGGTGCGGCGATCCGACTTGCCCGCGAAGGTGTCCTGACGGCTGACCACAAGACATTGACCCGCCCCCACACCATGCGTAGCCTTGCGCTTTCGAGGTTCTTCGGCATCTGCCGAAGCTAAGAAGGGAACGCGGTCGATGCCGCGGCTGCCCCCGCAACTGTGAACGGTGATGTTCGCTGCCACGCCACTGCAAACCCTGATCCGTCAGGTTCGCGGGAAGGCGCAGCAAACGCCAGTCGAACGACTGGCACACCGTCAGCCAGGAGACCTGCCTCGTTACAGATTCTCACTACAACCGGGCGGGGTGATCCGGTGGCGGAACTCTTGCGCGCGTGCACCTGCACGCTGCGATTGTCGTCCCGTATGCCCGCCACCTTGCCAAAGGGCATCCAATGAAAACACTGGCCAAACTCCCCGTCACCATCGTTACCGGCTTCCTCGGCTCGGGCAAGACCACCTTGCTGCGGCACATGCTCGACAACGCCCAGGGCCGTCGCATCGCGGTGATCGTCAACGAGTTTGGCGAACTGGGCATCGACGGTGAAATCCTCAAGCAGTGCACCATCGGCTGCACCGAGGAAGAAGCCAGCGGCCGTGTCTACGAACTGGCCAACGGCTGCCTGTGCTGCACCGTCCAGGAAGAATTCTTCCCGGTGATGCGCGAACTGGTGGCCCGTCGTGGCGACCTCGATCACATTCTCATCGAAACCTCGGGCCTGGCCCTGCCAAAACCACTGGTGCAAGCCTTCCAGTGGCCGGAAATCCGCAGCGCCTGCACCGTTGACGCGGTGATCACCGTAGTCGACAGCCCGGCCGTCGCTGCCGGCACCTTCGCCGCCTTCCCGGACCAGGTCGACGCCATGCGCAAACTCGACCCGAACCTGGACCACGAATCGCCGCTGCACGAACTGTTCGCCGACCAACTGGCCAGCGCCGACCTGGTGATCCTCAACAAGGCCGATCTGATCAGCCCTGAAGATCTGGCCCGGGTGCGCCTGGAAGTCGCCGAAGAACTGCCGCCCGCGGTGAAAGTCATCGAAGCCAGCAGCGGCCGCCTGCCACTGGACGTACTGATCGGCCTCGGTGCCGGTTCCGAAGAACACATCGACAGCCGTCACAGCCATCATGATCATCACCACGAAGGCGAGGACGACCACGACCACGACGCCTTCGATTCGATTTCCATCGAACTGCCGCAAGCCGACGAAAGCCTGCTGCTGGATGCCTTGACCCAACTGGTGGTCCAGCACGGCATCCTGCGCGTCAAGGGTTTCGCCGCGATCCCGGGCAAGCCGATGCGCCTGTTGATCCAGGGCGTGGGCACGCGCTTCGACAAGCATTTCGACCGTCAGTGGGGTGCCGATGAAGCTCGCACCACGCGCCTGGTGTTGATTGGCCAGGAACTGGACGCGGCACTGCTCGAAGCGCAATTGCGCGCCGCACTCAGCGTTTAAGCCATGCACCTGCTCAGGACCCAGCCCGGCGGTTTCGTGTCGGATGACAACATCGCCGACCTTGGACAGACCCCCGCCGAGCTGGTGATCCTGTGCAGCGGCGACTCCAGCCTGGCGCTGCTCGCCGAAGCGGCGCAGCAATTGCCGGACGATTACCCGAGCGTGCGCCTGGCCAATCCGATGCAGGTGCAGAATCACGCCTCGGTCGACCTGTATGTCGACGAAGTGCTGCGTCACGCCAAGGTCATCCTGATTTCACTGCACGGCGGCATTGCCTATTGGCGCTATGGCGTCGAGCAGTTGGTGGCGCTGTCCGAGCGCGGTGTGCAGCTGATCCTGGTGCCCGGCGATGATCGTCCGGATCCGGAACTCAGCGACCTGAGCACCGTGGATGCGCAAGACCGCGACCGGCTCTGGCATTACCTGCGTCAGGGCGGCATGGCCAACGCACTCGACCTGTTTCGCTGCCTCGCCAATCGTTGGCTGGATCGCGACTACGCCTGGGCCGAGCCGCAGACCTTGCCGCGCACCGCGATCTATCACCCACAAAAAAGCCCCGCCGCACTGCAGGATTGGCAAGCCGACTGGCAAGCCGGTCAACCGGTAGCGGCCGTGCTGTTTTACCGCTCGCACCTGCAGGCGGCGAACACCGCTTTCATCGACGTTTTCTGCCAGCGGTTGCAGGCGACGGGGCTTAACCCGCTGCCGATTGCCGTGGCCAGTTTGAAAGAGCCCGGCTGCCTGGCCGTGGTCGAAGACCTGCTGGATGAAGTCGCTGCCGAGGTGATTCTCAACACCACCGGTTTCGCCCAGTCGAGCCCCGAAGCGCCGCAGCTGCGACCGTTTCGCCGCAACATTCCGGTGATCCAGGCCATTTGCGCCCAAGACAACGAACCCGGTTGGCGCGCCAGCGAGCAGGGCCTCGGTCCGCGTGACCTGGCGATGCACATCGCGCTGCCGGAACTGGACGGGCGGATCATCAGCCGGCCGATCAGTTTCAAGGACCTGGCCTGGCGCAGTGAGCGCAGCCAGTCGGACGTGGTGTGTTATCGACCACAACCGGAACGCATGGATTTCGTCGCCGAACTGGCCCGACGCTGGATCGATCTGGGGCGGGTACCCAATGGCGAGAAACGCATTGCGCTGATCCTGGCCAACTACCCGACTCGCGACGGTCGCATCGGCAACGGGGTCGGTCTCGACACACCTGCCGCGGCGCTGAACATCCTGCGTGCGCTGCATAAAGAAGGTTATCCGCTACCGGCCGAACTGCCGGACAGCGGCACCGCGTTGATCCAGCAGTTGCTCGGCGGCGTCAGCAACGACCTCGACACCCTGGACCAGCGACCGTGCCATCAAAGCCTGGCACTGGACGACTACCGTCTGATGTTCGACGCGCTCCCCGAAACCAACCGTCAGGCCGTGCTGGAACGCTGGGGCAGCCCCGAAACCGATCCAATGTTCCGCGGCGGGCGGATGATGATTGCCGGGTTGCGTTTCGGCCTGACCTTCGTCGGCATTCAACCGGCCCGGGGTTATCAGGTCGATCCGAGCGCGGTCTACCATGACCCGGACCTGGTGCCGCCGCACGGCTATCTCGCGTTCTATTTCTGGCTGCGCAACACCTATGGCGCCCACGGGGTGATTCATGTCGGCAAGCACGGCAACCTCGAATGGCTGCCGGGCAAGGGCGTCGGTCTGTCGGAGAATTGCTGGCCGGATGCACTGCTCGGCCCACTGCCGAACATCTATCCGTTTATCGTCAACGATCCGGGCGAGGGCGCCCAGGCCAAGCGTCGTACCCAGGCGGTGATCATCGATCACCTGATGCCACCGCTGACCCGCGCAGAAACCTACGGGCCGCTGCGCAACCTCGAGCTGCTGGCCGACGAATATTACGACGCGCAATTGCTCGATCCGCGGCGCGCCCGGGAGTTGCAGCGGGACATTCTGCAACTGGTACGCGACAGCCACATCGACCACGAACTGCAACTGGATGAACACCTCGACAGCGATGCCGATGCGGCGATCTGGCTGCCGCGCCTGGACACCTATTTGTGTGACTTGAAAGAGTCGCAAATCCGCGATGGCCTGCACATCTTCGGCGAGTCGCCGACCGGGCGTCTGCGTATCGATACCTTGCTGGCCCTGCTGCGAATTCCTCGTGGCGATGGGCGAGGGGCGCAATCGAGTGTGTTGCGGGCCTTGGCCAAGGCCTTCGAACTGGGTTTCGATCCGCTGGATTGTGCGCTGGCGGAACCCTGGACCGGGCCCCGTCCGATTGAACTGCAATCCCTCACCGATGAAGTCTGGCGCACGGCGGGCGACACCCGCGAACGCCTGGAATTGTTCGCCGCTCAACTGATCTCGCAGACAGTAAATCCTCCTCAAGCCAACCCCGAACCCTGTGGGAGCGGGCTTGCTCGCGAAAGCGGTGTATCAGGCAAATCAATGTCGACTGAACTCTGTGGGAGCGAGCTTGCTCGCGATAGCGGTGTGTCAGGTAAAGCAATGTCGACTGACACTCCGCTATCGCGAGCAAGCTCGCTCCCACAGGGTCCAGGTTGGTCTGAGGTCAGCGCCATCATCGACAATCTGCGCGAAGTCGTCGCGCCGCGCCTGGATGCCTGCGGCCCGGCGGAAATGCGCGGATTGCTCGATGCCTTGAGCGGTCGTTTCGTCATGGCCGGGCCCAGCGGTGCACCCAGCCGCGGGCGCCTGGACGTGCTGCCGACCGGGCGCAACTTCTATTCGGTGGACGTGCGCAACCTGCCTACTACCACCGCCTGGCGCATCGGTTTCCAGTCGGCGAACCTGATACTGGAACGACATCTGCAGGATCACGGCGACCACCTGCGCCAGCTCGGCCTGTCGGTCTGGGGTACCGCGACCATGCGCACCGGTGGCGACGACATCGCCCAGGCCATGGCGCTGATGGGCGTGCGCCCGGTCTGGGCCACCGGCAGCCAGCGGGTCGACGATTTCGAAATTTTGCCACTTGGCCTGCTCGACCGGCCGCGGGTGGACGTGACCCTGCGCGTGTCCGGCTTCTTCCGGGATGCCTTCGCCAACCTGATCCGCCTGTTCGACGCGGCCGTGCAAGCGGTTGCCGCCCTCGACGAGCCGGACGACCTCAACCCGTTGGCCGCCAAGGTCCGCGCCGAGCGTGAAACGCTACTTCGATCAGGTCTGGATGAAGAGTCGGCTCGCCGTCAGGCCGGTTGGCGCATCTTTGGTGCCAAACCCGGTGCATACGGCGCGGGCGTGCAAGGCGCGATCGACGGTCGGCTGTGGCAAAGCCGCGACGACCTGGCCGAGGTTTACCTGAATTGGGGCGGTTACGCCTACGGCGGTTCCGACGAAGGCACCGCCGCCCGAGAACAGTTCGCCCAGCGCTTGAGCCAGGTGCAAGCAGTGCTGCAAAACCAGGACAACCGCGAGCACGACTTGCTCGATTCCAACGACTATTACCAATTCCAGGGCGGCATGCTCGCCGCCGTGGAAAGCCTTAGCGGCGAAGCGGCGGCCAGTTACCATGGCGATCACAGCCAGCCGGACCTGCCGAAGATCCGCACCTTGAAAGAAGAATTGAACCGGGTAATCCGCTCCCGGGCGGCCAACCCCAAGTGGATCGACGGCGTGAAGCGTCACGGCTATAAAGGCGCGTTCGAACTGGCGGCTACGGTCGACAATCTGTTTGCTTTCGACGCGACGACGCAGTTGATTGACGATCACCAGTACGCATTGCTGGCGGACGCTTATCTGCTGGACCCGGCGACCCGGGATTTTGTTCGCGAGCACAATCCCCATGCACTGCGCGACATGACCGAGCGCATGCTCGAAGCGCAGCAACGGGGCATGTGGCAGGAGCCGGGCGAGTATCGCGAGGCGCTGGAGAATTTGTTGCTGGACATAGAAGAAGATAGCTAATGCGCCGCAAAACCCTGTGGGAGCGAGCTTGCTCGCGATAGCGGTGGATCATTCAATATTAATTTTGGCTGACACACCGCCATCGCGAGCAAGCTCGCTCCCACAGGGATTAAGGTGCTGCTGATGGATCACCGACCATGACCGAGTATTAAAGATGACCGACACCCCGCATTTCCCCCTCTCCGCCGTGGTCGGCGCCGACGACTTGAAACTCGCCCTCTACCTCACCGCCATTGACCCGAAAATCGGCGGTGTGCTGATCGAAGGCCCGCGCGGCATGGCCAAATCAACCCTGGCCCGAGGCCTGGCGGACCTGCTCGCCAGCGGCCAATTCGTCACCTTGCCCCTGGGGGCTACCGAAGAACGACTGGTCGGTACCCTCGATCTTGACGCCGCGCTGAGCGAAGGTCGCGCGCAATTCTCCCCTGGCGTGCTGGCCAAGGCGGACGGCGGCGTGCTGTATGTCGATGAGGTCAACCTGCTGCCCGATCATCTGGTGGATCTGCTGCTCGACGTCGCCGCCAGCGGCACCAACCTGATCGAACGCGATGGCATTTCCCATCGGCATTCGGCGAAGTTCGTGCTGATCGGCACCATGAACCCGGAGGAGGGCGAGCTGCGGCCGCAATTGCTCGACCGCTTTGGTTTGAACGTCGCCCTCAGCGGTCACACAGTGCCGGCTGAACGCGGCCAGATCATTCGCCGGCGACTGGATTTCGACAGCGATCCGCAACTCTTTTGCGTCGAGTGGGAAAGCCGGCAGCAGTCACTGCGTGAACGTTGTCAGACAGCGCGCAGCACACTGGCGAGCATCCCCCTCGACGATCAGGCACTGGCGCAGATTACCGAGCGTTGTTTTGCCGCCGGTGTCGATGGCCTGCGCGCCGATCTGGTGTGGTTACGCGCGGCCCGGGCCCACGCTGCCTGGCGCGGTGCGAGTGCCATCGCCGAGGAAGATATCGACGCCGTCGCCGAGTTCGCCCTGCGCCACCGCCGTCGCGAACAGGCGCCACCTGCGCCGCAACACAATCAACCCCAGGCTGGCCAGCATGCCAACCCTGGGGAAAGCCAGGGCCAATGGGGCGAAATGCCCGCCCAGGCCTTGCCGGTCGGCGCCCGACGAGAAGTGCCGAGCTGGCCAAAAAAGCCCTAGGCATTCGCCCTCGATCTGACGCGGGGGCGAATGCCAGGCCCCGCGCCGGACGGTTGGACAATGGCAGGCAAGGCAAGCGTCACGCCGCGCGCAACGGCTCGATCAATTGGCCCGGCACGTTGCTGGGTGGCCGCCCCCGGCAGCGCGACGATGTGCTGTTTCACCTGCGCACCCGTTCCCCCCATGAACTGTGGCTGGTGATCGTCGATGCCTCGGCTTCGACTCGGCGTCATCAGGCGTTGAGCGATGCGAAGGGGCTGTTGGCACAATTGTTCGATGACGCCTACCGCCAGCGCGCGCGCCTGGCCTTGCTGACCGCCAGCGGTCATGTGCCGAAATGGCAGGTGCAGGGGTTGAAGGCGTCCGCCGGTTTGCGTACCTGGCTGGATGGCCTCGGAGCCGGCGGCGGCACGCCCTTGCTGGCAGCGCTGGGTGAGGCGGGACACTGGTTGGCCGCTCGTCGGAAGCGTTTCCCGGCGGAGCGACAGCGACTGTTGCTGGTGACCGATGGCCGATTGAAAGACTTCACGATGTTGCCGACCCTTGATTGTCCGGGGCTGTTGATTGACATTGAGCGAGGGCCGATTCGGCTGGGGCGGGCCAAGGTGTTGGCGAGCGGGTTGGGTGCAGATTATCGGCATATCGACGAGCTGATTCCAGGCTGACCTATGCCCAATCAGCAACCCCATCACAGGAGTGAACCGTGCGCGTACTAGCCGCCAACCATCAGGACGATTTCCGCGTCAAAGCCTACGCCGGCACCAACGGCGTGTTGTTGGCCATGGACCTGGCCGAACCCCGGCGCAAAGGTCTGCTGGGATTCGCCATCGAAAAGCAGCAAGGCAGCAAGCCCTGGCTGTTTCTGTTCAACAGCCTGACCTTCCCCGGCAAGGTTCACACCTTTGCCCATTTTCGCGCCACTCCGAGCAATATTGCGCCGCTGCAGAAATTTCGCTGGGCCGATTACGCGGTCAATCCGGGGATGACCATCCACTATCGAGTCCACCTGGCCTACGGCAGCGCCGATGCGCCGCAATTGGGTGAATACCTGGAACTGACGGTCACCTCCGACAACGGCCAGCCGCAGAACCAGAGCGTGATTTTCAACCGCGCAGTGGCCGCCAGCCAGGCGTTCCAGCGCAAGTTTCCCGACCTCGACGCGATGATCAGCGCCAACAAGAACCTGCCCATCGAAGCCTGGCCCGACGCCCCGCGACAATGGTTGGAAAACGGGCTGCTGGGGCGTTTGCTGGGGTTTATCGAGCGTGCCGTGGACGATCAGTGGGCACTGGACATCGCCATTTACGAATACGAGTTGCGGGTCATTGTCGACGCCATCGACGCAGCCTTCGAGCGTGGTGTGAAGGTGCGGGTGCTGTATCACGCAAAATCCGGTGATAAAGGCACCGCCAGGAACGAAGAAAGCCTGGAAAAAATCCCGCAAACGAGCAAGCGCGGGCGAGTCACCCACAAGATTTTCCACAACAAGTTCATGGTCCTGAGCCGGCTCGACGACACAGGACAGCATCAGCCCGAAGCGGTACTGAGTGGCAGCACCAATTTCACCGCCAATGGCGTTTACCGACAGGCCAACGTGGTGCATGTGCTGGACGACGCGCAAGTCAGCGCCAGCTATCTGCAGACCTTCGAGCAGGTCTGGGCCACACCGGAAAATGTCGGCGCCACCCGAAAATGGCTGACGCACCATAACCCTATGGACTCGCTGCAACCCTTGTTCAGCGGGTTTTCTCCGCGTTCGGGTCGGGGTGATCTGCAAGCGTTTGTCGATATCATCGACGCGGCGAAAAAGGATGTGCTGTTCGTGACCGCATTCGCCTTGCCTGACGACATCCTCAACGCCTTGCTGGGCCAGCCCGAGGACGACATCTTGCGTTACGGCCTGCAAAACACCACCAGCCGCATCACCGGTTTCCATGCCGACCGCACCGCCGAGTTCGCCGCCACCGCCTTGCTCAATACCGGGCTGGAAGGCTGGCTCAGGGAGAACATGAAAGGCCAGAAGGGCAACCTGCTGGTGCATACCAAAGCCGTGGTCACCGACTTCACCAGCGACGCGCCGACGATCATCAGCGGCAGCCACAACCTCAGCGCGTCGGCCAGCAATGGCAATGACGAAAATTACCTGATCATTCGCGGCAATACCGACCTGGCAGACCGTTATGGGCTGGAGTTGCTGCGGTTCTACGAGCATTACCGTTTTCGCTACTTCGCGAAGAAGCTGGCGCTCAAGCAGGTCCAGCCGTTGGCGGCGGATGACAGCTGGACCGATGATTACTACCGCGCGGGGGATTTGCGCAGGTTGTCGCGGTTGCGCTTTTCCGGACGCTGAACAGGCTCGCTCCCACATTGATCACCTCGTCTCCATGGCCTGCGATGCGAATACCGAGCGGGTGCTGGCATCGTTCACGCAGGAGTCCTGTGGGACGCGGCCGAGACTGAAGCGTTCGCCGCCGGAATCGGATGGCGCATCAGCGTGCCCACCACCAGTGCCCCGAGCAAGGCCAGCAAACCCGCGACCCACAGCAACAGACTGAAGCCGCCGACGAACGCCTGGCGGGCCAGCGGCTCAACCAGCGAGCGCGCGGTGTCCGGCACCAGGCCCATGGCGGCGCTCATGTCGCCGGCCACTACCCGCGAGGCGATGCCCTGGGTCTGGTCGAGCCATGGCGCACCCTGGGCCGACAGGCTGCTGCGCAGTAACAGCTCGGTATGGCTGGACAGCAACGCGCCGAACACGCCGATGGCCAGCACAATCGCGCTGAAACGCATGGTGGTGCTCATGCCCGAAGCCATGCCGGTACGCGCCCGTGGCACGCAGGCCATGATGTTCTTTTGCGTGTCGCCGTTGAGCAGCCCGGCACCGGCACCGGTCACGGCAATCGCCAGGGCGAAGGGCAGGTAGCCGCCGCTGCCGACGGCCCAGGCACTGAGCAGATTGCCGCTGCCGACCAGGGTCAAACCGGCGGCCATCATGGTCGCGGGCGCAAATCGACTGGCCAGGCGCACGCCGATACGTGGGCAAATCAGCATGGTCAGGGCGAAGGGCAACATCCCCAGGCCCGATGCAATGGCCGAGAAGCCCAGGCCGTTTTGCAGGTAAAACGGCAGGAGGGTCATCATCACCTGGGCGCAACCGGCGTAGGCGAACATACCCAGCAGCGCGCCGATGAAGCGCGGATGCTTGAACAATTGCAGATCGACCATCGGTCGCTGCTGCAGCCGTTCGATCACCACGAACAGCCCCAGCAGCAGGGCGCCGCCGATCAGTCGGGCGTAGGTCAATGGGTTGCTCCAGCCGATGCGGTTGGCTTCGATCAGGCCCCAGATCAGGCACAGCAAACTTGCGCTAAAGGCCAGGCTGCCCCAAGGGTCCAGGCGTGCGGACTGGGTGTCGCGAGATTCCGGCACGGCCCGCCAGACCATCGCCATCAGGAACAGGCCCACCGGCAAATTCAAGTAGAAGATCCAGCGCCAGCCCATGTACTCGGTGATCAGCCCGCCGACCGTCGGCGCGGCGGTCATGGCCACGCCCATGCAGGCGCCCCAGAACGCCCAAGCCTTGGCCCGTTCCACTTCGTCGTGAAAGGTATGGCCGATGGAGGCCAGGGCCGAGGTCAGCAGTAACGCGGCGCCGACACCCTTGATTGCCCGGGCGATGTCGAGCAACAACGCGTTGGGCGCCGCGCCGCAGCCGATGGACGCGAGGATGAAGATGCCCAGGCCCCAGAGCAGGGTTTTCTGCCGGCCGAAGCGATCGGCGATGCTTCCGGCGGGCAATAGCAGCGCGGCGAAGGCCAGCATGTAAGCGCTGACCACCCATTCGATGTCGGCAAAGTTCGCCCCCAGGTCCCTTGCGATCGTGGGGAGGGTGACGGCAACGATGTTGGTGTCGAGGACAATCAGCGAACAAACGCCGGAGGCCGTCAGCAACGTGAGGCGAGGGCTTACCCGGCTCATGACAGGATTGCCTTTTGCGCAAGATGATGGCGAAGGAGCGCGATAAGGGGTTTGACGTACATGGCGTGGGCTCTCTACTGTGATTGCCAGGGGAGCTTAACGCGCCCGAATGCAGGCTTCGTTAGCCGTAAAACGGGTTTTCATTACCTTTGAGCTAATACACCGATGGACATACGGCATTTCCGCTATTTCCTGGCCGTCGCCCGGCAAGGCAACTTCACCCGCGCCGCCGAACAACTCGGTATCGCACCGCCGACCTTGACTCGACAGATCCAGGACATGGAGAACGAACTCGGCACGCGATTGTTCGTGCGCCAGACCCGGGAGGTCAGCCTGACCGAGGCCGGCACCGCGTTGCTGATCGAGGCCGAGGCGACGGTGCGGCAATTCGAATACGCCCAGCACAACGCCCAGCGGGCCGGGCGCGGCGATATTGGTCATATCGAACTGGGTTACGTGGCGTCGGCGGTGTACTCGGGCTTGCTGCAGAAACAGGTGCAAGCCTTCAGCCGCGAGTGTCCGGACGTCAGCCTGAACGTACGGGAAAGCCCCATGGCGTCATTGCCGATGATGGTGGTGGAGGGGCGTTTCGATATTGGCTATGTGCGCTCACCCATGACCTTCCCAGAAGGCCTGGAGGCCATTCGCCTGGATGCAGAAGGCTTCGTGCTGGCGCTGCCGTCCGAGTCCTGGTTGTGTCGTTTGCCGGAAATCGCCCCGGAGCATTTGCAAAACGAGACGTTCATCCTGCCGGAGCAAATCAGCGGCACCCTGCAAGTCGCCGCCGAGGGTGGCTTTGCGCCGAAGCTGGGGGCACAGCCAGGCGGGCTGGTGGCGGTGATTGCCCTGGTGTCTCTGGGGCAGGGCGTGGCGGTGGTGCCGGAATCGGTGGTCGGGCATGTCGGTTTGCCGGGTGTGTTGTATCGGTCGATCAAGGGGTGTGAGGCGAGTTCGTGGTTGTCGTTGATTCATCGGCGGTTCGAGAAGTCGGCGGCGGTGGCGAGGTATATCGAGCAGGTTAAAAACCGCTAAGAGCAAGAGCAAGAGCTTCGCGAGCAAGCCCGCACACATTGGACCGCGTCCGTCCGGACAACTCGGTCAACTGTGGGAGCGGCGGTGCGACGATTCGACTTGCTCGCGAAGGCGGCCGACGGAACAACGAAAATCCAGAGGCTTACAGATTTTGTAATGATTTCCGGCTGTAGGAAAAGTCCCATCTACCTGTACGCTCCAAGGCCTTCTTTCTTTCAGGACCTGCATGAACACCCTCTTGGAGCCCCCCGGTTATCCTTACTCCTCGCGCTACCACGCGTTCTTGATGCACGCGAAACACCCGGTCTTCCGAATCCCGAACGTCCTTGCCTCTGCAACCCCACGGCCTCCGCGCCGCACCTTGCCGTGCCCGGCATTCTGACAATCACTGAAGAGAGCGAGACGTTTTCATGGAATGGATAGCTGACCCCACCGCCTGGCTGGGCTTGTTGACCCTGATCGTGCTGGAGCTGGTGCTGGGCATCGACAACCTGGTGTTTATCGCCATCCTCGCCGACAAACTGCCGCCCGAGCAGCGCGACCGTGCGCGAATCATCGGCCTGTCCCTGGCCTTGTTGATGCGCCTGGGCCTGCTGGCGAGTATTTCCTGGCTGGTCACCCTGACTCAGCCGCTGTTCGAGGTGTTCGACAAGAGTTTCTCCGGCCGCGACCTGATCATGCTGTTCGGTGGTGTGTTCCTGTTGTTCAAGGCCACCATGGAATTGCACGAACGTCTCGAAGGCCATGTCGGCGAGCGCTCGTCCAACACGGCTTACGCCCTGTTCTGGCCGATCGTGGCGCAGATCGTGGTCCTCGATGCCGTGTTCTCCCTGGACGCGGTGATTACCGCCGTGGGCATGGTCGATGAGTTGGCGGTGATGATGATCGCGGTGATCATCTCCATTGGCCTGATGATCGTTGCCAGCAAACCGTTGACCCGATTCGTCAATGCGCACCCGACGGTGATCATGCTCTGTCTGGGCTTCCTGATGATGATCGGCTTCGCCCTGACCGCCGAAGGCCTGGGCTTTCACATACCCAAGGGCTACCTGTACGCGGCCATCGGCTTCTCGATCCTGATCGAAGTCTTCAACCAGATCGCCCGGGCCCGGCGCAAGCGCTCCATGCAGGGCCTGCGGCCAATGCGTGAACGCACGGCCCACGCGGTGATGCGTTTGCTCGGTGGTCGCAAGCTGGCGGCAGAGGAAGTCGGCGAGGAAATCGCCGATATGCTGGACAACGGTGAAGTGCCCGGCGGCGAGCTGTTCGACCGTCGTGAACGGGTGATGATCAGCGGCGTGTTGCAACTGGCCGAGCGACCGATCCGTACCCTGATGACCGTGCGCGCCGACGTCGATCATATCGACCTGGCCGACGATGCCGAGACCATTCGCACACGGCTGATGCATTCGTCCTACTCGCGCCTGCCGCTGATCCGCGACGGGGCGGTGGATGAGCCATTGGGTTTCGTGCATAAAAAGGAACTGCTCAAGGAATACCTGGCCGGCAACGAACCCGGCCTGGAGGACCTGGCGCGCAAGACCATCAACTTGCTGGACAGCTACTCGATCCTCAATGCCCTGGAACAGATGCGCAAGGCCTCGACCCACATTGCCTTCGTGGTCAATGAGTTCGGCGACTTCGTCGGCGTGCTGACCATGACCGACATTCTCGAATCGATCGCTGGCGAACTGCCCGATGCTAGCGAAATCGAAGGTCCGGATGTGGTCGAAGAGCAGGGCGGGTTTGTGGTCAGCGGTGCGTTGAACCTGGCGCGGGTGCGCCAGCGCACCGGCTTTGCGGCAGAACCGACCGACGACTACCAGACCCTTGCGGGACTGGTGGTGAGCGTGCTGGATCGGCTGCCGATGATCGGTGACAGCCATGAATGGGAAGGCTGGCGATTGACGGTGATGGCGGTTGAAGAGCGGCGGGTGACAAGGGTGTTGCTGGCACCTGTCGGCGGGTAAATCTGCGCCGCTTGTGAAGGCCCCTTCGCGAGCAAGCCCCCTCCCACATATGACCGAGTCTTACTGGCGAACGCGGTCAAATGTGGGAGCGGGCTTGCTCGCGAATGCGACCTTTCAAACGACGCATGCCGCAGGTCAGAGCGCCAAATGTGAACCTGATACCCGCCCTGCGTAGCCATCGGTAGCGTTTCCAGATTGTGGTTTCGTAACATCCTTTTCCTCGTTTCTATCCATCACCCTGTTTCCCAACACTTTTCAATCTCCCCAACATTCCCCGCACATCCTATGGCACACTTTCTGCTGCTTATTCCGTTGTTACATACCATGTTCCGGCATAGCGGAATACACATCATCCTGGAGTGCTTGCCATGCATCGTCGACCTTCCTTGTTCAAAGCATGTGTTTTTCTCTTCGCGGCTTCGGCTGCTGCCGTTGGGGTTGCCCAGGCTGCAGATAACAAGCTCGACAGTGTGCTGGCCCGCGGGAAGTTGATCGTCGGTACGGGCAGTACCAATGCGCCGTGGCACTTCCAGGGCGCGGACGGCAAGTTGCAGGGGTTCGATATCGATATCGCGCGGATGGTCGCCAAGGGCTTGTTCAACGATCCGAGCAAGGTTGAGTTCGTGGTGCAGTCGTCCGATGCGCGGATTCCGAATCTGCTGACTGACAAGGTCGACATGAGTTGCCAGTTCATTACCGTGACCGCCAGCCGGGCGCAGCAAGTGGCGTTTACACTTCCGTACTACCGCGAAGGTGTCGGCTTGTTGTTGCCCGCCAACAGCAAGTACAAGGAGATTGAAGACCTCCGGGCCGCCGGCGACGACGTGACCGTAGCGGTGCTGCAGAACGTGTATGCCGAAGAATTGGTGCACCAGGCGTTGCCCAAGGCCAAGGTCGATCAGTACGACAGCGTGGACTTGATGTACCAGGCGGTAAATTCCGGCCGTGCCGATGCTGCGGCGACCGATCAGTCGTCGGTCAAATACCTGATGGTGCAGAACCAGGGGCGCTATCGCACCCCGGCGTACGCATGGAGCCCGCAAACCTACGCCTGTGCAGTCAAGCGCGGCGATCAGGACTGGTTGAATTTCGTCAACACCGCCTTGCATGAAGCCATGACCGGCGTTGAATTCCCGACCTACGCGGCGTCGTTCAAGCAATGGTTTGGTGTCGATCTGCCCACCCCGGCCATTGGTTTTCCCGCCGAATATAAATGATCCCGTGGGAGTGGGGCGCCCATGACGCGCCCCGCTCAAGGTATTGCTGACCATGAACTATCAGTTGAATTTTGCCGCCGTGTGGCGCGATTTCGATACCTTGCTGGTGGGGCTCGGCCTGGGTCTGCAGCTGGCGCTGGTGTCGATCGCCATCGGCTGCGTGATCGGCCTGTTGATGGCGTTTGCCTTGCTGTCCAGGCATCGCGCGTTGCGGGTGCTGGCGTCGGTGTATGTGACGGTGGTTCGCAATACGCCGATCCTGGTGTTGATTCTGTTGATCTACTTCGCCTTGCCGAGCCTGGGCATTCGCCTGGACAAGATCCCGTCGTTCATTATCACCCTGTCGCTGTATGCCGGGGCTTACCTGACCGAAGTGTTCCGCGGCGGGCTGTTGAGCATTCCCAAGGGGCAGCGCGAAGCCGGGTTGGCCATCGGACTCGGTGAGTGGCAGGTCAAGGCCTATGTCACGGTGCCGGTGATGTTGCGCAATGTGCTGCCGGCGCTGTCGAACAATTTCATTTCGCTGTTCAAGGACACCTCGCTGGCGGCGGCGATTGCCGTGCCGGAGCTGACCTATTACGCGCGCAAGATCAATGTCGAGAGCTACCGGGTGATCGAGACCTGGCTGGTGACCACGGCGCTCTATGTGGCGGCCTGTTACCTCATTGCCATGCTGCTGCGTTACTTCGAGCAACGCCTGGCGATTCGCCGATAGGAGGTCCCATGTACGAATCCCCCAGTTGGTTGCATGAGTTGTGGGTGGCGCGGGAAGTGCTGTGGCAGGGCTTTTTGACCAGTGTGCAGGTGTCGGCCCTGGCGATTGTGCTGGGCACGATGGTCGGCATCGTTACCGGTCTGGTGCTGACCTACGGCAAGTTCTGGATGCGCGCACCGTTTCGGTTTTACGTCGACGTCATTCGCGGCACGCCGGTGTTCGTTCTGGTGCTGGCCTGCTTCTACGTGGCGCCGGCGCTGGGTTGGCAGATCAGTGCATTCCAGGCGGGTGCGTTGGGGTTGACGCTGTTCTGCGGCTCTCACGTGGCCGAGATCGTGCGCGGCGCCTTGCAAGCGTTGCCCAGCGGCCAGATGGAAGCGAGCAAGGCCATCGGCCTGACGTTCTTTCAATCTCTCGGTTACGTGCTGTTGCCTCAGGCGCTGCGGCAGATCTTGCCGACCTGGGTCAACTCGTCCACCGAGATCGTCAAAGCCTCGACCTTGCTGTCGGTGATCGGCGTGGCCGAGTTGCTGCTCAGCACCCAGCAGATCATCGCCCGTACCTTCATGACCCTGGAGTTTTACCTGTTCGCCGGTTTGCTGTTTTTCGTCATCAACTACGGCATCGAATTACTCGGCCGGCACATTGAAAAGCGGGTGGCCCTGCCATGACTCAAACTCAACGCTCCAATGCAACAGACCCCAGGGCGCAAAACGGCCAGCCCCTGCTGGACATTCGTGGCTTGCACAAACAATACGGCCAACTCGAAGTGCTCAAGGGCGTCGACCTGACCATGCAGCGCGGCAACGTCGTGACGCTGATCGGCTCCAGCGGCTCGGGCAAGACCACGCTGCTGCGCTGCGTGAACATGCTCGAAGAGTTCCAGGGCGGACAGATCCTGCTCGACGGCGAATCCATCGGTTATGACGAAGTCAACGGCAAGCGCGTGCGCCATCCAGAGAAAGTCATCGCCCGTCATCGGGCCATGACCGGCATGGCGTTCCAGCAGTTCAACCTGTTTCCGCACCTCACGGCGTTGCAGAACGTTACCCTCGGGTTGCTCAAGGTCAAGAAGCTGCACAAGGACGAGGCGGTGACCCTGGCGGAAAAATGGCTGGAGCGGGTCGGGCTGCTGGACCGCCGTGACCACTACCCCGGTCAGTTGTCCGGCGGCCAGCAACAGCGCGTGGCGATTGCCCGGGCGATTGCGATGAACCCGAGCCTGATGTTGTTCGACGAAGTGACCTCGGCCCTCGATCCGGAACTGGTGGGCGAAGTGTTGAACGTGATCAAGGGCCTGGCCGAAGACGGCATGACCATGCTGCTGGTGACCCACGAAATGCGCTTCGCCTTCGAGGTGTCGGACAAGATCGTGTTCATGAATCAGGGGCGGATCGAGGAGCAAGGGCCACCGAAGGAATTGTTCGAGCGCCCGCAATCACCACGCCTGGCGGAATTTCTCAAGAACACGCGGTTCTGATTTTTTTTAAAAACACCTTCACTTGCAAATCAGGAGAAACACTCATGAGCATTACTCGTTACGGCACCGGTAGCACCGCCGCTGGCGGTCAGCCTCGCCCTTTCGCCCGCGCCGTTGAAGCCGATGGCTGGTTGCACGTTTCCGGGCAGGTGCCGGCGGTGGACGGCGAGATCATTACTGGCGGCATCGCCGAGCAGACGCACCAGACCATGAAGAACCTGGTCGCGATTCTCGAAGAGGCCGGTTATGGCTTGGAAGATGTGGTGCGTGCAGGCGTGTGGCTGGAGGATCCGCGGGATTTCACGAGTTTCAACAAGGTCTTCTCTGAATACTTCAAACCGGAACACGCCCCGGCTCGTGCCTGCGTGCAGGCGAACATGATGGTCGACTGCAAGGTCGAGATCGACTGCATCGCCTACAAGAAAAAGGCCTGAGATCTGCGGTGAGTTCTTCGCGGGCAAGCCTCGCTCCTACAAACGACGATTACCTGTAGGAGCGAGGCTTGCCCGCGATGGCGGCCTCACGGTCGCCGCTACACCCTGGGTAAACTCCCGGCCAAATTGAATGGGAACCTGAAGACATGATCGAAGACACCATCAAGCGCCGGGCGCGCGGTCTGGACCGGGCGTTCGATATCCTCGATTTCCTCAAGGAGATCGGCCAGCCCCTGCGCCCGAATGAAATCGCCAGTGGCATCGGCAGTCCGAAATCCACGGTGTACGAGCTGGTCGCCTCACTGCTCGAACGGCGCATCCTCGAGCCCGTGGGCAAGGACGGGCACGTCTACCTTGGCCGTCAGCTGTACTTCCTAGGGCAGGCTCATTTGCGTCATTTCGACCTGACCCGCGAGGCTGATCACGCCCTTCAGGAGATCGTCAGCCAGACCCATGAAACCGCGCAGATGTGCCTGCTTAACGGGCGCAAATACACGGTGGCGCTGATGAAGGAGGGCGAGCGGCATTTTCGCATTTCCTCGGACATCGGCGAAAACGCGCCGATCCCCTGGACCGCTTCCGGGCGCTTGCTGCTGGCGCACCTGAGTGACCAGGCCATCGTCGACCTGATCGACCCTGACGACTTCATCCTGCCCAACGGCGAGCGTTTGCCGCTGGAACAATTTTTCAAGGAAATTCGTCAGGCCGGCATCGATGGGTTCTTCTCCTTCGACAGCGTCGCCGACACCTTCACCCATTGCTTCGCCGCCCCGGTCAAAGACCCCGCCGGCGTGGCCATCGCGACCCTGTGCATCGTCGCCCCCCGGGCCGATGCCAGGAACAACTACCATGACTATCGCCGGGTGCTGATCGCCAGCGCCAACAGCCTGGCCCGTCGCATCAACGAATAACCGAGGCTGCTCGCGGCCGCGAATGTGAGGAGTTCGACCATGTATTCTGCCAAAAATACTGCCGCCGTGGAGAAGGGCTTTGCCCATACGGGTGCCAACCTTGTGCGCGACGTCAGCCTGCCGGCGCTGGTGCTGCATCGCGAGGCGCTGGAACACAACATTCGCTGGATGCAGGCGTTTGTCAGCGACAGCGGCGCGGAACTGGCGCCCCACGGTAAAACCAGCATGACGCCTGCGCTGTTCCGCCGCCAACTCGACGCCGGTGCCTGGGGCATCACACTGGCCAGCGCCACTCAGACCCGTGCGGCTTACGCCCACGGAGTGCATCGGGTGTTGATGGCCAACCAGTTGGTCGGCACGCCGAACATGGCGCTGATCGCCGACCTGCTGGCGGACCCGGCGTTCGACTTTTATTGCATGGTCGATCACCCGGACAACGTCGCTGACCTGGGCGCGTATTTCGCCTCCCGCGGCGTGCGCCTGAATGTAATGATCGAGTACGGCGTGGTCGGTGGTCGTTGTGGTTGCCGCAGCGAAGGGGAAGTACTCGCGCTGGCCAAGGCCATCGCCGCGCAACCGGCCCTGGCGCTGACCGGGATCGAAGGTTACGAAGGGGTGATTCACGGTGATCATGCAGTGACGGGCATCCGTGAGTTCGCCGCTTCCCTGGTGCGTCTGGCGGTGCAACTGCAGGACAGCGGCGCGTTTGCCATCGCCAAGCCGATCATCACCGCCTCGGGCTCGGCCTGGTACGACCTGATCGCCGAATCCTTCGAAGCCCAGAATGCCGGCGGACGTTTCCTCAGCGTGCTGCGTCCCGGCAGCTATGTGGCGCACGACCACGGTATCTATAAAGAAGCGCAGTGCTGCGTGCTCGACCGTCGCAGCGACCTGCACGAAGGCCTGCGTCCGGCGCTGGAAGTCTGGGCGCATGTGCAGTCGCTACCGGAACCGGGGTTCGCGGTGATCGCCCTGGGCAAGCGCGACGTGGCCTACGACGCCGGCCTGCCGGTGCCGCTGTTGCGCTATAAGGCCGGTGTGTTGCCGGCGACGGGCGATGACGTCAGCGCCTGCAAGGTGACGGCGGTGATGGACCAGCATGCGTTCATGACGGTGGCGTCGGGGGTCGAGTTGCGGGTGGGGGATATTATTTCCTTTGGTACTTCCCATCCGTGCCTGACGTTCGACAAGTGGCGTATCGGGTGTCTGGTGGATGAGCAGTTGCATGTCATCGAGACCATGGAAACCTGTTTTTAAGGCTCCAGACCGAGGCGCGGCCATCGTCGGAATGCCGCCCAGACCAAGCCCGCTCCCACAGGTTCAGTGTTCTGCGCAAATTCGCGGACAAACACAAACCCTGTGGGAGCGTGCTTGGTCTGGGCGGCATTCCGACGATGGCGTTCTGACAGACAACAACGAACCCCCAGAGACCCCACAACATGAGCACCATCAACACCCTCGGCCCCCACACTCCACGCATCGCCCTGATCGGCGAATGCATGATCGAATTGCAGCAACGCGCCGACGGCAGCCTGCAACAAAGCTTCGGCGGTGACACCTTGAATGCGGCGGTCTATCTGGCCCGGGAACTGGGGGAGGGCGGCGCGGTGGATTACGTCACGGCCTTGGGCGACGACAGTTTCAGCGACGCCATGTGTCAGGGCTGGGCTGACGAAAACATCGGCCTGGGAATGGTCCAGCGCTTGCCCGGGCGCTTGCCCGGCCTGTATTGCATCCAGACCGATGCGGCCGGCGAGCGACGATTTCTGTATTGGCGCAACGAGGCGGCCGTGCGCGATTGCTTCACCACCCCGGCCGCGGCACCGATCCTGGCGGCGCTACCGGATTACGATATTCTGTATTTCAGCGGCATCACCCTGGCGGTACTCGGTGCGCAGGGGCGGGAAAAGCTGCTGGCCACCTTGATCGAGGCCCGGCAACGGGACGCGCGGATCGTGTTCGACAACAACTACCGGCCGCGCTTGTGGGCCTCGGTCGAGGACGCGCGCGTGGCCTATCGCAGCGTGCTGCCGTATGTCGACCTGGCGTTGCTCACTGTCGACGATGAGCAGGCGTTGTTTGGTTTTGCCGATTGTGCGGCGGTGTTTGCCGCTTACGAGCAGGTCGGCACGCCGGAGGTGGTGCTCAAGCGCGGTGCCGAAGCGTGTCTGATTCGCTGTGGTGGCGAGTCGTTTGAAGTGCCGGCGCAGCAGGTCGAGCGGGTGGTGGATACCACGGCGGCGGGGGATTCGTTCAGTGCGGCGTATTTGGCCAGTCGGCTCAAGGGTGGGAGCCCGGCCGAGGCAGCCGAGGCCGGGCATCGGTTGGCGAGTCGGGTGATTCAGGTGCCGGGGGCGCTTATCCCGAAGTAAAGGGTGAATGGCCGCTGGCTGCGCCATCGGTTCGCGAGCAAGCCCGCTCCCACACTCGATCGTCAGTGGACACAGCATTTGTGACACCACCGAACCCATGTGGGAGCGGGCTTGCTCGCGAAGGGGCCCTCAAGCCAACCAATCAATCCCGATAAAACACCTGCACCAGATGATACCCAAACTTGCTCTTGACCGGCCCATGCACCACCCGCAGCGGTTTTTTGAAGATCACCGCATCGATCACGCCGACCATCTGCCCGGGCCGCACTTCACCCAGGTCGCCGCCGCGCTTGCCGGACGGGCAGGTCGAGTACTTCTTGGCCAGCACATCGAACGCTTCACCCTTGGCGATGCGTTGTTTGAGCTGTTCGGCTTCTTCCGAGGTTTTCACCAGAATATGGCGGGCTTGAGCTTTCATTGGAGGTACCTTGTAACGGTGATGGCTATGTTGATGCCAGCGGGGGGGCGCGCGATTATGCCTGATCTCACTCGGGTCGACCGATCATCGTGCGAATCTTGTTGGCCAGCAATTCGATGGAAAAGGGCTTGGCCACCATGTCCATGCCTTCTTCAAGGAAACCCTGGCGTTCGGCAGCCTTCTCCGCATATCCGGTCATGAACAGCACTTTGAGATCAGGCCGGTGCTGACGGGCGATTTCCGCCAGTTGCCGTCCATTCATGCCCGGCAGCCCGACATCGGTCACCAGCAGATCGACCCGCAGGTCGGATTCGAGCAAGGGCAGTGCGGTATTCGCGTCTTCGGCTTCATGGGCGTCATAACCCAACTCGTTGAGCAGGTCGAGCACCAACATGCGCACCGCCGGATCGTCTTCCACCAACACCACGGTTTCACCGGCAATCGCCGCTGGCGCCTCGCTGGTGACCGGCGACACGTCAGGGTCCGGCACTGCGAGGTGCAACCGCGGCAAGTACAGGCGAACACTGGTGCCCTGGCCCGGCAGGCTGAACAGGCTGACATGGCCGCCGGACTGCTGGGCGAAACCGTAGATCATCGACAGCCCGAGACCGGTGCCCTGGCCGATGGGCTTGGTGGTGAAAAACGGATCGAAAGCCTTGGCCAGGACCGACGGCGTCATGCCGGTACCGTTGTCGCTGACGGCGATCATCAGGTAATCCCCGGCCTTGACCGGCTCCAGGGTGGTGAGGTCGCTGCTGTCGAGGTATACGTTGGCGGTTTCGATCAGTAATTGGCCGCCATCGGGCATCGCGTCCCGGGCGTTGATCACCAGGTTGAGCAAGGCGTTTTCCAACTGACTGACGTCGGTGCTGACCCGCCAGATTTCCTCGGCCAGTTGCAGTTTGAGCTCGATATGGTCGCCTTTGGTGCGGCTGAGCAGGTCTTCCAGGGAATGGATCAGCTCATTGGCATCGAGCGGTTTGCGGTCCAGCGACTGGCGCCGGGAAAACGCCAGCAACCGATGGGTCAAGGCGGCGGCGCGGTGAGCCGAAGACACCGCCGCCTCGGTGAAACGGCCGATTTCCGCGGCGCGCCCTTCGGCGATGTAACGCTGCATCAGGTCGAGGCTGCCGATGATCCCGGTGAGCATATTATTGAAGTCATGGGCGATGCCGCCGGTGAGCTGGCCCACCGCTTCCATTTTCTGCGCATGGCGTAGCGCCTCTTCGGCGCGTTCGCGTTCGAACATCTCGTTGAGCAGTTTCTCATTGGCTTCGGCCAGTTGCCGGGTGCGGGCGCTGACGCGTTCTTCGAGGGTTTCATTGAGATTGCGCAGGGCTTCTTCGGTCTGTTTGCGCTCGGTTTCGTCGATCACGAAGATGTAGAAGCCATTTACCGCGCCATCCGGACCGTGACGTGGCAGGTAATTCATCAACGCCTGACGGATGCTGCCATCGCGATGGGCGGCGCTGATGCTGAAGCAGCAGGCTTTTCCCGACAGTGCCTCGGCGATGTATACGGCACGCAGTTTGTAGGCTTCTTCGCCCAGTACCTCGCGAATCGTCCGACCATAGAGTTCCTGGGGTGTCAGACCGTACCAGTCGAGGTAAGCGGCGTTGTTCAGGCGAAAGCGCTCGCTGCTGTCGACGTAACTGATCAGGATCGGCATCGCGTTGATGATCAGTTGCAGCTCGGTCTGGCTCTGGCGCAAGGCCTGCTCGGTGAGTTTGCGTTCGGTCAGGTCCAGGGCGGCACCCAGGAAACGGATCGGCCGGCCATGGTGGTCCTTGTAGCAACGACCCCGGGCGAACACCCAGCGCAACTGGCCGTCTGGCTGCAGCAGGCGGTATTCCTCGGCATATTCGGTGCCGTGGGTAATGGAATGCTTGATGCTGCGGGTGACCATGGCGCGGTCTTCCGGGTGTACCGCATGCAGATAGTCACTGATGGGCAACTGGCTGGCGAGCAAGGGGTCGACGCCGTGCAACTGAGCGAAATGGGTGTCGGCAATGAAACGGTCTTCGCTGATGTCCCAGTCCCAGGTGCCGACGGCATCGGTGGCGGCCAGGGCCAGTTGCAGGCGCTCCTCGGTTTCATGCTGGGCCTTGAGGCTGGCCGCCGAGCGCTGTTCCAGTTCCAGCGCGATGCGTCGACGCTCGTTGGTTTCGATGGCGGTGACCAGAATCCCGGCCACCTGGGCGCTTTCATCACGGATGGGGCTGTAGGTCAGGTCCAGCCAGAAGTCGGAATCATGGCCATCGCGTTGTAAGGTGAAGCGCTGCTCGCTGTAGGTGCGCACTTGTCCTTGTAGGACAGCGCTGTAAATCGGGTCGGTAAAGTCTTTGAGTTCCGGCCAGATCTGGTGCGTGGGTTGTCCGAAAGCGTGTGGATGCTTGCTGCCGGCCAGCAGGGCGAAGCCATCGTTGTAGATCTGCGTGAGTTGCGGCCCCCACAGCAACAGCATGGGCATCGGCGAATGAATTACGATGTCCACGGCGGTGCGCAGGCTCTGTGGCCAGGTACTGGCGGTGCCCAGCGGCGTGCATGTCCAGTCCAGCCTGGCGATCAAGGCCTGGGCATCGCTGCCGGTCGGTGATGGGTTCATCAAATTGTCCTGCACTAAGTCGGTGAGGCGGCGTCTACTATCCTTGCATGGCGGTAGACGCTGTATGACCTGTTTTGGGTCATTTTTATCCATTGAATGCTTCGCGGATGCTTTTTGCCATGGAAATCGATGCATTGTTGAAGGTCCTGGCCCACCAGGATGGCTCCGATCTTTACCTGTCCACGGGCGCGCCACCCTGTGCACGGTTCGATGGCGTGCTCAAGCCCCTGTCCGATCAGCCGTTCAAACCCGGGGAAATTGCCGCCATTGCCGCGTCCATCATGGACGCCGAACAGCGTCTGGAGTTTGATCGGGAACTGGAGATGAACCTGGCGATCTCGTTGGCGGGTATCGGGCGCTTTCGGGTCAATATCTTCAAGCAGCGCAACGATGTGTCCATCGTGGTGCGCAACGTCAAACTCGACATTCCGCGCTTCGAAGACCTCAAGTTGCCTTCGGTATTGCTCGAAGCGGTGATGCTCAAGCAAGGCCTGATGCTGTTCGTCGGTGCGACGGGCTCGGGCAAATCAACTTCGCTGGCGGCACTGATCGACTATCGCAACCGCCACAGCAGCGGCCATATCATCACCATCGAAGACCCGGTCGAGTACATCCATCGGCACAAGAAGTCGATCATCAACCAGCGTGAGGTCGGCGTCGATACCCGCAGTTTCCATGCCGCACTGAAAAATACCCTGCGCCAGGCGCCGGACGTGGTGCTGATCGGCGAAATCCGCGACCGCGAAACCATGGAGCATGCGCTGGCGTTTGCCGATACCGGCCATCTGGTGATCTCGACGCTGCATGCGCACAACGCCAATCAGGCACTGGACCGGATTATTAATTTCTTCCCCGAAGAACGTCGCGCGCAACTGCTCAATGACCTGGGGAATAACCTCAAGGCCTTCGTTTCCCAGCGGCTGGTGCCGACCCGCGACGGCCACCGCCGGGCTGCGGTGGAGGTGATGCTGGGCTCGCCGACGATCGGCGACCTGATCCGGCGCAACGAGTTTTCCGAACTCAAGGGGATCATGGAAAAGTCGCAGGACGCGGGGATGCAGACCTTCGATGGTGCGCTTTATGCGTTGGTCATCGAAGGAGCGATCGATGAGGAGGAGGCGCTCAAGCATGCGGATTCGGTGAACAACTTGCGATTGCGCTTGAAGTTGCACGCCGAAGCGTCACCGGGGCTCCATGCCCCTCCCGGCGAATGGGGACTGATGGACTGACCCGTACCCTGTAGGAGCCAGGCTCCTACAGGGCCCCTTCGCCGGCAAGCCTGGCTTCCTACAGGGCCCCTTCGCCGGCAAGCCTGGCTCCTACAGGGACGGGTTTCAGTCTTTGAGTTCGCGGCGATCGCGAAATTGCTCCAGCGCCTCGGGATTGGCCAGGGCATCGGTGTTCTTCACCGGTTGCCCATGCACCACATTGCGCACCGCCAGCTCGACCACCTTGCCGCTGATCGTCCGTGGAATGTCCGTCACCGCCACAATCTTCGCCGGCACATGCCGTGGCGTGGTGTTGGCGCGGATGACTTGGCGAATCTGCTGTTGCAGGGCATCGTCCAGCTCGACGTCGTCGCGCAACCGTACGAACAGCACCACCCGCACATCATCCTGCCACTGTTGGCCGATGGCCACGCTGTCGAGCACCTGGGGGACTTTTTCCACCTGACGGTAGATTTCCGCCGTGCCAATGCGCACGCCGCCCGGATTGAGCACCGCGTCCGAGCGCCCATGGATCAGCATCCCGCCGTGGGCCAGCTGTTCGGCGTAATCGCCCTGGGCCCAGACCCCGGGGAACTGGCTGAAGTACGACGCGCGCAGCTTTTCCCCGGTGGGGTCATTCCACAGACCGATCGGCATGGCCGGGAAATGCCGGGTGCAGACCAGCTCGCCTTTTTGCCCGATGACAGCGATCCCCGCATCATTCCAGACCTCGACGGCCATGCCCAGGCTCTTGCCCTGGATTTCCCCGCGACGAACCGGGAGCAGCGGGTTGCCGTTAACAAAGCACGAAACGATGTCGGTTCCGCCGGACATCGACGCCAGGCACAGGTCGCGCTTGAAGTCGCGGTAAACATAGTCGTAGCTCTGGGGCGACAGCGCGGAACCGGTGCACAGCAGGGTTTTCAGACTGCCCAGGTCATGGCTCTGCCGCGGCTTCACGCCGTTGCTTTCCAGGGTCGCCAGGTACTTGGGGCTGGTGCCGAAGACGCTGATGCGCTCGTCGTCGATCAGGTCGACCAGACGCTCCGGCCCGGGATGAAAGGGTGAGCCGTCATACAGCACCACGGCACTGTCCACGGCCAGGGCCGAGACCAGCCAGTTCCACATCATCCAGCCGCAGGTGGTGTAGTAGAACAACCGGTCGCCGGGACCCAGGTCGCAATGCAGCCCATGTTCCTTGACGTGTTGCAGCAGCACACCGCCGGTGCTGTGGATGATGCATTTGGGGATGCCGGTGGTGCCGCTGGAATAAAGGATGTACAGCGGATGAGCGAAGGGCACGGGCACGAAATCCGGCTCGCCGCCAGGTTCGTAGAAATCATCCCAGAGCGTGACGTTGGCCGGGGTATGGAATGCTTCGATTCGTGCCTGTGGCCGCGCGTAAGGGACGACGACCAGCTGCTGCAGGGAGGGCAGTTGAGCGAGTATTTCGTTGATCTTGGCCGTCTGGTCGATCTCCTTGCCGGCATAGCGATAGCCGGCGCAGGTGACCAGTACTTTCGGTTCGATCTGGCCGAAGCGATCCACCACCCCCTGGGTGCCGAAGTCCGGCGACGAACAGGACCAGATTGCCCCGAGGCTGGTGGTGGCGAGCATGGCCACCAGGGTTTGCCAGGTGTTCGGCATGCACGCGGCCACGCGGTCGCCGAGGCCGACACCGGCGGCGATCAACCCGTACTGAAAACCGGCGACGTGTTCCGCCAGCTCGGCCCAGGTCAACTGTTCACGCTGACCGTTTTCACCGATGGCCACCACCGCCACGGCATCGTCGCGACGCCGTAGCAGGTGTTCGGCGAAGTTCAGGGTAGCGCCGGGAAACCACTGGGCGCTGGGCATTTGCACGCCTTCGACCAGCACCGCGTCGGGTTGGTCGTGAAAGCGGATGTCGAAGAAATCGACGATGGCCTGCCAGAAGTCGACCCGCTGCTCGATGGACCATTGATGCAGGGCGGGGTAGTCGGCGACGTCGAGGTGATGGCGTTTATTGATGAAGCGCCGGAAGGCGTCCATGCGGGTCTTGCCAATGCGCTCGGCGCCGGGTTGCCAGAGGATGTCGGACATGGTTTGCCTCTTTTTCTATCTTCAGATCCCCTTCGCCGGCAAGCCGGTCTCGCTCCCACATAAAAATGCGATCCCCCTGTGGGAGCGTGGCTTGCCCGCGAAGAACGATAACGCGGTCTAACGGCTGGTTACTGCGCCAACCACCCACCATCGATATTCCACGCCGCGCCCCTTACCTGGCTACCGGCTTCGCTGCATAGAAACAGCACCAGCTCTCCCAATTGCGGCGGTGTCACGAACTCGCCGGACGGCTGCTTCTCGGCCAGCAAATCATGCTGCGCCTGTTGTGGCTCGATCCCGGTCGCGATGCGGGCGTCGATCTGTTTCTGCACCAGCGGCGTCAACACCCAGCCGGGGCAGATGGCGTTGCACGTCACATTCGACCGGGCCGTTTCCAGGCCGACCACCTTGGTCAGGCCGATCACCCCATGCTTGGCCGCCACATACGCCGCCTTGCCCACCGAGCCGACCTGACCGTGCACCGAAGCGATGTTGATGATCCGCCCCCAACCCTTGGCGCGCATGCCCGGCAGGCTCAAACGGGTGCCGTGGAACACCGACGACAGGTTGATCGCAATGATCGAATCCCAGCGCTCCACGGGGAAGTCCTCCACCGCAGCCACATGCTGGATGCCGGCGTTGTTGACCAGAATGTCCACGCCGCCGAACTCGCGCTCGGCGTAGGCAATCATTTCGGCAATCTGTGCCGGGTCGCTCACGTCAGCCGGGTGATGCCCGACCTTGCCACCGAATTGCTCTACTTCGGCAATCACCGTGGAGGCATCGCCGAATCCATTGAGGATCAGGTTGGCGCCAGCCTTGGCCAGGCTCAGGGCGATGCCCAGGCCAATGCCGCTGGTGGAACCGGTGACCAGTGCAGTCTTGCCCGAAAGAGTTGTCATGAATACCTCACACAATGCCAGTGGCGTAGAAAGTACCGATCACTACGAAGACCGCCAGGGTCTTGATCAGCGTAATACAGAAAATGTCTTTGTAAGCTTCGCGGTGGGTCAGGCCGGTGACGGCCAGCAAGGTAATCACCGCGCCGTTGTGCGGCAGGGTGTCCATGCCGCCGCTGGCCATCGCAGCCACCCGGTGCAGCACTTCCAGGGGAATGTCGGCCGCATGGGCCGCCGCGATGAAGTCATTGGCCATGGCCGCCAGGGCAATGCTCATGCCGCCCGAGGCCGAACCGGTGATGCCCGCCAGCAGGGTCACGGTGATCGCTTCATTGACCAGCGGGTTGGGAATGCTCTTGAGCCAGTCGGCCAGTACCAGGAAGCCCGGCAAGGAAGCGATCACCGCCCCGAAGCCGTACTCCGATGCGGTGTTCATCGCCGCCAGCAACGAACCGCCGACCGCACTGCGACTGCCTTCGGCCAACTTGCCGCGAATCGCCTGGAAGCCGAACACCAACACCATGATGATACCGACCAGCAAGGCGGCCTGGACCGCCCAGATCGCCGTGAGCTTGGCGATTTCGGTGGTCACCGGTGCGGCCATGCCCGGCAGCGCGAGGCTGTGGGTCTTGCCGTACCACTGCGGAATCCACTGGGTAAACAACAGGTTCATGATGCCGACGGCCAGCAATGGCGACAGCGCGATCCACGGATTGGGCAGCTTGATATCGGCAGCGGTTTCCGGCTCGTTGCGCAGTTCGGTGCCATAGCCTTCACCGGCCACTTGGGCCTTGTTGCGCTGGCGCTGCAGGAACAGCATGCCGGCGCAGACCACGAAGATCGAGCCGATCAGGCCCAGCCAGGGCGCGGCCCAGGCGGTGGTGTTGAAGAAGGTGCTGGGGATGATGTTCTGGATCTGCGGGGTGCCGGGCAGGGCGTCCATGGTGAACGAGAACGCGCCGAGGGCAATGGTCGCCGGGATCAGGCGCTTGGGGATATTGCTCTGGCGGAACATCTCGGCCGCAAACGGATAGACCGCAAACACCACCACAAACAGCGATACGCCACCGTAGGTGAGCAACGCGCAGACCAGCACGATCACCAGCATCGCCTGGCGAGTGCCAAGCAGACGAATGGCCGCCGCTACGATGGAACGCGAGAAGCCCGACAGCTCGATCAGCTTGCCGAACACCGCGCCAAGCAGGAACACCGGGAAGTACAGTTTGATGAAGCCGACCATTTTTTCCATGAATACCCCGGTGAAGGCAGGGGCGACGGCGGAAGGGTCGGTGAGCAGAACGGCGCCGAGGGCGGCAATCGGGGCAAAGAGGATAACGCTGTAGCCACGGTAGGCCGCGAGCATCAGCAGCGCGAGGGCTGCCAAGGCAATGATCACACTCATGGTGTGTCTCCTGGATTGTTATTTTTTTTAGGTGGATCTGTTGTGGGAGAGGGCTATAGCGAGTTTCGTGCCAGACACGCAAGCTATTGAAATATAAGGATATATGTAGAGTGTTTGAGTTGAGTTTCAGTTAGGTGTCTCTAGTTAGAGACTTATGTCGGTAATGCCGGCCTCATCGCGAGCAAGCTCGCTCCCACAGGTTGACCGAATTACCCGCAAGAATGCGGTCAAATGTGGGAGCGAGCTTGCTCGCGAAGTTCTGTCTATAAATGGAGATTTGTGTCTCATTATGAAGACTCTGCAATCCCCAAAGCCACCATCTTCTTGTACAGCGTCGATCGCCCCAGCCCAAGCCGCGCCGCCGCTTCAATCACTTTCCCTCCGCACTGCGCCAGGGCCGATTCAATCAACTGCCGGTCAAACCGCTGCCGAGCCGCGCTAAAGGTCTCCTGGGCAACCACCTCGGGATTCAACGGCGCCACCCGTTCCACCGGCACGAACGTACCGATCGCCGCGCGGATATCCGTGGCATTGAGCATCAAGTCATCACTGAGCAAGGCCGCCCGCTCCAGCACATTGCGCAATTCACGGATGTTCCCCGGCCAGGCGTGTTGCGCCAATAATTCAAGCGCCTCGCGGTTCAGTTCATGCTGGCTGCGCAGTTCTTCCAGGATCGCTTCGCTGAGCGCCGGTAGATCGTCAAGGCGATCGCGCAAGGGCGGGACCTGAATCGGCAGCACATTGAGGCGATAATACAAATCGGCCCGGAACTCGCCGCGTCGGATCGCCGCTTCCAGATCCGTCGACGTGGCGGCGATCACCCGCACATCGCTCTGGATCACTTCGTTGGAGCCCACCGGTTCGAATTCCTTTTCCTGCAACACCCGCAGCAGCTTGCTTTGCAGGGGTAGCGGCATGTCGCCGATTTCATCGAGGAACAGCGTGCCGCCCTGGGCGATCTGCAATTTGCCGGCGCGGCCCTTGCGCTCGGCGCCGGTAAACGCGCCGGGGGCGGTGCCGAAGAATTCGGCCTCCAGCAGCGACTCGGGAATCGCCGCGCTGTTGATGCTGACGAAGGCTTTGTGCGCGCGGGGCGACGCACCGTGGATTGCCTGGGCCAGCAATTCCTTGCCGGTCCCGGTTTCGCCAAGCAGCAGCACCGGCGAGTCGGTGCTGGCGCTGCGCCGGGCACGACGCTTGACTTCCAGGCTGGCGGCGCTGGTGCCGATGAAGTGGGCGAAGTTGTATTTGGTCTGCCGCGCCCGCAACAGTGAACGCGTGGAAGCAAGCTCTTCCTGCATGCTCATGTAGCGCTTGAGCATCGGCGACAGGCTGCGTAATTCGTCGAACAGGGCAAAGCCGATGGCGCCGATCACCACGCCCGCATCGTCGTGAATCGGCAGGCGCATCACCACCAGCGGTTCCTTGGGGGTGTCCTGCATGTCGAGCAAAATCGGCCGGCCGCTGCGTACCACTTCACGCAGCAGGCTGCCGGGGATCACACTTTCGCAGGCTTTGCCGATGGCGACTTGCGCCGACTCCAGGCCAAAACGCTTGGCGTAGCGTTCGTTCATCCAGACGATATTGGCGTCGCGATCGACGATCACCGTGCCTTCACTCGACTGCTCGATGATTTCGAACAATGAACGGATCGCCAGCAGGCGGACCTGCTGGTAGTCCTTGAGGCTTTCGGTGGTGTTCATGGGTGCTGATCCTGATAATTTATCGCCTGTGCCGGCCTCTTCGCGGGCAAGCCTCGCTCCTACAGGTCATGCATCGATCATAAAAACACCGATAACCTGTAGGAGCGAGGCTTGCCCGCGAAGGCCGCGACGCGGTCCTGTGCCAAGCACCGAATTATGCCCACCCCAACTGCGCCGCCGCCAACAGCTCTTTGGTATAGGCATGCTGTGGCGACTCGAATACCTCGTGGCTGGCACCGCTTTCCACCACTTTGCCGTCCTTGATCACGATCATGTCGTGGGCCAGTGCGCGCACGACTGCCAGGTCGTGACTGATGAACAGGTAGGTCAGCCCGTGCTTTTCCTGAAGCTGGCGGAGCAGGGCGACCACTTGTTTTTGCACGGTGCGGTCCAGCGCCGAGGTCGGTTCGTCCAGCAGGATCAGCGCCGGTTTCAGCACCAGCGCCCGGGCGATGGCGATGCGCTGGCGTTGGCCGCCGGAGAACTCGTGAGGGTAACGATCGCGGCTTTGCGGGTCGAGGCCGACTTCTTCCAGCGCCCGAATCACCTCGGCATTGCATTCGTCCGCGGTCAAGCGGCTATGCACTTCCAGGCCTTCACTGATGATCTGCGCCACCGACATCCGCGGACTGAGGCTGCCGAAAGGGTCCTGGAACACCACCTGCATTTTCTTGCGCCAAGGCCGCAGCTGCTTTTGCGACAAGCCATCCAGCGGCTCACCCTGGAAGCGAATGCTGCCGTCGGAATCGAGCAGGCGCAGGATCGCCTGGCCCAGGGTCGATTTGCCGGAACCGGATTCACCGACGATGCCCAGGGTCTTGCCGCGCTGGACATTCAGGCTGATGCCGTCCACCGCGTGCAAATACGTCTTGCGTTGGAACAGTCCGCCGCCGAGGGCAAACCGCACGGACAGGTTGGCCACTTCCAGCACATTCTCGCGCTCGTCCCGGGGCAGGGCTTCACCTTCGGGTTCAGCGTTGAGCAGCACGCAGCTGTAGGGATGTTTCGGCTCGGTGAACAGCGTCTCGCAGGGCGCTTGCTCGACGATTTCCCCGGCCTTCATCACGCACACGCGCTGGGCGATGCTGCGCACCAGATTCAGGTCGTGACTGATCAACAGCAGCGACATGCCGAGCCGCTTCTGCAAGGATTTGAGCAGCAGCAGAATCTTGCGCTGTACGGTCACATCCAGCGCGGTGGTAGGTTCGTCGGCGATCAGCAGTTCCGGCTCGCAGGCCAGGGCCATGGCGATCATCACCCGTTGTCGCTGGCCGCCGGACAATTGATGGGGATAAGCCTTGAGCCGCTCCTGGGGTTTCTGGATGCCCACCAGGTGCAGCAACTCGAGAGTCCGCGCCTGCGCCGCCTTGCCGGTCAGGCCCTTGTGCAGCAGCAGGGTTTCACCGATCTGTTTTTCGACGCTGTGCAGCGGGTTGAGGGACGACATCGGCTCCTGGAAGATCATCGCGATCCGGTTGCCGCGCAACTCGCGCAATGCAGTGGAGGACGCGCCGAGCAGTTCCTTGCCGCGATAGCGAATGCTGCCGCGGGTGTCGGTGCCGGTCTCGGGGAGCAGTTGCAGGATCGAGTGCGCGGTCACCGACTTGCCGGAGCCCGACTCGCCCACCAGGGCCAGGCACTCGCCGGGGCGGATGTCCAGGCACAGGTTACGGACTACGGTCTGGCCGCTGAAGGCCACACAGAGGTCACGGATTTCGATCAGGTTGCCACTCATATCAACTTCCGCCGTGGATCAAGATCGTGGATCAAAGGCGTCACGCAACGCCTCACCGATAAACACCAGTAAAGAAAGAATCAACGCCAGGGTGAAGAATGCAGTCAGTCCCAGCCACGGCGCTTGCAGGTTCTGTTTGCCCTGACCGATCAACTCGCCCAGGGACGCACTGCCCGCCGGCATGCCGAAACCGAGGAAATCCAGGGCCGTGAGGGTCGAGATCGCCCCGGTCAAAATGAAGGGCAGATAACTGAGGGTCGCATTCATCGCGTTCGGCAGGATGTGCCGCACGATGACCTTGCGGTCGCTCAGGCCCAGGGCTCGGGCCGCCTTGACGTATTCCAGGTTACGCCCGCGCAGGAACTCGGCGCGCACCACGTCGACCAGGGCCAGCCAGGAAAACAGCGCCATGATCCCCAGCAGCCACCAGAAATTCGGCTCGACGAACCCCGAGAGAATGATCAGCAGGTACAACACCGGCAAACCGGACCAGACCTCCAGCAGCCGCTGGCCCAAAAGGTCGACCCAGCCGCCGTAATAGCCTTGCAGTGCGCCGGCCGCGATACCGATCAACGCGCTGACCAGGGTCAGCATCAAGGCGAACAGGATCGACACCCGGGCACCGAAAATCACCCGGGCCATCACGTCCCGGGCCTGGTCGTCGGTGCCCAGCCAGTTGACCTTCGACGGCGGGCTCGGTGCCGGTTTGGCCAGATCATAGTTGGGCGTATCGTCACTGAACGGGATCGGCGGAAACAGCAGCCAGCCGCCGTCCTTCTTGATCAGGTTCTGCACATAGTCGCTGCGGTAATCCGCCTGGAACGGCAGCTGTCCGCCGAACTCTTGCTCGGTGTAGCGTTTGAAGGCAGGGAAGTACAACGAACCCTGGTAGCCGACCACCAGCGGTTTGTCGTTGGCGATCAGTTCGCCGCCGAGGGTCAGCAGGAACAGGCCGATAAACAGCCACAGCGACCACCAGCCACGGCGGTTTTTCTTAAACCGTTCGAAACGGCGACGGCCCAGCGGCGAGAGCTTGAACATCAGGCGTTCCTCGCGGCGAAGTCGATACGCGGGTCGACCAAGGTGTAGCACAGGTCGCCTACCAGTTTTATCAGCAGCCCGAACAGGGTAAAGATGAACAGCGAGCCGAACACCACCGGATAGTCCCGCGACACCGCGGCTTCGTAACTCATGCGGCCCAGGCCATCGAGGGAGAAAATCACTTCGATCAGCAGGGAGCCTGCAAAAAATACGCTGATAAAGGCCTGGGGTATCCCCGACACCACCAGCAACATGGCGTTGCGAAACACATGGCCGTACAGCACCCGGCGTTCGCTCATGCCCTTGGCGCGGGCGGTGACCACGTATTGGCGGGTGATTTCATTGAGGAAGGAGTTCTTGGTCAGGATGGTCAGGGTGGCGAAGCCGCCGATCACCAGCGAGGTGACCGGCAACACCAGGTGCCAGAAGTAATCGGCGATCTTGCCCAGGGTCGACAGCGACTCGAAGTCGTCCGAGACCAGGCCTCGCACCGGAAACCAGTTCAACGAAGTGCCCCCGGCGAACACCACGATCAGGAACATGGCGAACAGGAACGCCGGCATGGCGTAGCCGATGACGATCGCGGTACTGCTCCAGACATCGAAATGGCTGCCGTGATGCACGGCCTTGCGGATGCCCAGGGGAATCGACACCAGGTAGGTGATCAGCGTGGCCCAGAGCCCGAGGGAAATGGTCACCGGCATTTTTTCCAGGATCAGGTCGGTGACCGTGGCGCCGCGGAAGAAACTCTTGCCGAAGTCCAGTTGCGCATAGCTCTTGAGCATCAGCCACAGGCGTTCAGGGGCCGGCTTGTCGAAGCCGTACTGTTTTTCGATCTCCTTGATCAGCTGCGGGTCGAGGCCGCGGCTGGCCCGGGAACCGCCATGACTGATGGCGTCGCTTGCGCCACCGCCGACACTGGCGCCGCCGATGCCTTGCAGGTTCGCGATCGCCTGTTCCACCGGACCGCCCGGCGCCGCCTGGACGATGACGAAGTTGACCAGCAGGATGATCACCAGCGTCGGAATGATCAGCAGCAGGCGCCGCAGGATGTAAGCCCACATCAGTGCGGCCCTCCGGGTGCGCCGCGCTTGATGAGTTCGGCAGTCATCTGCTGGTTGGTCAGGGGTATGGAGCTCACCTCCCACCAACTCTCGATGGCTTCGTCATTGCTGGCCTGCACACTGGGAATGCCGAAGCGGTTCCACCACACGGTCGAACTGCCTGGCGGGTAATAGTTGGGAATCCAGTAATAATTCCATTGCAATACCCGGTCCAGGGCATGGGCATGGCGCAACATGTCGGCCTGGGTGTTGGCGCGAACCAGACCGTTGAGCAGCGTATCGACCGCCGGGTTCTTCAATACCATGTAATTGTTGGAACCCGGATCGTTGGCCGCCACCGAGCCGAAGTAGTTGTATAGCTCATTGCCCGGCGAGGTGGTGACCGGGTAGCCGGTCACTATCATGTCGTAGTCCCGGGACATCAGGCGATTGACGTACTGCGACGAGTCGATGCGGCGGATGTTCAAATCGATGCCGATCTGTTTCAGCGTGCGCTTGTAGGGCAGGAGCAAGCGGTCCATGCCGTTCTGGCTGACCAGGAAGGTAAAGCTCAGCGCCTTGCCTTCGGCGTTCACCAGTTGATCGCCATCCGGCTTCCAGCCTGACGCTTCCAGCAGCGCCAGGGCCTGCAACTGTTTGTCGCGAATCACGCCGCTGCCGTCGGTTTTCGGCGCTTCGAAGACTTTAGTGAACACCTCGTCCGGGATCTGCCCGCGCAGGGGCTCGAGAATCGCCAGCTCGGCGGCATCGGGCAGGTTGCGCGCGGCGAGGTCGGTGTTGGAGAAGAAGCTCTGCTGACGGATATAGAGGTCGCGCATCATCTGCCGGTTGCTCCACTCGAAATCCCAGAGCATGGCCAGGGCCTGGCGGACGCGCCGGTCCTGGAACAGCGGATTTTGCAGATTGAATACGAAGCCTTGCGCCGTTTGCGGGGCGTTTTGAGCCAGGTGGGCCTTTTGCAGGCGTCCGTCACTCAGCGCCGGGCTGTCGTAGCCGATCGAATAGGCGGTGGCGGAAAATTCACGGTTGTAGTCGTAGGCACCGCCGCGCAGCACCTGGCGCGCCACGTCGGTGTCGCCAAAGTACTCGATGCTGAAATGGTCGAAATTATACAGGCCGCGGCTGACCGGCAGGTCCTTGCCCCACCAGTCGGGGTTGCGCTTGAAGGTGATGCTGCGCCCGGAGTCGACCTTGGCGACCTTGTACGGGCCGCTGCCCAGCGGCGGCTCGTAACCGCCGCCACCGGCGAAGTCGCGGGTCTTCCACCAGTGCTCGGGAAATACCGGCAAGGTCGCAATGTCCAGGGGCAGGGTACGGTTCTGGTTGTTCTTGAAGTCGAAACGCACGGTGCGTGGCGACTCCACTTCGACGCCCTTGACGTCGGCGAATTGCGTGCGATAACGCAGGCTGCCCTGGGTCATCAGCAGGTCGAAGGTGTAGCGCACGTCTTCGGCGGTGATCGGCTGGCCATCGGCAAACCGGGCCTTGGGGTTGAGGTTGAAACGCAGGGACAGGCCGTCATCGGCGCGCTCCATCGTCTGCGCCACCAGGCCGTAGACGGTGTAAGGCTCGTCCAGCGAGCGCTGGGCGAGGGGCGAATAGATCAAGCCGTCGACCTGCGTCACGCCGATGCCCTTGTCGATGTACGGCAGGATATGGTCGAAATGGCCGATTTCAACCGCCGAACGACGCATGGCGCCGCCCTTGGGGGCTTGCAGGTTGGTGTAGGCAAAATGACTGAAGTCGGCGGGATACTTCGCCGGTTCGCCATACACGGTCAGCGCATGTTGCGGCGTTGCATTCACCTCGGCAGCACCCGTTAGCAGGGTCACGGCAGTGAACAACAAAGTAGGGAAAGCCAATCGCATTGTCAGCCTTTGAGCCGGGTGGTCGATAACCGCAATTTGTACGCTAGCGGCGCGTCCCTCGCCAGCCGTATCACGTAACCGAAACATAACGGCCCACCAAATGGCGGGCCGTTATGTTGCAAACTGCGGATCGATCAGTCCTGACGACTGGTCACTTCCAGCAAGTGGTAACCGAATTGGGTCTTTACCGGGCCTTGCACCACGTTGATCGGTGCGCTGAAGACCACGGTGTCGAATTCCTTGACCATCTGGCCCGGACCGAACGAGCCCAGGTCGCCGCCCTGACGGCTGGACGGGCACGTGGAGTTGGCTTTGGCGACTTCGGCGAAATCGGCGCCAGCCTCGATTTGGGCCTTGAGCTCGTTGCACTTGGCTTCGCTGGCAACCAGGATGTGGCGGGCAGTGGCTTTAGCCATGGGAAAATACTCCTTTCAATATTCATAAAAGTGGTGAGCCTACCGGATTCAGTAGCCTTTTTCTTCCCAAAGTTCCCTTCGTGGGGCGCCGGGCGGGCGGCAATGCTCACAGGCCGGCCTTTTTCAAGCGTTCGGCATGCTCTACGTAAAGCTCGACCGGGTCGATGCCTGTGCGGACCCGACCGGCCATCTGACTGATGCTGTCGAAGTGATCCAGCGGATAGTCGGAGCGGATCACTGTGCCCAGATGAGAGCTGTAGCGCCCGACCAGGCCGTCGTTCTGCCTGGCTTCGGTGGTGAAATAACGGGAGAAACCCCGGCAAAATCCGTGCAGCGGGTCCAGTGCGTTGCGCCCTTGATCGAGCAGGCTCCCTTGCAGCGTGCCGCTCCAGGAGTAATAGCGAACTCCGTTGACCAGTTCCCGGCCCTTGCCACCCCAGGTGTGCGGCAGCCCTTGAGGGTATTTGGCATTGAATGCGCCCACACCCTCGGTGGTCAGCGCATTCAGCGCGGCAATGGCGTCTTTGGGCAACTGGCGGTTGCCGGTGAGCAAGGATAGAAAGTCGGTGAACAGGCCGGCGACGGTCTCGGCGACCTGCTCTGACAGGCGTCCGGGCGTCAGGGCCTTGCGCAGGACGTCGGCCAGCTCCGAACCGTGGTTCGGTCCGCTGACGGAGGTCACCGACGCGACGGCCCCGGGTGCAATCGCCGCCGCATAACGCGCGGCCAGCGCACCCTGGCTGTGACCGATGAGGTTGACCTTGTTCGCACCGGTGCCTTCCAGCACCCGCTCGATCTGCGCCAGAAGCTGGTCACCGCGGACTTCGTTGCTATGGGCGGCCGACAGGTGTGGGACAAACACCCTGGCGCCCGCGTTTCTGAGGGCTTGCTTGATGTCATGGAAGAGCTCGAACTGGCCGATTCGATCGAAACCGAAGAGCCCATGGACCAGCAGAATCGGGTAGAGAGTCGTTGCATTCCGTTGCATTGTTCATACCTTTTTCACAGGAGATTGTGGGGTGCCTGCGCCTCACTCTAAAGCACTCCAACGCGTGCGCGATGTATGAAAAAGCCGCGGGCGCCTGGTGAAAACGGAATAGGGGAAGTACGAATGCTCAAAGGGATATGAGGTCTTTGTCGCAATGTCTGGACAGACTTGCGCCGGAGGCAGTGCACAGGTGCGCAATGGCCTACCTCCGGCGTGTCATGAGTCGGTCAGTCGCGTTGAGCCCGCAACCGGATTGCCGCCTGGCGCAACAGGTCTTCGGTCCCGTCCCATCCCAGGCAGCCGTCGGTGACCGACACCCCGTAGCGCAGCGACGGGCTCAACGCCTGGCAACCGTCGAACAGATGGCTCTCGAGCATCATGCCGATCAGCGATCGATCACCTTGCAGGCGCTGTTCGAGCACGTCGTTGAACACCGCCGGCTGGCGCAACGGATCCTTGCCACTGTTGGCATGGCTGCAGTCGACCATGATTCGCGCCGGAATTTTCAGTCTGGTCAAATCGCTGTGCACCCGGGCGACGCTCTGGCGGTCGTAGTTCGGCCCGCCATGCCCGCCGCGCAACACCAGGTGGGTGTCCGCATTGCCCGGGGTCTGAATGATCGCCGGATGGCCCTGACTGTCGACGCCGAAGTGACGATGGGGATGGGCCGCCGAGCGCATGGCATCGCTGGCCACGGTCACACCGCCATCGGTGCCGTTCTTGAAACCGACCGGCATGCCCAGGCCGCTGGCCATTTCCCGGTGGATCTGCGACTCGGTGGTGCGGGCGCCGATCGCCACCCAACTGAGCAGGTCGTCGAAGTAACCGGCGGCCATCGGTTGCAGCAGTTCGGTGGCAATCGGCAAGCCCAGCTGAAGCATGTCGCGCATCAACTCGCGAGACAGGGTCAGGCCGCCCGCCATGTCGTCGCTGCCATCCAGGTGCGGATCGTAGGCCAGGCCTTTCCAGCCGACTGTGGTGCGGGGTTTTTCGACATAGGCGCGCATCACCAGCAGCATCTCATCGCTGACTTCAATGGCCAGGCGAGCAAGGTGAGTGGCGTATTCGAGGGCTGAGCGGGGATCGTGAATCGAACAAGGGCCGACGATGACCAGCAGGCGGGAGTCTTCGCCATTGAGGATCGCGCGAACTGCCTGGCGCTGGGCAGCGACTTGCCGGGTCAGGGTGTTGGTCAGGGGTAATTGTTGCTTGAGTTGCAACGAGCTGGGCAGACGCAGGGTCAGCGCTTCATTGGCAGGGCTCAGGGTGGACAGCGGCAGAGCGGAGACGGACGAGTTCATGTTCAGGCTTCCTGGGCAGGTGGCGGGTTCGGTCCCGCGCACTCGGCCCTACTGGGGTGTTCGACAATTGGCCGGATTGGCTGCGTGTGTGTGCTTGCCACCTGTGGGTGACCGATCGGAGGCGGCAGGCTGTCCCGAGCGGAGGCTGCTAAATCGCCAGGCGGTAAAACTGTCGTAACGGTAATAAGTGGCGTAGTTCATGTTCGTAATCCTCGAGTTGTCGGCTGTATCGCTGAAAATGTGCAGCGCTGAAAAAACAAAACCCCCGGTCGGGAAGCCGGCCGGGGGTTGAGAATTCTCTGGTGGCGACCCGTTCAAAGTGGGCGCCGTGTGGGTATCAGGCGCGCCAGTGGCTAAACCAATACCCAAAATAAAAGTTGACCGGAGCACAGACGTCGTTCACCCGGGCAGCCGCGATCGAGCGCAGGGCGCTGGCGATCTGAAGCGGTGAGAGGGTGTCGGGCATGATCTGTCTCCAATGAATGCGTCGAGCTTACTAGAGGCCGGTAGGCAGATTCAATCAGAAAATGCTATCGGTGGCCGACAATGTTCTCTATCGCTCGAGTGCGTCAAAGGAAGAACTATTGATACTGTTTATATAGCGCGTGCCGCTAGGTCTGCCAGTCGCTTTTTGCTAAGGTGTCGGGCAATCCAATAAGTCCATGTCGCGAGGTGTCTGCTTGATTAGGGTGCTAGTAGTCGATGACCATGATCTCGTTCGTACAGGCATTACACGAATGCTGGCTGACATCGATGGCCTGCAAGTGGTCGGCCAGGCTGAATCAGGTGAAGAATCCCTGCTCAAGGCGCGTGAGTTGAAACCCGATGTGGTACTGATGGACGTCAAGATGCCGGGAATCGGTGGTCTTGAAGCCACGCGTAAACTATTGCGCAGTCATCCGGATATCAAAGTTGTCGCAGTCACCGTGTGTGAAGAGGATCCGTTTCCTACCCGGCTGCTGCAGGCCGGTGCCGCGGGATACCTGACCAAGGGCGCCGGGTTGCCGGAAATGGTCCAGGCGATCCGCCTGGTGTTTGCCGGGCAACGCTACATCAGCCCGCAGATTGCCCAGCAATTGGCGATCAAGTCCTTCCAGCCGACCAACGATTCGCCCTTCGATGCATTGTCGGAGCGGGAAATCCAGATCGCGTTGATGATTGTCGGCTGCCAGAAAGTCCAGATCATTTCCGACAAGCTATGCCTGTCGCCAAAAACCGTGAACACCTACCGTTACCGCATTTTCGAAAAGCTTTCGATCAGCAGTGATGTCGAGTTGACGCTGTTGGCGGTTCGTCACGGCATGGTCGATGCCAGCCTCTGAAAATGACTGAAGCCTTTGATCCAGGCGCTTTTCTCTCGACGGTCAGTGGGCGCCCAGGTGTGTATCGCATGTTCGACAGCGATGCGCGCCTGCTCTACGTCGGCAAGGCCAAGAACCTCAAGAGTCGTCTGTCGAGCTACTTCCGCAAGTCCGGGCTCGCCCCCAAGACCGCAGCGCTGGTAGCGCGTATCGCCCAGGTCGAAACGACGATCACCGCCAATGAAACCGAAGCCCTGTTGCTCGAGCAGACGCTGATCAAGGAGTGGCGCCCGCCCTACAACATCCTGCTGCGCGACGACAAATCCTACCCCTACGTGTTTCTCTCCGATGGCCAGTTCCCGCGCTTGAGCATCCATCGCGGCGCGAAGAAAGCCAAGGGTAAGTATTTCGGTCCTTACCCCAGCGCCGGGGCCATTCGCGAAAGCCTCAGCCTGCTGCAGAAGACCTTTTTCGTGCGCCAGTGCGAGGACAGTTACTACAAGAACCGCACGCGACCCTGCCTGCAATACCAGATCAAACGCTGCAAGGCGCCCTGCGTCGGCCTTGTGGAGCCCGAGGTCTACGCCGAAGACGTACGGCACTCGGTGATGTTCCTCGAGGGGCGCAGCAATGCATTGACGGACGAATTGTCCGTTGCCATGGAGGAGGCGGCGATCAACCTCGAATTCGAGCGGGCCGCCGAATTGCGCGACCAGATCTCGTTGCTGCGCCGGGTCCAGGACCAGCAGAGCATGGAAGGCGGCTCGGGCGATGTCGACGTGATCGCCGCGTTCGTCAACCCGGGCGGTGCCTGCGTGCACTTGATCAGCGTACGCGGGGGGCGGGTGCTGGGCAGCAAGAACTTCTTCCCGCAGGTAGGCATTGAAGAGGACGTGTCCGAGGTCATGGCGGCGTTCCTCGGCCAATATTACGTCAGCAGCCCCGAACGCGACTTGCCGAGCGAACTGATCGTCAACGTGGTTCATGAAGACTTCCCGGCCCTGATCGCGGCCATCGACAAGCTGCGCGGTCGCGAACTGACCATCAGTCACAGGGTCCGTGGTACCCGGGCGCGCTGGCAGCAATTGGCTGTCACCAATGCCGAACAGGCCCTGGGCGCGCGGCTGGCCAACCGGCAGCATGTTGCAGCACGTTTCGATGCCTTGGCCGAAGTGCTGAACCTTGACGAGCCACCCCAGCGGCTGGAGTGTTACGACATCAGCCACTCCAGCGGCGAAGCGACCGTGGCCTCCTGTGTGGTGTTCGGCCCGGAAGGCCCGATCAAGTCCGACTACCGACGCTACAACATCGAAGGCGTCACCCCCGGCGACGACTACGCCGCGATGCACCAGGCCCTGACCCGACGCTTCAGCAAACTGAAGGACGGGGAGGGCAAGCTGCCGGACATTCTGCTGGTGGACGGCGGCAAGGGCCAGCTGTCCATGGCCCGGGATGTGCTCAACGAGCTGGCGGTGCCCGACCTGATCCTGCTGGGCGTGGCCAAGGGCGCGACACGCAAGGCCGGTTTCGAAACTTTGTACCTGAATGATGCCGCCCACGAATTCACCTTGCGCGGCGATTCCCCCGCGCTGCACTTGATTCAGCAGATACGCGACGAAGCTCACCGTTTCGCGATTACTGGGCACCGCGCCCGTCGCGGCAAAACCCGCCGTACGTCTACGCTTGAGGGCGTAGCCGGCGTCGGCCCGACACGTCGGCGCGATTTGTTGAAACATTTTGGTGGATTGCAGGAGCTGTCTCGTGCCAGCATCGAAGAGATCGCCAAAGCACCCGGGATCAGTAAAAAGCTCGCAGAGTTGATTTATGCAAATCTGCACAGCGAGTAGAATGCCACCTCACCTCGTAGCCAGTTGTGCCGATGAATATCCCTAATCTGATTACCGTTCTACGCGTCCTGCTCATTCCGATCTTTATTTTGCTGTTTTACCTGCCTTACCATTGGAGCTACCTGGCGTCCGCCTCGGTATTCGCCTTTGCTGCGGCCACAGACTGGCTGGACGGGTACCTGGCCCGCCGTCTGGAACAAAGCACGCCATTCGGGGCGTTCCTCGATCCGGTGGCCGACAAGCTGATGGTCGCCGTGGCACTGGTGCTGCTGGTGCAGGAACACGGTAACCTGTGGCTCACGCTGCCGGCCGCCGTCATCATCGGTCGCGAGATCGTGGTCTCGGCGCTGCGCGAGTGGATGGCCGAACTCGGCGCCCGGGCGCACGTCGCGGTATCGAACCTGGGCAAATGGAAAACCGCCGCGCAGATGGTGGCGCTGGTGATCCTGCTGGCCAACCCGTCGGACTTCTCGTTCTGGGTGCTGGTGGGTTACGCCTTGCTGCTGGTCTCCGCCGCCCTGACATTGTGGTCGATGATCCAGTACCTGCGGGCTGCCTGGCCGCATCTGAAGACCGATGCAGAAAAGAAATAAAACTTTTTTGAATCAAAGGCTTGACGGCGCTTCTGAATTCTATAGAATGCGCCACACCAAGACGCGGGAATAGCTCAGTTGGTAGAGCACGACCTTGCCAAGGTCGGGGTCGCGAGTTCGAGTCTCGTTTCCCGCTCCAAATATAGCGCTGCAGAGTTCCACTGAATTCTGTAAGTGATTGAAATCAGGACCTTCGGGTCCTTTTTTCGTTCCGGCGGGAACCACTGAAATCCACGCCCGAATCATCGGTATTGACTACACGCAACTTGGCGCTGCCTGGTTTTCGCGAGGCTGGCAGGCAAATCCCGCGATCAGATCAATCGCGATATCAAGTCTCGACGTCTTCTGTCCCTGAGCTTGGGGAATCGACAATATCATTGCGCAGTCGAAATCCAGCCCTGAATATCCGCAACAGTCGGAATCTTCCCGCTGCTTACAACCTTCTCGTTGATCACCAGAGCCGGCGTGGCGAGGATGTCATAAGTCATCATCTTGCCCATGTCGGTGATCTTTTCGAATTCGGCCTGGATATTCAGATTCTGCGTGGCTTGACGGGCTACGGCCTCCAGTTTTTTGCAGTTGGCGCACCCTGAACCGAGGATTTTGATGTTCAGCATTGGAAGCTCCTTGGTGTGAAAGTCAGCTTGCTGTTTGTTTACGTTGATAACGGCTCAATTGGTAAATTGCACCGGTTATGGCCAGCGAGGCCGCCATTCCTGCACCAAGGGTAAGCCAGCCGGTGCCATCGACCCAGGCACCATAGAGCAGGCCTGCCACGATGCTGAACGAAGCGACTAACCCAACATAGGCAGCGGTCTTCTTCCGACCAATCACAGCCGCCACCATCAGCATGCTCTGCAAGCTAAGTTCAGGATCCGCCATCAGGTACGCCAAGAGCGGGCCAGGATGCATACCTAGATCAAGGAACATGCGGGCGACGGGCACTTCGACCAAGGTTGGGAAGTACATGAACACGCCGAACCCTACTGCTATGGCATTGGCGGGCAATGAGTTGCTGCCTGCAAGGCTTTCAATCCACTCGGGTTGAATAACCTGGCGAACCATACCGACGATGAATACACCCACCACCAGCACAACAAATATCTGCTTGACGAAGCGCCAGGCTTCCCATAACCAGCCTTGCCAGTCTTCGGCTGGCAGTTTTCGGGCAAAGTACCAAACAGACAGTATGGTCAATGCGACCCCGAATAAACGACCCGTGAAGGTGAAGGCTAATGTGCCAGGTTCTGGCGTCAGGCGCATCGAGGCGATCAGCAAAGTGCTTGCGGTCAGACCCAGCGCAACCCATGTCCAGCCATTGGCACCTTCGGTGATGTTATCCAGACCACGCTTGGCCGTGGCGGCAATCATCAGGAGCAGGATGATGAGTACAGACCCTTGGAAGCTCACGCCTTCTTCCCCTTTGCTGACGTCGTATGGAACCCAGTCAAACAGGGTGTCCTGCCACGCTTGGGCCCAGAAAAGCGGGACTTTGATACTGATCAGGTCTGCAGTCAGGGGCCACAGTTTCAAGGTGCCCGCAATCAGCAAGGCCAGCAAAGATAGAAGTACGCCCAGTGCGGGCCCGGAAACGCTGGCCTTCTCTGCGAACAGGGCATCCGCCTGTGCGTCGTGGGTCAGGTCGTCTTTCCAGAATAGGGTAGCCATCAGCAAGCCAATACCGATGCCAAAGACCAGGCAGAGGATCAAACGGGCGATTGCAAACTCCGCTCCCAGAATGCTGCCGGTATAGGCGAGTGCCATGATATTTCCTGCCGGAGCAAAAAACAGAAAGGTGATCGCCGGGCCGATACCCGCGCCTTTGCGGTAAACGCCCGCGAACAAAGGAACAATCGTGCATGAGCAGACGGCAATCAGTGATCCCGCCAGTGCCGCCGCCGGGAAGGAAACATAGACAGGTGCATGTCGACCTAGCCAGTGAGTGATGCTGGCTTTAGGAATAAGTGCTGCCATGGCCCCGGCAATGAAAAACGCTGGCAACAGGCAAAGCAGGACGTGGGCCGCCAAGTAGGAAGCCAGACTGCCAGCTCCACCATTGATTAACTTAAGTACGAGGTCCATGGCGACCCTTGGAATATTATCATTAAAGGTTAGGATTTAAGGTATTTGCTGTGCGTTGAACGGAGTTGACGTAGATCAGTTGTAGGCAGAAAAATTTTACGTAATTCGCTAGACGACAGCGTGGCGTTGCAGCAGCGAACCGTCGAAGTTACCCGTCAGGCCGCCCCATTTCCCGGAGTGCACCATCAGGTAATAAACCAGCGCGAAGCACCAGACCTCTATCGCGTGTGCGAAAAGAGCTGCTGATTAGTTGATAAAAGTCAGATCCCCCACGGCAAAACACCAAATAATCGAGCTGCAATTTCTCCACTCGCAACACGTTGACGGGACGATTTTAAAGACGCACTTGTACTTTGATTGCCGGATATTTTGCTGGCCGCGGCCGCAGCCGCGGCCATGAGCATGATCGCAGTCAGCAAGTCGACGTAACAAGCGTTTGACTCAAGGCCCCTGACAAGGAGTCGGGCTTGCACACGGGCAGGAAGGTTTCAGGGCGAGGTATGTGATGCTCAAGCTCAAACGCATTCTATTGATAGCCTCCAGCGAAATGGCCCTGACTCCGGCGTTTGCGCGTGCGCGTGCCTTGGCGTGTGCAACCGGTGCCTTGTTGCACATTGTCGCGTTCGATTATGTCCAGGCCCTGGCGGTAGCTGGTCTGCTTGACCATGATGCGATGGCTCAGGCGCGGGAAGGTTATCTGCGGGTACACCGTCATTGGCTGGAGCAGCAGGCCCGATTTTACCGATGTGGCGGCATGCTGGTGAGCACCGAAGTGGTCTGGGCCAAGTCGAGCTTGACCAACCTGCTTGAGTACGTGAATGACTTTCATCCGGACCTGGTCATCAAGGATACCCATTACGTGCCGGCACTTGACCGTGCCTTTCACAGGCCTCTGGACTGGCGACTGCTGCGCGAGTGTCCGACCCACCTGCATCTGGTGACCAGTGTCAGAAACCCCAAGCCATTGAACATTCTTGCGGCGATCGATCTGTCCCATCTGGAAGAGATGACGCAGGGTTTAAATGACCGAATACTCGATCTGGCCTCGACTCTGGCAGCCAGCTGCGATGCGGCGCTGCACTTGCTTAATGTCTGTCGTTGGTCAGAGATTAGCGATGCGCCGATGAGTGTGCCAACAGGCAGTCTTTATGAAAGTTTTAGAGACGCGGTTGAAGATGCCCAGCAAGAGGCTTTCGATGTGCTTGCCGAACGCTATTGCATCAAGAATACCCGCCGACACTCACTGACGGGCATCCCCCACAAGGTCATCGGCCTTTTCGCTCAACAAAATGCCTTCGACATCGTGGTGCTGGGCACGGTTTATCACCATAGGCCTGACCGGTTTATCGGGGATACCGCCGAGAGCGTGTTAAACCGGGCACCGTGCAGTTTGATGATCGTTAAACCCTTACCCCCCACCCGGTTGAACGAGGCACCATCGAGCCTGCAGTTGATAAAAATCAACTGACCTTGAGCCAAAAAGAGCGATCAATAGCGTTCCTCTGAATGTTCAAGGAAAATGGCCATGCGAATCACATTTCTTGGTGCCGCGGGCACGGTCACGGGCAGCAAGTACTTGCTGGAACACCGTAACCAACATGTGCTGATCGATTGCGGTCTGTTCCAGGGCTATAAGCAACTGCGATTACACAATCGGGACCCGTTCCAGCTTCCGGTCAGCGACCTCAATGCCATTGTCCTGACCCATGCCCATCTCGATCACAGCGGATATTTACCCGTATTGGTGCGCAATGGTTATCGCGGCCCGGTGTACGCCACGCCCGCCACCTGTGAGTTGGTAAAAATTCTGCTGTTGGACAGTGGCCGCTTGCAGGAAGAGGAGGCTGAGTTCGCCAATCGGCACGGCTTCTCAAAGCACAGCCCGGCGTTGCCGCTTTATACTGAACAAGATGCCGAGCGAGCACTGAAACTGTTGCGGCCGGTGGAGTTGCACCACAAGGTGGAAATCGCCGCGGACATGACGATCCTGCTTCGTGGCGCCGGGCATATTCTGGGTGCCGCTACGGTGGAAGTGAATGCCGACGGCCTGGCCCTGGTGTTTTCAGGGGATTTGGGGCGGCCGGACGATCCTTTGATGTTCGCTCCGGAACCTGTCGAGCAGGCGGATTACCTGTTGGTGGAGTCGACCTATGGTGATCGTCAACATCCGGGCGAGGCGCCACAGGCGCAATTGGCCGAGGTCATCACCCGCACGGCGCTGCGCCGAGGGATTACCCTCGTGCCATCCTTCGCGGTTGGGCGCGCTCAACTGCTGATGTATCACCTGTATCAGTTGAAGCGCAAACGGGCAATTCCCGATATTCCAATCTACCTCAACAGCCCCATGGCCACCGATGTCACGCTTTTGTACCAGCGTTTTCGCAGCGAGCACAGATTATCGCTGGAGGAGTGCGAAGGCATGTGCCATGTGGCGCAATTCGTACGCACCGTCGATGACTCGAGAGAACTTGATCAGCAACGCACCCCAGCGGTGATCATAGCTGCCAGCGGCATGGCGACAGGAGGGCGAGTGGTACATCACCTCAAGGCACTGGCTCCCAATCCAATTAACACGCTGCTGATGCCTGGTTTCCAGGCCGGTGGCACCCGTGGCGCGCAAATTGTTGCGGGAGCGCCTTCAGTGCGTATCCATGGTAAAGACGTGCCGATCCGGGCTGAAGTCGTGCCGATGGAAACCTTGTCCGCGCACGCCGATGCCGATGAAATCATGCAGTGGCTGCGCGGGTTCAAGCAGCCGCCAAAACATACATTTGTCGTCCACGGGGAGCCTAACGCGTCGGATGTGCTGCGCCGACGCATCAGCCAGGAGTTGGGGTGGTCGGTTTCGGTGCCGGAGTATCGCGATAGCGTTGAACTCTCCAGCATTGATCTCACTGCAAGCTCATCCAGGTAACAAAAAAACCACCGCCGTTTGAGACATGGTTCCTTGCAGGTCAAGAAGACGGACCAGTTGCATCTGGGTTGATCCAGATCAAACGGCATTTTTCGGGCCGCGCCATTATTTTGATAAAGACGGCGAGAGTCCAGTCATGGCAAACAACAAGCTTTTCGGCGGGTATCACGCGGTTCAGGACAGGAGCAGAGTTGCGGTGCACAGGTACCTGCACTGGACGGGCACAGGTTCCTGGAGGCGGGAAGCGACCATCCTGCTGTCGGTCTTGGTGGCGCTGATGGCGGGATATTTCACGGTGTTTCACTTCGCCTCTCTCGCGGTGCAGGACTTGGTAGACACGTGCACAGCGCGTTTAGAGATCGAGCTTGAGAATGCCGATACAGATCCCCTCACAAAAGCCCTGGCTCGGCCATTGTGTGAATGTGTGGCACATTCCTTCCTCGACAAAAACGGTATCGTGCGTCTGGCCATGGTCAACATGCGCATGCTTGATTCGATGGCTCTTGAACCCGTGACGGAAAAGGACGAGGAGGCCTGCATCAGCGCCCTGTGGCTGCCCAATGTCGAACTGGCCAAGCGCCTGACCCTTGAAGGAGGGGGGCGCTAGCACTTGCCCGCGATCTGTTCCAACGCATTCTTGGGTGCCATAGGGGTCATGGCTTCAGGCTTTTTAGGCAGCGAGATGCCCAGTTACTGTTGCAGGTTGGCTGGCTCGGTCAGGCGGAGGGCATCGAGCGCTGTGACCCATTCTTCGTTGGTGGGCTCGACCACCACCTTGACTCGGCTGGCCGGGGTCGAGATCACTGAGGCATTGGCCTGGTTCGCCGTTTCGTTCAGTTCGACGCCCAGATACTGCAGGCCAGCGCACATACGAGAGCGAATCGCCGCGTTGTGTTCGCCAATACCTGCCGTGAACACCAGCATGTCCAGACCACCCAGTGCCGCGACAAGGGCGCCGGCTTCGTGGATGAAGCGGCGCAGGTACAACGCAAGGGCCATGGCCGCGCGAGGCTCAGTGGTTTCGACTTTGAGCAATTCGCGCGGGTCGCTGGATATGCCGGAAATTCCCAGCAGACCAGACTCGTGATACAGAATATGGCTGACCCGCTCGAGGCTCAGCTTCCAGATTTCCATCAGGAAAATCACCGCACCAGGGTCCATCGCCCCGCAGCGGGAGCCCATCATCAAACCGTCCAGCGCTGAGAAACCCATGGTGGTGGCGACGCTTTTCAAGTCTTGCATGCCGCACAGGCTGGCACCGCTGCCCAAGTGCGCGACCAGCGTCCGGCCACGCGCCTGATCGCCATAGCGCTCGGCCAGCGCAATGGATTGGTAGCAATAGGAAAGCCCGTGAAACCCGTAACGACGCAGGCCGTTTTCCCAGGCCGACCAAGGCAGCGGCAGGATTTTCTCCACGTCTGGCAGGGTTTGGTGGAATGCGGTATCGAAACACACCACTTGTGGCAGGTCGGGGCGGGTTTGCAGCAGTATTTCGATGGACTCCAGCGCGAAGGGCTGATGCAGAGGGGCTAGCGGGATGTAGCTTTTAAGGTCGGCCAGCACTTGCGTGTCGATCAATACCGGTTTTGAGTATTTAATCCCTCCATGCACGACGCGGTGGGCGATAGCCCTGATCGAACGGCCTACCAGCTGAGTTCGCAGCCGTTCACGAATATACCCAAGGGCATCGTGATAAGGATGGCTTTCATCGAGGGTCAGTGGCTGATCGTCGCCGCCGTTTTCGCTGACCACCGAGTTTGGCCCCGTGATGCCGTCGACCTTCCCGCGCCACAGCGGTGTGCGAGCCAAAGGGCTGCAGGTGGCGTCGAACAAGGCGAACTTGATGCTCGACGACCCCGCATTAAGGACCAGAATCACTTCACCGTTCTCCGTGTCGTTCATGGCGGGGTTACCCGATAGTGATGGGCGACCAGCGCGGCGATGGCACAGGACGCGATGCGCGATTCGACGGAGTCGGCGCGGCTGGTCAGGACAATCGGCACTTTGGCACCAAGCACGATACCCGCGCTGGCGGCACCGCCCAGGTATTCCAGTTGTTTGACGAGCATATTGCCGCTTTCCAGATCAGGCACTACGAGAATGTCGGCTTTACCGGAAACAGCTGAGTGAATGCCCTTGATACGCGCCGCCGCCAGGGAGATGGCGTTGTCGAACGCCAGCGGCCCGTCAAGGACCGCACCAGTGATCTGGCCGCGATCAGCCATCTTGCACAGCGCTGCGGCATCAAGGGTGGCGGGCATGTTGGCATTCACCGTTTCCACGGCAGCGAGGATCGCCACATGGGGATTACTGACGCCGAGGATATGCGCCAGATCGATGGCGTTACGCACGATGTCCAGTTTGTCGAGCAGGGCTGGCACGATATTGATCGCTGCATCGGTGATGATGAAGGGGCGCGGATAAAAAGGCGTCTGCATCACGAAACAGTGGGTGATGCGCCGCTTGGTACGCAATAGGGCCGCGGACGGCACCACGGCGGACATCAATTCGTCGGTGTGCAGGCTGCCTTTCATCAAGGCTTCGACTTGACCGTCACGGGCCATTTGCGCACCACGCAGGGCGGCAGCGTGGCTGTGGGGCACGTCTTCGATGGTGAGACCGCAAAGGTCGTGGCCGCCCTTGGCCGCCAATGCTTCGAGTTTGGCTCTTGGGCCAATCAGGATCGGGTCGATCAACCCTGCATTGCGGGCATCAAGGACCGCCTTGATACTCACGTCGTCGCAAGGATGTACCACCGCAACGCGAATCGGCTCCAGCGTCTGGCAGGCTTGCAACAAACGATTCAGACCGTCGGCGCTGTGGCGCAGTTCTATGCCCGGCAGGCTGGCTCGACGCACATCGATATGCTCGCCGGCCGCGTGGACCAGGGATTCACCTTCCAGCACTACCACGCCTTCCTGATTGATGCCGGTACAGGCCAGTGTGAGCAGATATCGCGCCGCGTCGCGAGCAGTAACCGTCACCGAGACCGTCAGTGTGTCACCGATGCGTACCGGGGCAAGGAACTTGAGGGTTTGCCCCAAGGGCACCGAACCGGGTCCTGGCAACCGCGTACCAATCAGCGCCGAAATCAACGCGCCCCCCCACATGCCATGGGCGAAAACAGTGTTGAAGTGGGTGGTGGCGGCAAATTCCGGATCGACGTACAGCGGGTTCACATCGCCGGAAACCAGTGCGAACAGCTGAATGTCTTGAGCTGTCAGGGTGCGCTCCAGAGAGGCCGACTCGCCGATAATGATTTCCTCGAACGATCGATTATGTATTCGCTCCAGATCGTCGGTGTTTACAGGAATAGAACGGGTCATGGGTTTGATCCTGGACAGGATTGCGGATGGCGTGGGTTTTAGCTGCTGTAAACGCTGCTCCAGAGGCGTCTCCCGTCGGGAACCGATGGGTTAACCATGTCAGCATAATCCTTCTCGGCCCGTCCCTATTGATATTGATCAAGCGCAATGAACTGAAAATTCAATCGTGTTTTGCGAAAGCACCCCCTGGCGACTTGAGCTGGGTTGGCGCAGGGATTTGATATAAATCAACGCCAGGGCGACATCAACAGAGGACTCTGGATAAACGCTGGTGCCTGATCCGGCGCAGGCGTTACCGCCGGCCTCGGCAATGGGGCGGCGGTGGACGTCGAGTTCCATCTGTCTGGAGTCAGATCATGAGCCAATATCAACGCTTGTTACTCATCATCAACCCGACCCTGCATTCTGTACCAGGTGCCATCCAGCGTTCTGGGTCTGGATCGGACAAGGCCTTGTTGTAACGAAACGCCAGGCGTCATCGCCTGAGGAGGTTTTTCATGAGTCAAAGCCCCTCATTGCATACCACCTTGAAGGACCGGGCAGAAGCCGGTCGTCGTCTGGTGGAACCGTTGCTCAAATACGCGCATCGAAACGATGTCATCGTCCTGGCCTTGCCCCGTGGCGGCGTACCGGTCGCCTATCAAGTGGTCAAGGCCCTGAACGTGCGCCTGGACCTGATGCTGGTGCGCAAACTGGGCGTGCCATCCAACCCGGAGTTCGCCATGGGCGCCATTGCCAGTGGCGGTATCCAGATCCGAAATGAAGAAGCGCTGCGTACTCATCCGATTTCTGCGGCCGCATTCGAGGCGGTGGTCGAGCGCGAAACACGGGAATTGCAGCGGCGCGAGCAGCTCTACCGGGGCGCCCGGCCACCCGTGCAGCTCAAGGGGCAGGTGGTGATACTGGTCGATGACGGTCTGGCGACGGGCGCCTCGATGATGGCGGCAATCCGCGCGGTGCGCATGCAAGCACCTGCTCGCATCGTCGTTGCCGTGCCGGTTGCGCCACTGGAAACGGTGGAGACGCTGAGCTTCGAAGTCGATGAGGTGATTTGCCCACTCATGCCTGAATGGATGATGTCGATCGGTTATTGGTACTTGCACTTCCCCCAGACCTCGGATGAAGAAGTGAATGATTTGTTGCAGCGGGCCTGGCTACGAGAGGCCCACGGCGATTCCTCCTCTCAGGAGCCTCTCGATGATTGAGCCTCAATCTCGACAGCTGGAATTGCAAGACGTCGAGTTATCCGCCGATTTACGGCTGCCGCTCCATGCTGACGGTCTGGTGATCTTCGTACATGGCAGCGGCAGTGGCCGTTTGAGTCCGCGTAATCAGTTTGTCGCGCAGACGCTGGCCAGACGGGGATTGGGGTCGCTGTTGTTCGACCTGCTTACGGAGCCAGAGCAACGCCTGGATAACCTCACCGGCGAGCTACGGTTCGATATCGACTTGCTTGCCGGGCGGCTGGTGGAGGTGATCGATTGGGTAGGCCGGGACGCGGATTTGCGCTCGCCGACTGTTCACAGGGCATCAGGCCGGCGCGTTTGACGAAGTGACCGTACAGCGCCGGGTCATCCTGCCAATCTGCATCGTGGCTGCAGGATGATTACAGGTACAGGAGGTGAACGACCTTGCGGGTTTCGAAGGGATCGTCGCGCGTCTCGAAGCCCAGGGATCTGGCCAGGGCGCGCATGGGCGCATTGCTGGATTCGTCAACCGCGTAAATGTGGTGGAAAGCATTCTTGCGCGCGGCCGTGATCAAATGTTCCATCAGTAGCGTACCCAATTCCAGCTGCTTCCATTCTTCGGCGACTGTCACGGTACATTCACATTTGTGCTCGTCCGTGGCGCCATAGCGGCTGACGCCAATCTCGATCAGTTGGCCATCCTCGTGAACCAGTGCGATGTACGCCGTGCGCTGTTTGCTATCGATGTCCAACCTGGGGCCAGCCATGGCTTTTTGAGGTTCGTTGACCCGCGAGAGAAAGCGCATGTGCCGGGACTCGGGGGACAGAAGTTTGATGAAGGCGTATTCACGCTCGCGGTCTTTATCCGTCAACTGCCGGATCAACACGTGACCGCCATCCTGAAGGGTTTCGATCCAGTATTGGCCTTTGACTTTGGCACAGGCTTCAGCAGCCCGATAATGATGATTTTTGACAGTGAACATCGGGCGATCCTCCGTCCGGTATCAAGGGTGGGCGCGCAGTGATGAACGACGCGGTTCACTTGTTTCTACACTGTTGGCCGCTGGCGAACATGATCTGGATCAGAACTGAACACCACAAACAGGATGTCTGGACCGGTAGCCGTACTCTGTGTTCGATGCCACCGCCAGCGTGAGCAGCCTGATCGCGGCGCTGATCAATCATCCAGTCGCCTCGTGCTCATCTGATCGCGGCTCACCGATAACTGACAAATATCAAGTCGGCTGAAGGTGACGCGCTCATTCTGAAGGCGTGTTCCATGCCATTGTCCGCATGCCGAGGTGTTCCATGTCGCAACTCCAGCGCTTACTGTTGATTGCTCCCCAAGCCATGACCCGTACACCGGCATTCGACCGGGCTGCCGCATTGGCACATGCCCTGCAATTACCCTTGCACATTGTGGCGTTTGATTATGTCCAGGCCCTGGCGGTGGCCGGCTTCTTTGCCCCCGAGCAGATCAGCCAGGCCCTTGAAGGCTACCTGCAAGCCCATCGGCAATGGTTGACGGAGCAAACCGGGTCGATGAGTAAACTCGGCATCCAGGTCACCAGCGAAGTGGTGTGGGTCCAGCATCCCTACGAGGAGATTGTGCAATTCGTCAATGAGATGCCGCTGGCGCTGATCATCAAGGATGCGCAGGAAGAACCGGCCTTGAAACGGGTGTTCTTCACGCCGCTGGATTGGCAACTGTTGCGCGACTGTCCGGTACCGGTGCATTTGGTGACCCATGCGCTCAACCCGCGTCCACGCAATGTGTTGGCGATCATCGATGTGCTGCGCAGTGAAGAGCAGGATCATGAATTCAACGACCAGATCATCGACGCCGCCGTGAAGTTGGCCGAGGTCTGCGATGCCCGGCTGGAACTGCTGCATGTGTTTGACTGGACGTCCTTGTATGCCCAGGACATAGGCTTTGGCGCACTGCCGCTGGCCACCGGAATTTATGAAGCGTTGGGAGTGGCTCAGAATGAGGCGTTTGCGGCCATCGCCGAACGTCACGGCGTGCCACCCGAATGTCGCCACTTCAAGGAGGGCATGCCGGTACCGAGCATTTGTGAGTTCGCCGCCGAGCACCACTGCGATGTCATTGTCATGGGCACGGTACAAAACAAGGGCCTGGACAAGTTACTGGGGACCACGGCCGAACAGTTGTTGCATCGGGCGCCGTGCAGCGTGTTGGCGATCAAGCCGGGCCAGATGTTGCAATCCTGAGCAATGGGGCACGAAGACGTCTATCAGTGGGTTGGGCTGCGGCGGAGAAGGACATGAGCGATTTTCTGAATGCTGAGCAACTGGAGGGGTTGGATGCCTATTGGCGGGCCTCCAATTATCTGGCCGTGGGGCAGATTTACCTCAAGGACAACCCGCTGCTGAAGCTGCCGTTGTCCCTGGAGCACATCAAGCCGCGCCTGCTCGGCCATTGGGGCACGACGCCCGGGTTGAACCTGATCTACACACACCTCAATCGCTTGATCAAACAGCACGATCTGAACATGATTTTCATCGCCGGTCCCGGTCATGGCGGCCCGGCGGTGGTCGCCCAGACCTACCTCGAAGGCACGTACACCGAGTTCTGTCCGTCGGTGGAGTGCAACAGCAACGGCCTGGTTCGCCTGTTTCGGCAGTTTTCCTGGCCTTATGGCATTTCCAGCCATGTATCGGCACAGATTCCCGGATCGATCCATGAAGGTGGCGAACTTGGCTATAGCCTGGCCCATGCCTATGGTGCCGCGTTTGACAATCCGGAGCTGATCGTCGCCTGCGTTATCGGTGACGGTGAGGCGGAAACAGGCACGCTGGCCGCCAGTTGGCATTCCAACAAGTTCCTGAATCCGGTGCGTGACGGTGCGGTATTGCCGATCCTGCACCTTAACGGCTACAAGATCGCCAACCCCACCGTACTGTCCAGAATCAGTGAGGATGAACTGTCAGCCCTGCTGTATGGCTATGGCTACGATCCCTATTTCGTCGAAGGCGACGACCCGATGCAAGTGCATCAGGCCCTGGCCCAGACGCTGGACACCATGGTCGTGAAGATTCGAGGCATTCAGCTCGACGCGCGCCGCTCCTCGCGATCCGCGCCGCCGGAACGGCCCCTGTGGCCAATGCTGGTGTTACGAACCCCCAAAGGTTGGACCGGTCCGAAATTCGTCGATGGCCATCGAGTCGAGGGCACCTGGCGTGCGCATCAGGTGCCGCTGGCCGATTTCCAGCAACCGGCTCATCTGTGCCAGCTGGAAGAATGGCTCAACAGCTATCGCCCCGACGAACTGTTCGATGCCGATGGAGCGTTGTTGCCCGAAATTGCCGCGCTGGCACCGACCGGTCATCGACGCATGAGCGCCAACCCCAATGCCAACGGTGGCGTACTGTTGCGAGCGCTGGATCTGCCGCGCTTTACCGACTATGCCGTGCCGTTCGAAGTGCCTGGCAGCCAGCGGGCGGAGGCCACACGGGTGATGGGCACGTATTTGCGCGACGTGATGAAAAACAACCTGAGCGCCAGCAATTTTCGCCTGTTCGGCCCGGATGAAACCGCCTCGAACCGGCTGGATGCCGTCTATGAGGTCAGCGCCAAGGCCTGGATGGAGCCGCTGGAGCCGGACGACCTCAACCTGGCGGCCGATGGCCGGGTGATGGAGATCCTCAGTGAACAGGTGTGCGAAGGCTGGCTGGAGGGCTATTTGCTGACCGGACGCCATGGTCTGCTGTCCTGTTACGAGGCCTTTATCCATATCGTCGATTCGATGGTCAACCAGCATGCCAAATGGCTGAAGACCGCCGCCGAGGTGCCGTGGCGCAAACCGGTCGCTTCGCTCAATTACTTGCTGACCTCCCATGTCTGGCGTCAGGACCATAACGGGTTCTCCCACCAGGACCCGGGGTTCATCGATCTGGTGGCCAATAAAAAGTCGGACGTGGTACGCATCTACTTGCCACCCGATGCCAATTGCCTGCTGTCCGTGACTGACCACTGCCTGCGAAGCCGCAACTACATCAATGTCATCGTCGCCGGCAAGCAACCGGAATGGCAATGGCTGGATATTGATGCCGCCATCCGCCACTGCCAGACGGGTATCGGTCGCTGGAGCTGGGCGTGTCGTGATGATGGCGACCCGGACGTGGTGATGGCCTGCGCTGGTGACGTGCCGACTCTGGAAACACTGGCCGCCGTGACCCTGTTGCGCGAGTACGTGCCGGACTTGCGGGTGCGGGTGGTCAATGTCGTGGACTTGATGGTTTTGCAATCCTCGTTCCAGCACCCCCATGGTCTGCCGGACCGCACTTTCGATGAGTTGTTTACGTGCGACAAGCCGGTGATTTTTGCCTTCCACGGCTACCCGGCACTGATCCATCGACTGATCTACAAGCGCACCAATCATGAGAATTTTCACGTGCGCGGGTTCAACGAGGAGGGCGCGACCACCACGCCGTTCGATATGGCGGTGCTCAACAACCTGGATCGTTATCAGTTGGCACTGGACGTCATCGAACGCGTACCCCGGCTGCACGATCAGGTGCAAAGCGCGCGGTCGCGCTACTGGTCGACCATGGAGAAACACAAGCTCTACCTCATAGAAAATGGGCAGGACATGCCGGAAGTACTGAACTGGCAGTGGACGCCCGTGGCAGCCCGCAATTGATTGTTCACCTGGCTGACACCGGGCACCGCCAAGGCCACCCGGTCCGCGATCTGATGACAAAATTCAGAGTGCGCAGGCGCTGACGCCCGATACTCGGTTCAGAGGTCCGAGACTTTTCAGCCGCATTCAACCGAGGGAATAACCATGAACAAGTATGTGTCCGTTGCATTGCTGAGTGTTTTGATGGCCGCGACGGCCGGGTGCAGCAATAAGCACGCCCAGGAAATCGATGCCCGGCTGGAGTCCGCCGAAAACAATGCCGCTACCGCACGGCTCAGGGCCGATGAGGCCTACAACAAGGCCGAACAGGCAGCGCAAGCGGCCAGCCAGGCGCAACGCACAGCCGATGAGGCGAATATGCGCGCCAGCCGGATGCTGCAGAAGGCTACGCGCAAGTGATGAGTGATTGCCCCTGGACCCGACAGGACATCGGGTGGGCATTACACCCGGTTTCAGGGGCAGGGTGAGGACTGCGATGGTGAAAATTAAACGTATTCTGTTGAATGCCCCCTAGAGATGGTTCGTACCCCGGCATGCGAATGACATTTCTTGGCGTGGCGGGCACGGTCACCGGCTCGCTGGAACATCGTGAGCAACAAGTACTGATGCACACAAGGTGCGCATCGATGGGGGAGACATGATCAATCCATCCGCTCAGACGCAATCAAATGCTCCATTTTCTGCCAGAAAGGTGGCAATCAGGGCGGTACTGTCCAGTACCTGCAACTGACGCGTTACGCAGTCAGGGGGCAGGCGAAACGGCGGCACGGTGTCTGTGATCGCGATGTGTTCAAAGATCGGCGGGTCGAACAGTTGACTGCCAGTGGTAAATAACCCATGGGTGGCGGCTGCGAACAAGCGTCCGGCGCCAGCCTTCCGACAGGCATTGCCGGCATGCTTGAGCGTTTCCCCCGTGCTGATCAGGTCGTCGAAAACGATGGCTATCTTGTTGCAGACATCGCCGACCAGGAGGGTGCCCGTCAGCGTGGTATCGGCACGGTGCTTTTCCATCAAAGCGCTGCCGACAGAACGTCCCAGTTGTCGCTCCAGGGCCTGACGAAACTGCTCGGTTCGCTTGATGCCCCCTGAGTCCGGGGAAACCGCAACCAATTCGGCGTCCCCGACCAGAGGGGCGAAATGCTCGGCGAACAGTTCCGCACACTGCAGATTCCACGCAGGCATGCGAAACGCGTTGTCGAACGCCGCCGGATTATGCACCTCCAGGGTGATCAGGCGATCTACGCCACTGGCTTCAAAAAAGGCCGCTACATAGCGCGTAATGGTCGGATCCTGAGGCTGACTGCGGCGATCCTTGCGCCCGTAGCAGAGGTAGGGTGCCACCACCACCACCTGGCGAGCGCCGGCATCCTTGAGTGCACCGCAGAAAAACAACAGACGACATAGCTTATCGTTGGCGCTCTGTCGGCCATCTCCATACAAGGCGTGGAACACCACGACTTCGCGGCCGTTTACCGGATCCAGCGGACGGCATTTATGCTCACCGTCTTCATAGTCTCGCTCTTCATGGCGTGCCAATTGGCAGCCAAGCCGCTGCGCCACGCGTACGGCATAGGACTCGCTGCCTTGCAGGGCAAAAAGAAGCGGGGGCAGGGTGAGCATGCAGGGCTCCTGGGAGGCCGTTGGTAAATGTGCTTCATCGCAGTGGCACGTGTCGCTGACCTTTTGCCGCGTTGCCGACCTGAAGCCCGAGAGACAAGGCTACGCCTTGAGCGGTTACACCGTCAGCTGGCGGCGCCATGCCGCACAACTTCAATGCAAAACTCCGGTTCAAAGGGCGGTACGTTACATTCGACGATGTCGGTGGCAGCGACTTGCAGATGCACACCGACAATGTCGGCGCGGATCGGCTGCTGACAGGTATGCCGGTCGACCAGAACTGCAGTGTAGACCCGACGTGCCCCCAGTTGTGCCAGATACGCGCAAGTACGCAACAGTGAATGGCCTTCGAACAGCACGTCATCGACCACCAGCAAAGTGGTATTGGCCAGGTCCAGACTGCCCAGAGCCGGGTTTTCGGTCAATTGCGGGTAACGATGCAGCACTTGCAGGTCGTCGGCGTAGCGCTTGACCTTCAGAGGGTAAAGAGGCAGTTCCGGCTGGCCGGTTAGATGCGCAATGTGCTGGCGCAACCGTTGAGCCAGAGGTTCGCCGCGTCGTTGGATGCCAATCAGTGCCGCATGAGCGGGGGGCAGCAGGGTGGCGGCTTTGCGCGCCATCGCCTGCAGCACATCATCAAGCTCATTGCTGTCATACAGGCGCACCCGCTGGCTTGCCAATAGGATCGTCATTGCCTTCTCCTGGCACCGCACCTTACGCGTGCGTTTTCGGTCAATGTAGACCGCTTGGCTCCGGCGCGATTGATATTGATCAATAATCAAATCAAACGTCGTTTGCTTAGCGAATGCGTTTCACCGATTACTTCTGATGGGCATGAGCCGCAACTGCCCCGGGTGAATGTCTTGCGCAATCTGGGCGATATGGGCCCGCGTAATCAATGTGTGGCCGATGCCCTGGCTCGGCGTGGACAGGGCTCGCAGTTGTTCGACCAGCTCACGGAATCGGAGCCGCGTCTGGACAACCCGACCCAGGAACTGCGTTACGATATCCCCCGGTTGGCCAGGCGACTTATCCTGCACGTGGACTTACACGCCAAACGGATAGGTTTCGTCTTCCGGCTCCAGCTGCTGGCTTTTCGGCAGGGGCAGCGCGGTGACCGGCGTGGTTTGCTCGATCCAGATCATGGCATCGAATTGTTCGGCCAGCATCGACTCGAAGTAGTGACTGAACCGCTCGCTTTCGGGGCGGTAAATCACTCCGATGGCCCGTTCCAGCAAGGGCGCGGACAGAACGCTGCGCAGTACTTTGCGCTGCGGGTCTCGCCAGTCGGTCAGAGACGCCGCCACCCCGGCCTTGAGAAACTGATGCTCCCAGCTGTCGGGTAGGGAGGGGCGGACGTCTTTGATCAACATCTCGCCGTCCCAGTCATCGGCGGCAGCCACTTGGCCTCGGTCGGTGGCCATGCCAATCAGCACGACATCGCGCCCAAAGGCGCTTCGGCACAGTTGACCGATATTAAACTGACCCTTCCAGCCCATTTCCGTGGCGCCCGCATTGCCGATATGGGAGTTATGGGCCCAGACCACAGCCTTGGCTTGGGGCCCCCGGTGTTCGAGCAATGCACGCAAGGTATCGAACATGTGCCGATCACGCAGGTTCCAGGAAGCCGTCGACCCTCGATAAATCGCCCGGTAATACTGTTCCGCCGCCATCACCACCCGTGCATTCTGCGTCGCATTGAAGAACGCTTCGTCGTCGCGGATGAGCCCGGCCAATTGTTCAGTCAGCATGGCATTGAGCTGCTCGACCACCGGCTGTTCACAGGGCATCACACCGGCACGTTCGACGAAGTGGCCGTACAGCGCCGGATCATCCTGCCACGGCGTCAAACAGCCATAGCGTCGCCGGGCTTCATGGGCCAGACGCGGGTCGACCCGGTCCAGATAGCCCAGCACTTCATGAATGGAGTTGCGCAAGCTGTAGACGTCCAGGCCGCGAAACTCGACGCGCTGGTCAGGGACCTGTTGGTGATTGTACTGATGCAGCCAGTGGGCGAATGCCTTCACCTCGCTGTTGCGCCACATCCAGGTCGGGAAGCGGCTGAAGATGTGGCGCTTCCAGGCTGAATGCGCCACCCCCCGGACATACTGGTCGACATGACCGGCGTCCGGCCAGTCGGCCTCCACTGCCACGATATTGAACCCGTGCCGCTCGATCAGCCCCTGGGTGATCGCCGCCCGGGTTCGATAGAAATCGCGGGTTCCATGGCTCGCTTCGCCGATCATCACCACACGTGCATCGGCGTAGCGATCGAACAGCTTGGCAAAATCGGGGGAGTCCAGCTCTGGCAGGGGTTCAGCGTATTGGCGTAACACTGGGGCTATGTGCGCCGTGTCAACGTGATGTTGTTGGCCGTAGGGCTTTTCCGGAAATTTCTGCGAAGGTGAGTTCATGAGCTCATCCCCCAAAAGGTGGGTTGCTGGCGGCGGCAGGGCGCTCGGGTTGTACCAGACGCTCACCCGCCCGAGATCATTGCGCAGGTTCTCGACACAGGTCATCAACGCTTCGAAGCCCCTGTGTCCTTCTGTCTGATTATTCATACACCGCGACCAAGAGGATTGGTTGAGGTTTATCAATAAAGAGCGCAATTCCTCAGGCGAAGATAGTGATCCGCCAACGCCAGGGATAACAGCCATGAACGTATCCAGCATGCGACCTACCAATAGCCGGACACCTCATGTTCTGGCCCTTTGCCTGGCTACGCTAATGGGTTGTTCGGGTACAAGCGAAGAGGCGCTCCAGCAAACGTCCACCCTGTCGGGGATCGCCATGGCGGACAGCGTTTGTTCGCTGTGCCATGGGCTGACGGGGGAGTCTGTCTCGCCCATGTTTCCCAAGTTGGCGGGCCAGCAAAACGAGTATTTGCAGTTGCAACTGACCGATTTCAAAAACCATGGACGTAGCGCTGCAACTGACAGCCGGTACATGGGAGGATTGTCCCATTTGACCAAGACTCAGATTGCCGAACTGGCCGACTATTTTGCGAGTCAGCGAGCCATGCAGGCTGACACCGGGACGTCAGATGCGCGAGGTGAAGTGATCTTTCGCCAGGGCTTGCCTGAGAGGGGCGTCCCACCGTGCAGCGCTTGCCACGGGACGGACGGCGGGGGCAATGGGGTGATTCCACGGGTGGCGGGCCAGCATGCCAGCTATATGAGCCAGCAGATCATGGTGCTTCAGCAGACCGGGCAACGCCCCAACGGTGCTCCGATGTTGCCGGTGGATCATGCACTTTCCCAGGCCGATGCCGAATCCGTCGCCCGATACATGGCGGCACTCCGGACAAAGCAATGATTGCCCTGCGGGGGATCCGTCATGGTCCGTACGCACATGGCTCGCATCATGATGTCCGGTTCACCGGGATCAACAGACAGGAGGGCGATGGCAGCCGGCAATCAACTGCTTGAGGCCTTCCAGATTAAGGATTTTGACGTCACGGCCTGAAACTTCCACGAGTGCTTGATCCCGCAGATGTGCGATGCCACGACAAATGGTTTCCAGGCGCAGTCCCAGGTAGGAGCCGATTTCCTCACGGCGCATTTTCAACACGAAATCTGTCGATGAATATCCACGGATATTCAAGCGTTGCGACAGATTCAGTAAAAAGGCTGCCAGACGTTCGTCCGAGTTCATGTTGCCCAGCATCATCAGCATGTCGTGATCGCGCACGATTTCGCGGCTGAGAATTTTGTTCAGATTGTGCTGCAGGGATGGCAGCTCATGGGCAAGTTCTTCCAGGTGAGCAAAGTGGATGGGGCAGACCTCGCTATCTTCAAGGGCAATCGCATTGCACGCATGTAGGTCCGTGCTAATAGCGTCAAGGCCGAGCATTTCACCAGGAATCTGAAAGCCAGTGACCTGCTCGCGACCATCGACCGAGAGAACGCTGGTCTTGAAGGAACCGATTCGCACCGCATAAAGCGAGCGCAGCGGATCGCCTGCACGGTAAAGCGTCGCGCCTTTTTTGACCTTGAAGCGTTGCACGATCAACGTGTCCAGACGCTCGACTTCCTGGCCGGTCATGCCGATGGGCAGGCATAACTCCATCACACTGCAGCTTGAGCACGCAGCTTTCAGGAAATGGACTTGCTGAGCGCGGACGTCTGGCATCAGAAGTGAGGTCAATTGGGAGGTCTCACTAAGGATAGGCGGCGTGGGGACTGACACGCGCCGGATTCTCAGGATTGCGGGTTGTAATAGACGAACGGAACATCCTTTGCACTCCCTCAGTACACATCATCTTGCCTGACAGGGTCGGTGCGGGTAGGCGACTGAACGGCTAATATCGATTAGCTATTGGTCTATGTATTTTCCTCAAACCTCTGATCAAGAGGTCATCAATCTATTGCAGCGCGCTTGGTGGAAGGATAGGTGCCGACCGGGCTCCACCGTTGATTTCTCTTCATGGCCTTGGCTCGTGAGAAGGCAATGTAGAGGGGGCAACGTCAAGAATACAGGGTCAGTAACAGGAACAGTTGAATGCAGCCGTTGCCGATCCAGGCGCTGATCCAATAGCCCCAAGCTGAATTGAAGCTGAGGTATTCGCCACCCAGGGCGCGGGCGTAGGCGAACACGCCGTTGTCCAGCGCCGGTTGGCGGTTGGACAAGGTCTGATAGACCAGTGCCAGAGACAGCATGCCGACACCGGTGATCAGCCAGCCAATCAGGATCGCCCCGGCACCCGCACTGGCTGCCATGTTCTGCGGCAGGCTGAAAATGCCGCTGCCGATCATCGAACCGACCACCAGGGCAATCAGCAGGCTCAAGGACAGGCGCTTGGGTTCCACCTTTCGCAAACTGCCTGCAAGTGGATGGGCAGCCGGCGGGACTACCGGCTGGGTGCCTTGCAGGTGCGTAGCCATGGGAGCCTCCACGAAACGAGCGTTTCTGCACTCATCGAATGCGATGGTGCGAATGCTGACTGTAATTTCTGCGTGAACGTCCAACGCCTGGTTGATTTAGATCAGAAAGAGCGAAAACAGCCGATTTATCCGGGCACAGCCATGACCTCTGTTGTGTCCAACGCCTCAATTGCTGCGTTTCGGCGGACACGAAAGACATTCGAGTCCTAAGCTCTACCTCGATGAGCGGCAGATGTTTTTATAGCGAGCCATGCAAATCGCTTTTTTAGGAACTTACTTCGATGCTCAGTAAGTGGCTGGACCCCCTACTATTGCTGCTCACCGCACTGACGCTGCTGGCCGGGGGCGTTGCGCATGTCGCGCACAAACCCGATTGGGCATCGATGTGCTGGGCCGCGGGCAGTCTGGTGATGTCCGCGGTGCTGCTCATCGAGATCGTCAGGCGTCTGGCCCGGCGCGAGGCCGGTGTGGACCTGATCGCCCTGTTGTCGATTACCGCCGCTCTGGTCTTTGAGCAGACACTGGTGGCGGCGGTGATTGCCTTGATGCTGGCGACCGGACGAACCCTGGAGTTTTTCACCAGGCAACGCGCTGACCGTGAGCTTCGTGCGCTCATCGACCGGGCGCCACGTTTTGCCTGGCTGCAGGAGGAGGGCGGCTTACGCAAGATCCCCGTTGAGCAGGTCCAGCTGCATCAAACTTTGCTGGTGCGGCTGGGGGAGGTGATACCGGTCGATGGTCGCCTGCTGAGTCCTGCGGCCATTCTCGACGAATCTGCGCTCAGCGGTGAGTCGTTGCCCGTAACCCGTCGAGAAGGTGAGCAAGTGCACAGCGGCGTTTCCAACGTCGGTGCGCCCATCCTGCTAATCGCCACGCGAACGGCCGCGCAGAGTACCTATGCGGGCATAGTGCGGCTGGCCGAGGCGGCACGCCGTTCACGCGCACCTTTCGTGCGCCTGGCCGACCGCTATGCAGTGTTCTTCATCCCGCTGACGTTGCTGATTGCCGGATTGGCCTGGCAGTTAAGTGGTGATCCCTTGCGAGCGCTGGCGGTTCTGGTGGTGGCCACGCCTTGCCCTTTGATTCTGGCGGTACCGATTGCCTTCATGTCAGGTATTTCGAGGGCAGCGCGGCGCGGGATCCTGATCAAGGACGGCGCGACCCTGGAAGCACTGGCCGGGGTCAAGCAGGTATTCCTCGACAAGACCGGCACTCTGACCAGCGGCCACGCCCGCCTGCAGTCGATAGAGGTCAATGGAATGGGCGATCCGCAGTGCCTGCTTGGCCTGGCCGCTTCGCTGGCGCAGGCCTCGACGCACCCCATCTCCCAGGCAATTGTTGAAGCGGCGCATCAGCGTCAGTTGCCGCTCAGCGTTCCGCAGGAAGTAGAAGAAATCCCGGGCTCTGGACTTTGTGGGCGGGTCGATGGTGTGCGGGTGCGTTTCGGCACGTTGTCTTTTGCTCACAAAGAAGCCCCAGTTGCCGACTGGGTCGCCGCCATGCTGCGCCACATGGACTACCTGGCGTGCAGTGGAAGCTTCATCGACGTGGATGGGAAACTCGCTGGCCTGCTGGTTTTCTCGGACAACGTTCGGCGCGAAACTCCGCAGACGCTACGTCGACTGCGTGTTAGAGGTATCGAAAAGATCGTCATGCTCACCGGCGATCGCCTGGAAACCGCGGAGATGATCGCGCTGTCTGCCGGGATTGACGAGCTGCGAGCCGGGTTGACCCCCGAGGATAAAGTGCGTGCCGTACAGCAAGGTTGCCTGCGCACTAGCACACTGATGGTCGGTGACGGCATCAACGACGCCCCCGCGCTGGCGGCGGCGAATGTCGGCGTGGCCATGGGGGCCAGCGGTGCCACTGCTTCTGCACAAGCCGCTGGTGTCGTGCTGCTGGTGGATCGGCTGGATCGTCTGGTGGAGGCGCTGGACATTGCCCGACGCACCCGTTACATCGCGCGCCAGGGTGTGCTGGTCGGCATGGGGCTGTCGTTGCTGGCCATGGCGGTGGCGGCCTTCGGTTACCTGCCGCCGCTGATTGGCGCTGTGGTGCAGGAGGGCATCGATGTGGTGATCATCCTTAACGCCTTGCGGGCACTGGGGCCGTTGTGGGGGCTGAGGAAACGAAGGCTTACCGCAGAGCATATCGATCGCCTGCAAGACGAACACCAGCAACTCTCCACCGTACTGAGCGATCTGCACCAACTGGCCAGCGACTTTGCCCAGCGCCCACTTGCGCAAGCACAGACCGACTTGGTGGAGCTGGTCAACAAGCTTCAAACATCACTGGCGCAGCATGAGCACGAAGATGAAAACACACTGTACCCGCTGCTGACGCTAAGCATGCCGGGCGAGGACCCGATGTCGGCCATGAGCCACGCTCACCGGGAGATTTTTCGCCTTATCCATTTACTGGCGCGCATGAGTAGCGACTTCAGTTCCGACCCCGCGACGGCATCAGCTGATGAGATTCAGCATCAGCTGATACGTCTGGATACCCTCGTGCGACTGCACTTTGATCAGGAGGAGGAACTGTTTCGTTATCTGGATTGGCGCTAGGAAATCAAGTCCGGAAAAAGGGGATGAAATGAGTAAGATTGATGGGAGTGGTAAGCGTTGTATCGCCGCTGCATACCTCGAAGACGTCGAAACGATTGTCCGTGAGCTGGATTCTGACACCCGCGCAGGCTTGTCCAGTGCACAGGCTCAACTGCGTCTGAGCCGTGACGGGGCCAATGAATTGCGTACTCAACCGGTCAAACCCGCCTGGCATTACTTGCTGGCGCAATTTCGGGATCCGCTGGTTTATCTGCTGCTTGTCGCAGTGGCCATTACCTTGGTCACCTGGTTACTTGTAGAGGGTCGTGAATGGCCTGTTGATGCCGTGGTCATCACACTGATTGTGCTGGCTAATGCGCTGTTGGGGTTCATCCAGGAAACCCGCTCGCAACGAGCGGTTGCGGCCTTGGCCAAACTGACTCAAACCACCTCCTCAATCATCCGCGATGGAGTGTTGTCGCGCATCCCCAGTCACCAACTGGTGATCGGTGATCTGCTGGTGTTGTCCGAGGGCGATTCTGTGGGCGCCGATGCTCGACTTATTCAGGCCAATGCCTTACGCGTACTGGAAGCATCGCTGACCGGAGAAAGTGAAGCGGTCTCAAAAAATGCAGTGCGTTTGCGCATCGAAGTGCCTTTGGCAGAGCGCTCCAATATGGTGTTCAAAGGCACTGCCATCGCCCAGGGTTCGGGGCTCGGCGTCATAACTGCAATCGGTATGGCGACTGAACTCGGGGCAATCGCTCATCTGCTGGATGTGACGCCTGAAGAGGTAACGCCGCTGCAAAAGGAAGTGCGCGAAATAGGGCGGATGCTCGCCATTGCCGTTCTGGTTATCGCTTCGTTTGTTGTCGTGGCTGTGCTGATGCTCACACAGATTCACAGTGTAGACGATGTATTACGGGTGCTCCTCTTGGGGGTGTCGCTGGCGGTGGCCGCGGTGCCTGAAGGGCTGCCCGCCGTTCTGTCACTGGTGCTCGCGTTCGGCGTGCAGCGGATGGCTCGCAACAAAGCCATCATCAAGCAGCTTTCTTCCGTCGAAACCCTGGGGTCGGCATCAGTCATCTGCACCGACAAGACTGGCACGCTGACGCGTTCCGAAATGACCATCCAGCAAACCAGGACGGCATCCGGCAACGTGGCGGTCAGCGGTGTCGGTTACGCCCCGCAGGGCCAGATACATCACCAGGATCAGCCCATGACCTGCGGCCCGGTGCACAGCGAAAATGTTCTGTTGTTACGTGGCGGAAGCCTGGCCGGCAATGCCGCGCTTGCGCAGCAGGAAGATGGCACCTGGGTGATTCAGGGAGATCCTACCGAGGGTGCCTTTCTGGTGGCAGAGCGCAAACTTGATGCACCCCCACGCAGCATCGAACGCTTCGAACGCGTGGCGGAAATACCGTTTACTTCCGATCGAAAAATGATGTCGGCACTGGTCATCGATCATGAACACAACGATGAGCGACTGCTGATCAGCAAGGGGGCGCCGGATGTACTCCTTCAACATTGCACACAGGTTCAAGTCGGGATGGATGTCGTGCCACTGACCGATGACCTTCGCGCAAAGGCCGTGGCTGATGTGAACGAGTTGTCGGGTGCCGCGTTGCGCACACTTTCCGTGGCGTACCGCCCTTTGGCGACCAGTGAAGATGGTGCAGCCGGTGAAGCCCTTGAGACAGGGCTTATTTTCATCGGTACGGTCGGCATCATCGACCCACCGCGCAAAGAAGTCGCCCCGGCCATTACCGAGGCCCATCGAGCAGGCATCCGCATCATTATGATTACGGGCGACCATCCGCGAACGGCGACCCGCATTGCCGAGGATCTGGGCATCATCCAGGCGGGTGCCGGTGCGTTGACCGGTGCCGATCTGGATAAGCTGGACGATGCGGCGTTGGCCGAGGCGGTTAAATCGAACTCGGTTTATGCACGTGTTGCGCCCTCGCATAAGCTGAGGATTGTCGACGCGCTTCAGGCGCAGGGGCATGTGGTGGCGATGACCGGCGATGGGGTGAATGACGCACCGGCATTGAAGTCAGCCAATATCGGCATTGCGATGGGCATAACCGGAACGGAGGTAACCAAGCAGGCGGGAAAAATGATCCTGGCAGACGATAATTTCGCGACCATTGTGTTGGCCATTCGCGAAGGGCGCGGGATTCTTGACAATATCCGCAAGTTTCTTCGTTACTTGCTGTCTTCCAATATGGGTGAAGTACTGACGGTCTTTCTGGCCGTTGTCGGGGCTGGTGTCATCGGCCTGGTGGATGAAAAGGGCGGGATCATCCTGCCGCTACTGGCTACCCAGATTCTGTGGATCAACTTGATCACGGATGCGGCGCCTGCCATCGCCATGGGCATTGACCCGCACAGCGAGGATCTGATGACGCGCAGCCCGCGCAGGCCTACGGATCGAATCATCGACGCACGCATGTGGGGCGGCGTGCTGCAGGTGGGGCTGGTCATGGCGTTGGCGAGTTTATTGACGGTCGACTGGATGTTGCCGGGAGGGTTGATTGCGGGTAATGAGTCGCTGGTCGAGGCACGTACTGCCGGTTTTACGGTCCTTGTATTGGCTCAGCTGTTTAATGCCCTATGTGCTCGCTCGGAGTCGGCCAGTGCGCTCGTCGGGCTGTTCGCCAATCGATGGCTGTGGGGGGCAATTGCCTTGGCGACGGCCTTGCAGATTGCAGTGGTGCACTGGTCGCCACTCAACAAGGCTTTCGACACGAGTGCATTGACGCTGAGCCAGTGGGGACTTTGTTTGGCAATGGCCAGCGCAGTCTTCTGGTTTAGCGAGCTGCGCAAGCTGGGTATGCGTTTGCATCAGGGAAAAGCCATCCGGCACCAGAAGCTGAGGTTCTTCTAACCGCCAGTGTTAAAAGTGTCTTGGTTGCAACCAAGCGGCTGCGCCAAAATTGGCCTCGGCCAGAAGCGGTCATAGACATGAGCGCGGATCGGCTAGCGTAACCTTCAGCCACTTGCGAACGACATTGGTGTTGATGCCGTGGGCAATGGCAAACGAATGGCGAAATTTTGATACTACACGTCGAGTTGGCGGGAGCGACGAAGCCCTGACGACGATTATTGTTTTCCCACAAAAGCAGGAAACAATAATCATGCTGCCGTCGATCAAAAGAATAGACAGTCACGTTCATTTTTATACTTCGCAAGATCTGCGTCGGGTGGCCGGTTCGCTGCCCTTTTGATTCGCGGTGGCGTTGAAGTCGCCCGGTTTGATCATGACTGTCCGGGCCAGCTGAATATCGCTGGCCTCTTTTTATCCTGCTTAGGTGTGACGCTCATCCCGATCGTTTGGGGCGTGAGCTCATTGACTGACCGCCCACCGGCGGTTATGGCTATCAGAAAAGGCTGATGTTATAGCTGAGGATCAGCCGGTTCTCGTCAATGTCGCTACGGTAGTTGGAGCGTGCAGTCACATTGCGGATGCGGATGCCCACTCCGCGCAGCGATCCACTCTGGACAACGTAGCCAATATCCAGGTCGCGCTCCCAGTCCTTGCCTTCGAAGCCCTGTCCAGTGCTGACGTTATCCCCAGTCACGTAGCGCAGGGTGGTGGTCAGGCCGGGAATGCCGAGGGCGGCGAAGTCGTAGTCGTGACGCACCTGCCAGGAGCGTTCGTCCGGTGCGGCGAACTCGTAGGTGGGCAGGGTGTTGCCAAGCGGGTTGGTGTTGGCGCCGATCTGGATGAAGCCGTCGTCACCCCCGATCTGCTGGTAGCCCAGGTAGAAGGTATGGCCGCCGTGTTTCGCGGAAAGCAGGTTGGACAGTGCGTGGTTGTCGAGTTTGCCCGCGATGCTCTGGCCATCGTCGCTGGCGTCGAAGTAGCCGAGACTCACACCGAGTGTCCAGTCTCCCACAGGTTCGGCGTGCTTGAAGCTGTAGTAGCGCTGCTGGTAGATGTCCTCCAGTTGCGCCTGCCAGAGGCCGACGCTGGTGCGGTTCGAGTTGAAGCTGTAATCGGCGCCCAGGTAGTTGAAGCGGTCACTGGTGAACCTGGCGATACGCGCCGGGTTGATCGGGTCGTTGATCAGCGCATACATGTCCTGGGTGTTGGTCGAGTCGCGCAGGCTGGTGGAGTGCAGCTGGCCGGCGTTGATGGTCAGGCCTGTCCACTCCTTGGATACCAGCGAGGCGCCCTGGTAGGTCGGCGGCAGCAGGCGCAGGTCGCTGTGCACCAGTACCGGCAGGTTGGGCCGCAATTCGCCAATCTTCAACTCGGTGCTGGAGGCCTTGAATTTGACTGCTGCACCCAGGCGGCCGTATTCATCGGCGGACTTGCCGTCGTCGTGTGTCGGCAGCAGTCCGCTCCTGGCCCGGCTCGGGCTGCTGTCGAGCTTGACGCCGTAGAGGCCGAGCACGTCCACGCCGACACCGATACTGCTCTGGGTGTAGCCTGAACGGACATCGAGGATAAAGCCCTGGGCCCATTCCTCGGCCTTGGATTGCTTGTTGGGGCCGACGATGTCGGAGAAGTCGCGGCTAAAGTAATAGTTGCGCAGTTGCAGGTTGGCCGTCGCGCCTTCGATGAAGCCGGCTTCTTCGGCCAGCAGTGGCGAGGCCAGGCCCAGTGTCAGGCAGCCGCCGAGGGTGCCGCTGATTGCATGGGCTTTGCGCAGTGCAGGAGTGTGCATGCTGGTGATCTCTGGAATGAGGACAAAGCGCCTCCCGTCAGACGAGGTCGAGGCCTGTCCGCAGGAGGGGGCTTGAACATGGGGTTTTTACTGATGGCTCGCGGGCCTGGCTTGAGCTGCTCGCGTCGGTGGCATCAGCCGCAAGGGGGCTGTATGAGATCCCCTTGCGACTTACACCAGGACACGCAGTCGCCTGGCTGACGTGTCTCAGCGATTGACCAGCTTGGCCGGCAGGGCGATCACCAGGAAGCTGCTGAGAATCAGGCAGCCGGCGAAGAACCACAGTGCGCCGGCACTGCTGCCGGTGACGTCGATGGCCACGCCCATCAGCGAGTTGCTGACCAGCCCGGCGATGTTCGCCACCGAGCAGGCGAGGGCGAAGCCGGTGGCCGCCGCGGTGCCTTTGAGAAAGGTTGCCGGCAGGCTGAAGAACACCGGCACCGCGCCGATGATCGCCGCCGACGCAACAGCGAACAGCGCCACGGTCGCCACCACATTGTCGACAAAGAAGGGCGCACTGGCCATGGCTGCCGCGCCCACCAGGAAGGGCACGATGATGTGCCAGCGGCGTTCGCGGTGTTTGTCGGAGCTGGCGCCGATCAACAGCATGCCCAGCAACGCGGCGATGCTCGGCAGCGCGGTGAGCACGCCGATGTGGAAGGTATCGACCACGCCGGCGTTGCGGATGAAGGTCGGCATCCAGAACCCCATGGCGTAGGCGCTGAGCAAGATCGAGAAGTCGATGCCGCCGAGCATCCACACCTTCAGGTTGAAGAAACCGTCGCGAAAGCTGTGCTTGCTGCCGGTGGAGTCGGCGTCGTCGGCGCGCAGTTCCTGTTCCAGCAGGTTTTTCTCGTCATCGTTGAGCCATTTGGCCTGGCGGTAGTTGTTCGGCAAGGCCCAGAAGGTCAGCACACCGAGCAGTACGCTGGGTATCGCTTCGAGGAGGAACAGCCACTGCCAGCCGCGCAGGCCGCCAGCGTTATCGAAATGCCCCATGATCCAGCCGGACAGCGGGCCGCCGAGCACGCTGGACAACGGCAGGCCGATCATGAACAAGGCGATGATGCGGCCGCGGCGATAGGTCGGGAACCAGGTGGTCAGGTAATACAGCACCCCCGGCAGAAAGCCCGCTTCGGCGGCGCCGAGCAGGAAGCGCAGGATGTAGAACTGCGTGGTGGAAGTGACGAGCATGGTGCAGGCCGAGAGCAGGCCCCAGGTGATCATGATGCGGGCGATCCAGATCTTCGCCCCGACTTTTTCCAGGACCAGATTGCTCGGAACCTCGAAAATGATATAGCCGACGAAAAACAGACCGGCGCCCAGGCCGAAAGCGGTTTCGCTGAACTGCAGATGCTCGAGCATTTGCAGTTTGGCGAAGCCGACGTTGATCCGGTCCAGATAAGAGGCCAGATAGCAGAAGCAGAGGAAGGGGATAAGCTTCCAGGTGATCTTGCGGTAAAGCGCCTGGACTGGGTCGGCGACGGTGGTCGCAGTGGGTGTACTTACATTTGCAGAGGGCATCGGGGTGTCTCCTGGCGGTGACTTTGTGATTGTTGTTTAGCCGCGGATCAATGCTTTGGCAGCACCGGTCGGCGGCTTCCAAAGGCAGTGTCAGAAGACTGGGCAGGGTGTGATGTCGACCCTTGCTCAGTATTTGGCGACCAGTGCTCTACGGCCTGGTTCGACGGCAGATATCCATTTCTGCCGGTTATTCGGTAAAAGCGTGAATCTGTGGAGGTTGCAGGCTTGCCCGGAGGACGCTGTGCCAGCCCGGGAAAACCAATGGCCCTCTCATTTCCTGAACTGCTTCATGGCCTCCTGTTTACTCACCACATCGCCATACTTGCTATCAATGTCGAACAGGTTGGCTTCGTGTGGCGCGGGGTGTCGATCGCCGACGCATTCGCGAACAACGATGGTCCGGAATCCATGCTGCACGGCATCTACCGCCGTCGCGCGAATACAGCCACTGGTCGAGCAGCCAGCCAGTACCACGGTGTCGATGCCTTGGGCGTGCAACATCGACGCCAGGCTGGTGCCGAAAAACGAGCTGGCGTATTGCTTGCTGATCACCACTTCATCGGGGTTGGGCAGCACCGGCTCGCAGAAGGCTGCCAGTGGGTTGCCCTCGACCATGTCTTTCATCACGGGGGCTTTTTTGACCCATATACCGCCGTCGGCAAAGTGCCCTGGGTGGTAGCGAATGTTGGTATGCACGACCAGGATTTCATGTTGGCGGGCGCAGGCCAGCAGTTCGACGCTCTCGGCGACAGCGCTGACCACGCCTGGCGCGTACAGCGGTGCGCCTTCTTGGGTATAGCCCTGCATGAAATCGATCATCAGCAGCGCAGGCTTGTTGCCAAAGCCGATGCGCTGGCCCCACACACCCTGATAGTTGGCGTCGGCGCTTTGTTCTTGGCTCATGATACGCTCCTATTTATAAGCGCCAGACAGCAACGCGCCCGCACCCGGAACGATGGGCTCCAGGTCCAGTGCCTTGAGCATGGCGTAGGTGGTGGCGATGGCGGCGGTGAGTACCGGTTTGCCGGTTTCGGCCTCGACTTGCGAGACCACTCCCAGCGATTGCATCTGCACGCAGGCCGACAGGACGATCACATCCACGCCTTCAAGGTTCATGTCGCGCACAATGGCGGGCAGGTTGGACGGATCGTGGCGGGCGACGGCCAGATTGTCGGGAATTTCCAGGGCGCGCCAGTCCACCACCTCGAAACCTTCTTCGCGAATGTAATCCACCACCAGTTCGGTCAGCGGCTTCATGTACGGCGCGACAATGGCAATGCGTTTGGCGCCCATGACTTTCAAGCCTTCGATCAAGGCGCCGGCGCTGGTGATGACCGGCGCATTGGCGTCGTTGTCGGCGGTGGCCTTGCGCAGCCGCTGCTCGGACTGGCGGTGATAACCCAGGCCCATGGCCATGATCGCCACCAGGCACGCATAACCCAGCACGTCGACCTTGGCGTCAGACAGCTCGACCGCGCAGCGATCGGATTCGCCATCCATTGCCGCCAGCTCTTCCTTGCGCACCTGCTTCATGCGCATGCGGCTGGAGTGAAAGGTGAAACGTTCGGGGCGGATCAGTTGGCGTGCTGCCAGCATCGCCGGGATCTCGGTTTCCATGGTGGTGTTGGAACTTGGCACAATCTGGCCGATACGATAAGGCTTGATCACAAAATGTCTCCTTTGCAACGTGCGTTGAATTCAGGTCAGGGGCTGGCCGAGGAAATCGCCGAAAGCCGCGAAAAAACCTTCGAGGTCATCCCACGGAATCATGTGTCCCGCGTTTTCAACGCGAGCAATCTGGATGCCGGGTTGCAGATCGCGAATTTCTGCTTCGTCCCCGGCCTGAATCACGCCGCCGCGGCCGGCAACGATCAGCAGGGCAGGGACAGGCAGGTGCGGCAGATCTTGATGAAAGTCCACCTCGTGGAAATCGTTGAAGGCGCGGACGACGGCAGGTTCGTAGCAGGTGTGCAGCCACTCGGCGCGGACTTGCAGCTGCTCCTCGGTCCAGGTCGGGCAGAAGGTGCGCATGGCGGTAGCGTCCATCCCGGTCAGTGACTGGCGGATCGAGTCCACGTACCACGCCAGCTTGCTCGGGTACTCGCGCCGACCCGGGCCGGAAACGGGCGGATCGATCAGTGCCAGGCTTTGCAGGCCTGCCGGATTACGCACGGCGCTGCGTACGGCAAAGCGCGCGCCCATGGAGTGGCCCACCAAGTGATAGGCATTGATGCCCAAGGCCTTGGCAAATGCGCCGATGTCATCGGCGCAGGCGTCGGTGCCGTAATCCAGGCCCGGTCCGGTGGAGGACAGGCCGCGGCCACGAGCGTCCAGTACGTAGGTATCGAAATGCTGACCCAGGCGCTCGGCGACGAACCCCCAGGTGATGGCCGGGCTGGTGATGCCGGGAATCAGCAGCAGGACTGGTTTGCCGGTGCTGCCCTGGCCGCCATAACGCAGGTAATGCTGGCGGATACCATTGGCTTGAACGTTGCCGCCATGAATGAACGTGCTCATGCGGCCACTTCCGATTTCAGTGGGTGACTGTAGAGGTCATAACCGTAGACCCAGGCCGGATCTTCCTGGGTGCGCAGCCAGGTGTTGGCATTGGACACGGCCTGTACTCGCGAGGCGCGGTCCTTGCGGTTGGCTTCGTACAGCTTGAACGCGGTGCGGTAATCGGTGAGGCCGGTTTCCTGCAGGCAGCGGGTCAGCATGGCGGCATCTTCGATGGCCATGCCCGCGCCTTGCGCCATGTGCGGCTTCATCGGGTGACAGGCATCGCCCAGCAACACCATCCGGCCACGGCTCCAGAGCGGCAGTGGATTGCGATTGAGCAGCGGCCATTTGGTCACGCTTTCACTGGATTCTATCAACGCTTGAACGGTGGGGTGATAGCCCTGGAAGGCGTCGTACATTTCGTCGCGGCTGCTATCGACAAAGCTGCCCTGGAAGTCCCAGGCCGGGTGCGGTACGCCGGTGACGTAGTAGTACTCATCGCGCTTGCTGGTGGTGTGGTAGACCATCATGTGACGATCTTCGCTCCACCACTTCACGCAGTTTTCAAAGTCCATGTCGTACTTGGCCAGCGCCTCGCTGCGAATCAAGGCGCGATGCGCAACCCAGCCGCTGTACAGCGGTCTTTCCGCTCCGAGCAACTCTTCGCGAATTCTGGAGTTGATGCCATCGGCACCGATGACGATGTCGACCTCGGTGGTGGTGCCGTCGCTGAAGCGCAGGCGCACCAGTTCATCGGTTTCCTCTATCCCGGTCAGGCGCTTGTTGAAGTGCACAGTGCCCGGCGCAATGGTCGACATTTGCAGGGCATGCAGGTCCCCGCGGTGCACGGTGATGTAAGCCGCGCCGTATTCCTTGCGAGCGAATTCACCCAGGGGGATGCGGGACAGGTAGTCACCGCTGGCGCCGTCGCGGCTGAACCAGAAGTCGGGGTGCGAACCCATGTCGCTCAGCTTCTGCTCAATGCCCATGCGGCGGAAGATTTTCATGATGTTCGGGCCCATATGAATGCCCGCACCAATACGGGAAAACTCTGGCGCCTGTTCATAAATATCGACCTCGAACCCGGCTTTCTGTAACAGCGTGGCAGCAGCAGCGCCACCTAGACCGGCGCCGACGATTGCGATTTTTTGTTTGTTTCGCATGGGGCTTTTCCTTCGATTTGAATATGTGGCCGGTGAGATCAGGTTGTCGTCTCGCCGTGATTTGCAGTGTATACGCTATTCTTTTTCAATTGGAATAGCACAATTGAAAAATAAAAAATCAACGATAAACGGCGCGCGTAACGCTTTGTAACCATTGGTTATTGGGGTTGTGTTGCTTTGTAACGTTTAGCCCCCTCTCATCAAGCGCCCGTCAATTTGATGTTTTATCGTTAATAAATAGCGTATACACTTCAAATTCGTGCAGGCGCCAGGCTCGTTGCCTTGCTTTGGTGCACAGGGCGCGAGGCGTCGAACCAACTCAACAGGTTAAGAGGAAGACAAAAAAATGCCGGTAAGCGATTGCGAACTGACCCAGATGTTTGAACACGTGTTGCAACTGTCGAAAGTGGACTCGACCCAAAGCGTTGCGGTGCTGAAAAGCCACTACTCCGACCCGCGGACCGTGCGGGCAGCCATGGACGCCGCCCAGCGTCTTGGGGCCAAGGTCTATGCGGTCGAGTTGCCGTCGTTCAACCACCCTATGGCCATGGGCAATGACATGACCGCTTACTGCGGCGACACCGCGCTGACCGGCAATATCGCCGCGCAACGGGCGTTGGAAGCGGCGGACCTGGTGATCGACACCATGATGTTGCTGCACTCGCCGGAGCAGGAGCAGATCCTCAAGACCGGGACGCGCATACTATTGGCGGTCGAACCACCGGAAGTGCTGGCGCGGATGCTGCCTACGCTGGCGGACAAAGAACGGGTGATGGCGGCCGAGAAGCTGCTGAAGCAGGCGCGCTCGATCCACGTGAAGTCCAGGGCCGGCAGCGATTTCAAGGCGTTGCTCGGGCAATACCCTGCGGTCACCGAGTACGGTTTTGCCGATGAGCCGGGGCGTTGGGATCATTGGCCCAGCGGGTTTCTATTCTCCTGGCCAAACGAGGAAACCGCCGAGGGCGTACTGGTGATCGACGTCGGCGATATCCTGTTGCCGTTCAAGAATTACTCGCGAGAGAAGATCACCCTGGAAATCGAAAAGGGCTTCATTACCTCGATCCATGGTGGCTTCGAGGCCGAATACCTGCGCGACTACATGAAGTACTTCAACGACCCCGAGGTGTACGGCATCTCCCATATCGGCTGGGGTTTGCAACCGCGTGCGCAGTGGACCGCCATGGGCTTGCATGACAAAAACGACGGCATGTGCATGGATGCCCGGGCGTTCTACGGCAACTTCCTGTTCTCCACCGGGCCCAATACCGAGGTGGGCGGCACCCGAAAAACCCCGTGCCACCTGGACATCCCGCTGCGCCATTGCGATATCTACCTCGATGATCAGGCGGTGGTCCTGGGCGGTGATGTGGTCGCGCCGCAGGCCTCTATCGCGCGGTGATATAAAAGAGGGGGGCCGGGACAGTGACCCACCACGATTGAGTTACCTTGATCCCCCTCGCAGGTTAATGTAAACGCCACTTACTTTTTTTTGATAGAGCCCGCCGTGCCGGATACGACAGACAACACCCCACAGACAACCGCGCCCTATGCCTTTTCCGAGCAGGTCGGTCATTTGCTGCGCAAGGCTTACCAGCGCAATATGGCGATCTTCCAGCAGAACATCGACGATTCGCAGCTGACCGCCGTGCAGTTCATCACGCTGTGCGCCGTGCGTGACAGCGGGCCGAGCTCATTGACCGAGCTGGTCAAGGCCACTGCGGTGGATCAGGCGACCATTCGAGGCATCGTCGAGCGGCTCAAGGCGCGCGACCTGATCACCCTGGAACCAGACCCTCAAGATCGGCGCAAAGTCATCGTTGGCCTGTCCGACAGTGGTCATCAATTGGTGCGTGACACCGAGCCCCATGCTGCCCGCGTCAGCGAACTGACCATGGGTAACCTCAACCCGGCCGAGCGCGTCGCGATGCTGTATCTGCTGCGCAAAATGATCGATGACGCCGACGATTAACGACTGACAAGCCGCCCCTGGCATTCTTCTTGCCTCTGATTCATGAAGTGGTCACTTCATGAAAAAATGTAGTCAGGGGTAACGTGAAGAGTCGGTAGCCAACCCCCTCTTCAAGCTCTGTAACCCGCAATGGCACTGCGCTCGATCTGCGCAGTACGCACATGCGGCCCCGGTCACGCCTTTTTCATGTAGTGGTTACTTAATAAAAAAAGCCGCACCTAAAGAGGGCGGACGGTAACACCCAGGGAGTGCGACATGAGTGAGCAAGCACGAGTGCCGGAAAAGACCGTGACGCTGCGAGTCAATGGCCAGACCACTACGGTCTGTGCCATGGCCGATACGCCGCTGTTACTGGTACTGCGTAACGATTTACAGCTCAACGGCCCGAAATACGGTTGTGGCCTGGGCGAGTGCGGTGCCTGCACGGTGATCATCGATGGCGTTGCGGCGCGGGCGTGTGTGTTCCCGTTGTCCGGCGCCGAAGGCAGGGAAATCACCACCCTCGAAGGCATCGGTACCCGCGAGCACCCGCACCCGGTGCAGCAGGCCTTCATTGATGAGCAGGCGGCGCAGTGTGGCTACTGCATGAACGGCATGATCATGACGGCCAAGGCCTTGCTCGACCGCAATCCGCACCCCAGCGAGGCGCAGATTCGCAACGAGTTGTCGGCCAATCTCTGCCGCTGCGGCACTCATATCGAAATTCTTCGTGCGGTACTGCGTGCCGCCCGTCAAACGTCTTGAACGGATCGATGACCATGACCCATGCAACGCTCACCCGTGCTCAGCTGTTGACCAAGTCCGGCGTCTTGTTGATCGTCGATCAGATCCAGCCACCGTCCGGCCCCCTGGCCAAAGGTGGCGTGCCCGTGATCAAACCCCAGGAGCTGGCGTTGTTCATTGCGGTCAACGACGACGGCAAAGTCTATGGGTTCAACGGCCACGTGGATCTGGGCACCGGGATTCGTACTTCGCTGGCACAAATCGTCGCTGAAGAGCTGGACCTGGCGCTGGATCAAGTCTGTATGGTCCTTGGCGATACCGACAGCGCGCCGAACCAGGGCGCAACCATCGCCAGTGCGACCATCCAGATTTCGGCCATCCCCTTGCGTAACGCGGCAGCTGAAGCCCGGCGATTTTTGCTGGCTCGGGCGGCCCAGCGTTTAGCCGTTGCGGCTGACACCTTGCGTATAAACAGCGGGGTCGTCAGCAGCGAAGACGGTCGCCAGTTCACGTTTGCCGAATTGGTGGAAGGCGAGCGTGACCAGTTGACGATTTCTGGCGATGCGCCACTCAAGCGTCTGGAAGATTATCGGCTGGTGGGCAAGGGCGCAGCGCGGGTGGACATTCCCGGCAAAGCCACCGGTGAGCTCACCTACGTGCATGACATGCGGCTGCCGGACATGCTTCATGGCCGGGTGATTCGCCCGCCTTATGCCGGGCTCGACAGCGGTGATTTCGTCGGCAACAGCCTGCTGGAGGTGGACGAGTCCTCCATCGCGCACATTCCCGGCATCGTGCGGGTGGTGGTGATTCGCGATTTTGTCGGCGTGGTCGCCCTGCGTGAAGAACAGGCCGCCAAGGCCGCCCAGGCGCTGAAAGTCACCTGGAAAGCCTGGAACCACAAACTGCCGGACATGGGTGACATCGCGCAGGCCATTCGCGACAACCCCCGGGTGCAGCGCGTCGTGCTGGACAAGGGCAATGTTGATCAAGCGCTGGAGCAGGCCAGCGAGCGCATGGCCCGCACCTACCTGTGGCCGTACCAGCTTCACGCCTCCATTGGTCCGTCCTGCGGGCTGGCGGACTATCACGAGGACGGCATTCGTGTCTGGTCCGGCACGCAAAACCCGCATTTGCTGCGCGCTGACCTGGCGTGGCTGCTGGAGTATCCGGAAGAGCGGATCGAGATCATCCGCATGGAAGCGGCCGGTTGTTACGGGCGCAACTGCGCCGACGACGTGTGTGCCGATGCGGTGTTGCTGTCCCGGGCCGTCGGCCTTCCCGTACGGGTGCAACTGACCCGCGAACAGGAGCATGTCTGGGAGCCCAAGGGCACGGCGCAACTGATGGAAGTCGATGGCGGCATCAATGCCGAGGGTGGTGTGGCCGGTTACGATTTCCAGACCAGCTACCCGTCCAACGGTGCGCCGACCTTGGCACTGCTGCTGACAGGGCGGGTCGAACCGGTAGCGGCGATGTTCGAGATGGGTGACCGCACCTCGATCCCACCCTACGACTTCGAACACATGCGCGTGAGCGTTAATGACATGGCGCCCATCGTTCGGGCGTCGTGGATGCGGGGCGTGTCGGCGCTGCCCAATACCTTCGCCCATGAGTCGTATATCGATGAGTTGGCCTTTGCCGCGGGCGTCGACCCTGTCGAGTACCGCCTGCGCTATCTGAATGATGAACGCGCCTCGGATCTGGTCAAGGCCACGGCTGCCCGCGCCGAATGGACGCCGCGTACGCAGCCGATGCAAATCCCGGAACAAGACAACATCCTGCGTGGCCGTGGATTTGCCTATGCCCGTTACATTCACAGCAAATTTCCAGGCTTCGGCGCTGCGTGGGCGGCGTGGGTCGCGGACGTGGCGGTGGACAAGCGCAGCGGCGAAGTGTCCGTCACCCGGGTCGTGATCGGTCATGACGCCGGGATGATGATCAACCCGGCCGGCGTGCAGCATCAGATTCACGGTAATGTGATTCAGTCCACCAGTCGCGTGCTCAAGGAGCGCGTGACCTTTGAAGAGTCCGCCGTTGCCAGCAAGGAATGGGGCGGTTACCCGATCCTGACATTCCCCCAGGTGCCGGAAATCGACGTGCTGATGATGCCGCGCCAGAATGAAGCACCCATGGGCGCGGGTGAGTCGGCGGCAGTGCCGAGCGCGGCAGCCATAGCTAATGCGATCTACGACGCCACCGGGATTCGCTTTCGTGAACTGCCGATCACCGCTGAGCGTGTGCTGGCCGCGCTCAAAGGCTCGGCGGACGAAGCGAATGCCAATCCCCCGGATTCGCCAAAGGCCAACCGCTCGAAATGGTTATTCGGCTCATTGTTCGCCGCATTCGGCGCGATACTGGGCGTGGCTGCCACGGCTTTGCCCTGGCGTGCGGAAATCGCACCGATCACGCCACCCGGCGCGGGCACCTGGTCTGCGGCGACCCTGGAGCGAGGGCGTTTGCTGGCGGCAGTCGGCGATTGCGCGGTATGCCATACAGCGCCAGGCGGCGCGACCAATGCGGGCGGGTTGCCCATGCAGACGCCTTTCGGAACGCTGTACAGCAGCAACATCACACCTGACCCGACAACCGGGATTGGCAATTGGTCCTACCCCGCATTCGAGCGGGCGATGCGCGATGGCATCAGTCGCGATGGCAAGAATCTGTATCCGGCATTTCCTTATACGGCCTTCAGAAATATCAACGACGCCGATATGCAGGCACTGTACGCGTACCTGATGTCCCAGGCCCCGGTGAGCCAGCCCGCCAAGGTCAACGACATGCAGTTCCCGTTCAACATGCGCCCGCTCATGGCGGGCTGGAACGCGTTGTTCCTGCGCAAGGGTGAAATCCAGGTGCAGCCGCAACGCAGCGAGCAGTGGAATCGCGGCGCCTACCTGGTCAATGGCCTGGGTCACTGCGCGGCCTGTCATTCACCGCGCAACCTGATGGGGGCGGAGAAGGGCGGCAAAAATTTCCTCGCGGGCGGCATGGTCGATGGCTGGGAAGCCCCTGCGCTCAATGGCTTATCCAAGTCGCCTACGCCGTGGACTGAAGATCAATTGTTTACCTACCTGAGCAGCGGTTATTCCGATGCCCACGGTGTCGCTGCGGGACCGATGGGGCCAGTGGTGAGTGAATTGGCGAAGTTGCCGAAGACAGACATACGGGCGATGGCGGTGTACCTCGCGTCGCTCGATGGCACGGCGCAAGCACAGACTCGCTCAAGCACCCAGACCGTAGCGCAACCCAGTGTCACAGCCGTGTCGTTGAGCAATGGTCGGCGGGTGTTCGAAGGTTCCTGCCAGGGCTGTCACGCCGATGGCCTTGGGCCGAAACTCTTTGGTGTCAGCCCGTCGCTGGCAACCAATACCAACCTTCACAGCACACTGCCAGACAATCTGCTGAAGGTCATTTTGCAAGGCATCTCCAACCCGGCGACGCCGGACCTTGGTTATATGCCCGGCTTCAAGGACAGCCTGTCCAACCGGCAGATCGCCGAACTGACGGCCTACCTGCGCAATCGCTTCGCCTCGGCTGAACCTGCGTGGCAAGGGCTGGAGCAGAAGGTCGCGCACTTGCGAGCCAACCCCGGCACTCATTGATCAGAGGGTAACTGAGGCGCAGGTAGTGTCAGCACACCGCGCACCACCAGATCGCTGATGAACGCCAGCCAGCCCTGCTGCTGGCCTTGATCCGCCAGGTCTTGACCCAGGAATGAGGTGAGGGTGTGCCGGTTGGAATTATAGAAATAGCAGAGCGAGGCGATCATCAGGTAAACGTGATTGATGTCGATGTCCTGGCGAAACACCCCCTGGCGCTGACCCGCTTCGATGATCGGTTTGATCACGCCCAGCGTGGTGCCGGACAAGCGACGAAGCTCACTGGACTGCCTGGCGTGCGTGCCCTCGTGCAGGTTTTCGATATTGAGGATAGCGACGAATTCCGGATGCTTTACGTAGTAATGCCAGACGAATGCTACCCGATCACGCAGGGCCTGCACGGGGTTCGAAAGGTCCGGGCGCAGCATGCTTTCGGCTTGGTTGAAGGCTTCATAAGTGTGTTCAAGCACCCGGACAAAGAGGTTTTCCTTGCTGCCGAAATAGTAATAGATCATCCGGTCGTTGGATTCGGCCTCGCTGGAAATCTGTTCGATCCGCCCGCCCGCATAACCATCACGGGTGAAGACCTTGACTGCGGCCTTGAGAATCCGAGCCTTGGTCTGGTCGGCCTGCTGGGCTCTGATACCTGTTTTTTTGTTCACGCTGTTGTCCTTGAGGATGATGCGTAGCGCTGAATGCAAGGGGATGAATAGTACTCCCGTTCAATGCATTGAGCGGGTTGTTGGTAACCCTGGTGTTTGCCCCGCAAACGCGTGGCAGATCCAGAGCCTGTTGCTCGATGTGCTGCAACGGGTAAAGGCGAGCCCGCTCTGGCAAGCAATTGCTCTGCACATCTCCTATCGCGTCTTTGATCAATTCGCGTAGCCAGGTAACGGCCGGGTCGGCGTGATTTCGGGGATGCCAGGCCAGACGCAGGGTGAAGTCTGGCGCTAAAAGCGGCAGCTCGAAGGTGTCCAGCACGTTCCGGCGGGGGCTAATCCACCTGGCCGCAGGTAGAACTCGGTAGCCTTCGAGGCGAGCAGGATTGAGCAGCGCAAGGCGTTCGTCATGCTGCTGCTTTCGTCCGCCTTACAATGTTTTCAGGTATTCCACCAGGGCGTCCTTGTCTTGCGCCGGCAGCCCGGTGCCGAACGTGTGGCCCTGGTTGCCGCCGCCCTTCGCACTGACCTCGTGGCGGGTGCCGATGCGCTGGGCCTCCGGGCTCTGGGTTACGAAGCCTACGCGGATCGGATCGTAGACGTCATAGCCGCGCCAGAACACGGCGGGGCGTTGCTCCGGCGGCTCGAGCAGGTCGCGCAGTGTCGGCACGGAGCCGTTGTGCAGGTAGGGCGCGCGCAGCCAGATGCCGTCCAGGAAGGCGGCGATGTAACCGCGCAGCGGCTCCTCGACCAGACCGGGGCGCTCGATGCCCATCTCCCTCACCACCTTGTTGGCTTCGATGGCAGCCTTATCGCTCCAGGTATCGAGGCGGTCGCGGTTGGTGCCGACCTCTGCCAGCGGCACTATGGTGCCGGTACGGGCCGAGGCGTGGCAGGCGGCGCAGGTGCTGTCGAACACCGCCTTGCCGCGCCCGGCCTTCGTTGCATCCACCGGGAAAGGATATTCCGGTGCCGGCTTGTTCGAGACGTAGTCCTGCAGCCAGCGCACCTGGGCGAGAAACGCGTCGTTGTCCTTCGGTGCGGCGCCGAGAAGCCCCAGCGCCGAGTCGATGATCACCGAATACGGATCGTGGCTGTCTCCTGCGAAGTTCATGCGCATGCCTTGTTCCGGCCGATATTTCTTCAGGTTCCACAGCGAGGGCATGTCGGTGGGACCGAAACTGTTGTCCATTGGCCAGCGGATCATGAAGTATTTGGTCAGGTTCATGGCGTCGTCGCGCCCGCGCCCCCAGGGCGGAAAGTCTTCGCGGTAGAGCCAGGCGAACTGCTCTTCGCGCTCAAGCAGGGTCTTTTTCGTGATCGGGATGAGCAGGAAACGGTAGATCACGCGATCGATGAAGGACAGATCCGTGACCAGCCGGATCTCGGCCATCAGGTTGTCGGCGTTGAAGCGCGGGTCCTTCGCGCAGTCGACCAGGAAGCGGAAGAAAGCCCACAGGTTGAGTGTATGGTTCGGTCCGGTTGGCACGAAGACCGGCGTGGAATCGGCATCAGTGCGATAGCTGGCGGTGTGGCAGGCGGCGCAGTTGTTGGCGACACGCGCAAAACCGACCACCTTCTTCGAGAAGCCCACCGGCAACTCCTGGCCTTCCTCCCACGCCACGCCGAGTGAAGCATAGCCGCCGGGGCCAGGCAGCTTGTCGGGGAAGATGCGCGGCAGCACGTAGAAGATCCAGTAGGGGATGCCGGCGTCGCGCTCCGCGCCGATCGAGCCGTACTTGAAGCGCATGTCCGGATCGTTGGTAACCCATTCGGGTTGCGGCTCCTCGCGGAAGAACTTGTACCAGGTGAAGACCCCACCGCCGGCACCCAGTACCAGCAGCACGACGAGCACCGCGAGCAGGCTGCGGCCGAGGTTGCGCGCGAAGCCGGGACCGCCGTGGCGGCCCGGGTCACGCGTACGGAAGGTAGGTTGCATGATCAGTCTCCTATGGCGCTCAGAAGGTCTTCAGATGCTCGATCAGGGCGTCCTTGTCGGCCGCCGGCAGTTCGGTGCCGTAATCGTGTCCCTCATGACCGGCATTGCTGTTACCCGGTTGACGGGTGTCGAACAGGAGCAGGCGCGGGCCATCGGCCAACGCGGGTGCCGACGGCGTGGCCGCCGGAAGGTCGGCGAAGAAGCCCACCCGCTGCGGCTCGTACACATCGTTGCCGCGAATGAAAGTGATCGGCCGGGCGGCAGACGGCTCGAGCAGGTCGCGCAGGGTCGGAACGGAACCATTGTGCAGGTAGGGCGCGCGCAGCCAGAGGCCGTCCAGAGGCATGTTGGCGTAGCCCCAGGTCTTGCGGAAATGACGGAAGCGGTGCGGATAGCCGGCGTACAGCGTGGCCTGGTTGACGGCAAGATCGCGGGTGTAGGAATCGAGCCGCGCGCGGTCGGTGCCGATCTGTGCGAGCGCAGTCACATGGCCGACCTTCGCGCCCTTGAAGTCCTGCCCGCTGGCTCCGTGACAGCCGGCGCAGTACTGCGTATAGAGCGGTGCCCCGCGTGCCGCCAGCGCGTGGTCGATGGGGTAGGGGTAGGGCGGTGGCGCCAGATCCAACAGCCAGTCTTCCACCCGCCCGATGGCGGCGAGGTCGATCGTCGGCGGCGTGGTGCCTGTGCCGAAGGCAGCGCTCTTGTTGCGTTCCTCAGTATGGGAATTGTTGCCGTCCCAGTGCAGCTCCATACGCCCGCCGTCGTCGCGCGTCATGCGCTTGCGCTGGTTCCAGATTGACGGAAAGTCGGACGCGCCGAGCCGTTCCTGCGGTGGCAACTGCATCATTGGGAAGTTGAACAGCACCTTCGCTGAGTTGAAGGTATCGACCCGGCCCGGGCCCCATTCGGGTTGGTCGAAGACGAACTCGAAGCGCCCGCGCAGCATCAGCAAGCGCTCGCGCATCAGCGCGATGGCCACCGGATAGACCACGTAGCGGTCGAGAGGGTTGAGGCCGCCGGCGAGGCGGTCGATCTCCGGTACGATGAATTCCCTGGTGAACTTCGGCCCGGCGGCGCAGTTGAAGAAGAAAATTTCGAAGGCGCGGATGTCGAAGCGGTGAGCCGGCATGCCGACGATCAGTCGCGGTTCGCCGTTGACTGCATCGCGCACCGTGCTGGTGTGACACGCCGCGCAGTTCAGAAATACGCGGTCCAGCCCGAGATTGCGTCGCTTTGACACGCCGACCGGCAGGTCGCGGCCGGGTTCGTAGATCAGGCCGAGCGAGGCGTAGCCGCCAGGCAGATCGTCGGCGCAGACCTGAGGCAGGGCCTGCCAGATCCAATAGGGAAAGCCGGATTCACGCTCGCCGCCCGTGGAGCCGTATTTGAAGTGCTCTACGGGGTCGCTGTACTGCACCGCAACATCAGGCAGGAAGCGCACTGCGGCGTAGAGACCGCCGAGCACCAGGAGAATCCAGGGCAACAGCAGGAGGGCTCGGCCTGACCAGCGCAGCAGGGCCGGGTGGCGGGATGGGTCGGTCACCTGCGTTCTCCTTGGTCCGGGTCAATGGGTGGGGCGCAAGGTGCCAAGCTTGGGTAAGGGCGCTCGAGTACAGCGTCGCCGCCCAGGCCACCGCGCGCGCGCGTCAGGGTTTCCAGTGTGCTCAGCATCGCCGGGAGATCGGCGGACTGGGCGAAGCCGGGAGCATGGGCGGCGGCCGGTGGCGGCATCGGCGTTTTCAGCTGCGCGGCGGCCGTCAGGTGGTTCATCTGCAGGCGGTACAGGATGCGTTCCGCGCAGTCGGCCAGGTTGGCGCGCACGCGGCTATCGTCGCCGTGCAGGAATCCTGGCGGAAATCTGCTCGCTGCGCTGTGGCATAAACCGCACTGCCGAACGAAAGGCAGCAGGTCCGCTGCCATCGCCATGTCGCGACCGGACGCGACATCGGCCAGCCGCGCCGGCGGCAGCGGGGGCCGTTGGCCTGCCGGTAAAGGAACGCCGAGCCGGGCAAACAGGGGTGTCAGCAGCGCGTCCCGGCGTAGCGCTTGCGCATCGAAGGCATCGCTGTCACCTGCCAGGGTGGTCTGCGCCAGCGCATCGATAGCGGCGTCCAGCGGGGCGAGATCCGCCACGAGCTCGAGCCTGGCGGTCGCTGGCGTATCGCCGCGCGCGCGGGTCAGCCACAGCCTGCGGATGCCTTCGCCACGGGCACTGCGCACACCGTCGGCGTGCTCTGCGAGGGTGAAGCCGATCTCCGCGGCGTCTGCGCGCGGCGTGCCATGACTGAGTGTGATAGGGCCGCTATGGTCAGCACCTGGCAGGCTCAGGCGGTCGATGCTGCCCGCGGCAATGAGTCCACCTTGCAGGTTGAGCCGTGCCAGCAGGCGGCTGCCCTCGGCACCGTCGCAGTCGAGATCGAGCCGGGCAGTGCCCACGCGCTCGCGACAGATCAAGGTGACACTGTGTCGCGGCGCATCGGGTGCTGCGGCGAGTTGCCGGCCCAGCAGGCCGATATCGGTTTGCGAGAAGAACAGTGACAGAGCGTGGACGAAGCGGGCAACGTCGGCGCTATCTTGCCCGCGCCAGATCGCCAATGGCGGGCGCAGCGTCAACGGGTCGAACGCGGCGCCGATGTCGGCGATGCTGCGGGCGGCCAGGCCGCTCGGTAGAGCAGCAGTGACTGTGCCGGAAAGGTCGATGGCAGAGAACGGCTGACGGTTGGGCAGTTGAGGGTCGGGTAAGGGCAGGCCGGACGGCCAGCGTGCACGCCAATGGGTCAGTAGGGGTTCGACCAGATCGCGCCGGGCGGTCGGCGTGTCGAGCGTCATCGTGCGGCCGCCGCCGAGTCGGTAGCGCAGCGCCACGCGTAGAGCCTCGGCGCGGCAGGCGATGGCCTTCGCGCGCGTTGTCACGGCACAGCCCTCGCGCCACAGACGCTGGGCAAGGGTGAACTGGTTGGAGCGGGCAGTCGCGGCGTCGATCGCATCAGGCAAGTCCACACCGTGGCGCCAGGCGATGCCGTAATAGGGTTGGCCGGTGGCTGCGAGGCGCGCAGCCACTGCCGGGCTGGCGGAGGTTTCGTCCCAGGAGGGGCGCGAGAAGATCGGCGCGGCATTCTGATGACAGGCCAGGCACAGCGCACGGTTGGCGTAGCGCAGCGTGGGACGATTGTCCGCGCGGTAGTTGTGCACGACCTGGAACTCGAAGCGGCCAGCGGTTTCATTGTAGCTGATCACCTCTAGCGCAGCCGCGCCTTCGTGGTAGCCGATATACAGGCGGTCCTTCAGGTAGAGGTGGCCGGCCGCTGCAGCGGCGGGTGGTTCGCCCGTGACGGCGGCGACTACGCGCGGCTGGTGAAACGCCTGTATGTCCGCCACGGCAGGGCGCTGCAACGATCGGCCAAGCGGAATCAGCACCACGGTCAATCCTCCCGAAGCCTGGTTCGCATCCAGCTCGGCACGGATACGCCCGAGCAGGGCCGCGAACGGAAAGGGCACCACTGCCTCCCCCATCGGCCCAGGCGGGCCGAGCAGGATATCGAACAACGAGCGCCCGGCCGACGGCAGGGGGTCGCCCGGCGCTTCGACCGCCTCCAGCGGCGTGGAGGCCGGCGTTTCACCGGCCATGACCGATAGCGTCGCCAGCCAGCCGAGCAGCGCCAGCATTGTCATCTGCCATGCTGTCTGGACCATCATCCGCTTCGGGTTACTGGCCACCGGGAGCGCGAGCGACTTGCGTGCCAGTCCAGCAATCTTGCTGTGCCTGGCCACTTTCCATGAACGCATCGCGGGCGCGCTCGGCGATCTCCTTGTTGTACAGCACAAAATTCACCACGAAGCTGCGGTCCATGTAGGCGCGGCCTAAATAGAAACCGGGATGCACCATACGGATCTCGTCGCGGATCGCGAAGCCGTCGCGCCCGGCCATCATGTCTGGCAGACGACGGTAACCTGGCAGCTCGTCGGTGAAGGCGTAGTCGATGATGATCGACTCGCGCCGGCTGTCGAGCAGGCTTTGCCCGCAGTGCAGCTTGGCCGGGAACAGCAGCCATTGATCCTTGCCGTTAAACTTGATGGATTGCAGCGGTTGGTCGGCGCTTTCCTCGACCAGTCCCAGCTTCTTCAGCGTACCGAGATCCTCGATGCGATTGCGCAGCAGGCGCTCGTCGCGATAGAACACCTTGCCCTTCCACAGCGTTTCACCGACCAGGTCGAGTTTGTGCCCGGCCATATTCACCAATAGCTCCCGCAGCCCGCCGCCGGCGATTTCCGACAGGCGCAGCTTGCCGCTGCCACCGCGCGCAAAGAACAGGTCGCCTTCGAAAGGCCCGTCCGGAATCGGCCCGGCTGACAGCCGGGCATAGATCTGGTCGACCTGCTCCTGATCGAGGAAAGACAGGTTCTTCGGTGTGATCTTGTAGAGATCCTTCGGCGACAGCGGGTACTGGTACTCCAGCTGGGCGAAATCCGGTTTCTCGGAATAGCCTTCGCCATAGGGGGCGAAGCTGATGTCCGGGGGCTTTTTGTCGGAATCGAAGAACCCGCAACCGGATCCGCCGAGGGCGATGACGGCACAGATGGCGAAGGTGGCGATCCTCATGGCGGCTCCCCTTGCACTTAGAAGGTGGCAAGGAAGGCGATCAGCGCCTTCTTGTCTGCTTCGGACAGATCCTCGCCGAAGCGGTGACCGTCGTTTTCGATCTCGGCGGTGCAGCTGCTGTAGATCTGCTTGATCAGATAGGGGCGTGCCTTCAGTGCCGCCACCAACGCATTCGGCTTGCCGACCAGTTCGCCGGTGATGACCTTCAGGTCGGCGAGCACCTTGGCGCCGGTGTCCTTGCCGAAACGTTGGGTCAGACTCGCCTCGAGCTCCTGTGGCGCGGTCTTGGCGCGCACCAGATCGACGATGAAGCGTTTGTGCTGGAAGTTACCGATGGTGCCGGCGGTGACGCCGCGGCCGTCGATTTCGCTCGGGATGGTGAGTTCGAAGCCAAGCAGCCTTTCCTTCGCAGTGCCGTCCCACAGGCGTGGGCCGATGCGCAGGGTGACATCCTCGCTCAGCAAGGTAACTTTCGGGATGCGCTGCGCCGGGTTCAGCAACTCCTGCATCGACATCTTGTACAGTCGGTAGCGGCCCTCGACGCTGGGGTCGTATTCGAAGCAGGCCGGTTGCTGCCCGGCGGGCAGCAGCTTCACGCTGCTGCCGTCCACGTAGCGCGGGCGCATCGCATAGAAGTCGTTCGCGGCGTGCTGCGGCTTGCCGCACAGCTCGGGGCCGAGCGCGTTGTTGTGCAGGAAGGGGGCGTGTGCCCACAGGTTGAGCAGTGAGATGTTGCGATAGTGGCCGCGTCCGCCGTCTCCGGGCTCTCTGACGTTGGGGTCGGGCGGCTGCGCCCGCAGGGTCTCGGAGCCGTATTCCTGCCAGATGTGGCCGGTCATGTGGTTGGAGTGCAGGGCGCGGCAGCGGAAGGTGCCGACTTCGGAGACCGGGGTGCTGCGGTCGTTGCCCAGCCAATCCTCGCGCATGCCGCTGCCGAGGTCGATTTTGTGGAAGTCGAGGCTGGCGAACTGCCCAGCCGCCGCTTCCGGCTGGCTGGAATGGCAGCGTGCGCAGGTGTTGGCGAAGATCTCCCTGCCACGCGCCACCGCATTGTCGCCGAATTCGTGTTCAAGGGTGTCGATCAGGTCCTGCTCGGTATAGCGGGCGTCCGGTGTCGTGGCGCGCAACTGGTTTTCGCGCGCGGCACGCAGATCGGTGACGTGTGCTTCGGCCGACATGAAAAAATCGAGGATGTTCGGCAGCCGGTCCTCGATGGCGCGGAAGTTGGGACAGTCGCGCCGGCACTGGCCGATGTTGAACGGCGTCTGGCCGAAGCCACGCTGCTGAGGGTCGATCTGGCGCAGGTCGGAGAGGTGGTTCATCCAGCATTGTTCCGAGCATGAACCGATGTTGAAATACACGCGCTGGATCGCTTCGAGCGCGCCGATCGAGTCTTCGCCGCCCTTCAGGATGTGGTGTACGGTTTCCGGAGCGAGGGACTTCTTCCAGCACTTGCCGTCGCGTCCCGGTTCGCACCAGCAACGGGTTTCGTCGCGGTCGTCGCCGCAAGCGTCAACCTTGCGCCATTTCAGCACCTGCTCGTCGGCGAAGGTCGGCCGTTTGGCGATGTTGATCAGAGCGTTGATCGTGCCCGGGTTGTTCAGCTGGTCGGTCGGAATCGCCGAGGTGTCGCTGGCGCCGGGTCGCGCATGGGCGAACATCTGCCATTCCAGTGTGTTTGAGGGCATGCCCGAGACCATGATTTCGGAGATGCGCGAGTACTGGTTACCGACCAGGCCCTTGATGTTTTCCCACTTGGGGTTCGCAGGGTCGGCGGGTGGGTTGAGCGGATCGAAGGCGATGTGGCAGGAGCCGCAGGCGGTGCCTATCAGAAAGGGCGGCTCGATGGCGCCATCCTGCAGGTGCGAGCGCGCCGCCTCGCCTGCGCCGGCGGCCGCAATCGGCCGGTTGTAGCCTTCCCAGCTGCCGGGGTTGCCATTGAGCCGCTGCCAGGCCGCCTTGTCGAAGCGCGGGTTGGGAAACTTGCGAATGCCGAGCGCGCCGGTGGAAGTGCCGAATTTCAGATCGCAGGCCGATTGGCGCTGGTCGGCTGGCCCATGCACGTCGTCTTCCTTCAGGAGCGCGTCGCGAAAGTCGCATGCCGGATCGGTATACCCGCTGCGTCCGACGTAGCCGAGCATCTCCTCGTCGCCCGGGCACCAGTCCATGCCGTAGGTCTCATCCAGGTTCTTCGCCGGGCAGTCCGGCGAGCCCGGTGTGCAGCAGGCCGGATCATTGATAATGCCCCAAGCGCGGAAGCGGTCGCCACGCTGGTCGCTGCGCAGTACGCGGTACCAGTCGATCAGTACGCCGACGCGCTGCTGGAAGACGGAGGTGTGGAAACGGTCGTTGCCTGCCGTGGCCTTGAACCAGATCAGGCGGCCGGCGCATTCCGATTCGTTCAGCCCTTCGCGTGCACAAGCCGCAAAATAGGGCGCATCCTGCGCGTGCACACGGCGTGTTTCGGTCGTCGTCTGCGCGACCGCGGTCAGCGGGATGGCAATGAGGAGAGACACCAGGAAGGAAATGAGAACGAGCAGCGCACGTTTCACGGGGCGACCTCCTTGCGGTCGGACCAACATCAAGACACGACGGGAAGCCCCGAAGCACTGCTGGTGACAACGTTTGGGTCATCGACTGCACCCGGCGAGAGGAGAGATGCAGGAAGGCATACTGTCGATCCGCAAGGCGCATCGCACCCAGGGGCGATTCGCCGTTCAATATGTCCAATTAAGGCTTAGCAGGCCGCAGCCCATTTGCAAGAATTTTTACATTGCTAATTACCTGACCCATCCAGAATGCGTACGAATCGAAACGGCCTGCGCCCGTTTCGGCACTTCCCGCGCCAGGAAATCCCGGGAGTCCTGGACTACGTCAACTTCTTGCGTGCAACCCGGATGTGCACCAATGACGTTGGAGAGAAAGCCATCGCGTTCGAGCGTGCATCAGGTTTCAGCTTTTCACCAGAGGCTGCCGAGGATGTGGACTTGGAAATGCCCGTTCATAGGCCCGGCATACGCGCAGCACCTGATCATCGGCAAAGCGCGCACCGACCACGTGCAAGCCGACGGGCAACCCGTCCTGTGCGAAGCCGCACGGCACTGACGCTGCCGGTTGTTGGGTCAGGTTGAAGGGGTAACTGAAGGGTGTCCACTCCATCCATTCGCCCAGGCCAGAGTCCGGTGGAACGTTGTGCCCGGCGGCGAAGGCGGTGATCGGCAACATGGGTGACACCAGCACGTCGTAGCGGCTATGGAACTCAGCCATATGCGCCACCAGCGCCGCGCGGGCTTCCAGCGCTAGCGTGTAGTCGTGCAGGCTGATGCGTTCGCCCTGTTCGGCAATGCGCAGCAGGCCCGGGTCGAGTTGTGCCCGTTGCGCCGGGCTCAGTTGTCCGGCCAGTCGTGCGGCACCGGCGAACCACAGGGTGTTGAACAGTTCCAGCGGATCGCTGAAACCCGGGTCGACCTGTTCGACGTGGGCACCCAGTTGCGCCAGGCGCTCCACTGCCTGGGCCACCACCCGGGCCACCTGCGGATCGACCTTCACGTAGCCGAAATCCGGGCTGTAGGCGATGCGCAGGCCTCTGAGATCAGTGCTCTCAGCTAACCAGGGCGTGCTGCGTGGTGCTCCGGCCAAGCCGTCCCGGCTATCCGGTCGCGCGACGGTTTGCAGCATCAATACCGCATCGTCGACGGTGCGGGTCATCGGCCCCAGGTGCGAGAGCAGGGTCATGGCGCTGGCCGGCCACTGGGGGACGTAACCGAAGGTCGGCTTGATCCCGAAGGTGCCGGTGAAGGCGCAGGGGATGCGAATCGAACCGCCGGCATCGCTGCCCTGGTGCAGCACCCCGAGGTTCAGCGAAGCCGCCGCGGCCGCACCGCCGGAGGAACCGCCGGCCGTCATGCGCGTGTCCCAGGGGTTGCGGGTGATGCCGTAGAGCGGGTTGTCGGTCACACCTTTCCAGCCGAATTCCGGGGTGGTGGTCTTGCCGAGCAGCACCGCGCCGGCGTTGCGCATAAAGGCCGGGAAGGGCGCATCCACTTCCCAGGGGCCCGTGGCAGAGGTGGTTCTGGAACCCTTGCGCGTGGGCATGCCACGGGTCAGGGTCAGGTCCTTGATCGACGCCGGCACACCGTCCAGTGCGCCGCACGGCTGGCCCTTGAGCCAGCGCTGTTCGGAGGCCCGCGCCGCGTCGAGCGCGCCTTGCTGATCAACATGGCAATAGGCGTTGACCTGCGGGTTGAAGCGCTCGATGCGCGCCAGGGCGTCCTCGGTCACCTCCACCGGTGACAGGCGCTTGTCGCGGTAACGGGCCAGTAGCTCGACGCCGCTCATCTCGGCGATTTCGGTAGGTTGCTTCATGCCGCGTGTCCTCCTTGGCCTTGTGCCGCATTGACCATGGCGCGCAACAATACGGCGCAACCGTCAGCCAGGTCCTGGGGCGCGGCGTTTTCAATTTCGTTGTGGCTGATCCCCCCCTCGCAGGGTACGAAGATCATCCCGGCCGGGCCCAGTTCGGCGACGAAGATCGCGTCGTGTCCGGCACCGCTGACGATGTCCATGTGGCTCAGGCCCAACTGCTCGGCGCCCTGGCGCACGGCGGCGACACAGGCGGGGTCGAAGTCCAGCGGCGGGAAGTCGGCGGTAGGGGTCAGCTCGTAGCTCAGACCGTGCTGCAGACAAGTGTCTTCGATCACCTGGCGCACCTCATCGACCATGGCTTGCAGCTTGTCGGCATGCAAGTGGCGCAGATCGATGGTCATCTGCACTTGACCTGGAATCACATTACGCGAGCCAGGGTGCAGGGTCAGGCAGCCGACGGTACCGCAAGCGTGAGGCTGTTGCGCATGGGCGATGCGGTTGACCGCGCTGACGACTTGCGCGGCGCCGACCAGGGCGTCCTTGCGCAAGTGCATCGGCGTCGGCCCGGCATGGGCCTCCACCCCGGTCAGGGTCAGGTCGAACCATTTCTGCCCAAGGCAACCCATGACCACGCCGATGGTGGTCTCACGGTCTTCCAGAACCGGGCCCTGTTCGATGTGTGCCTCGAAATAGGCACCCACCGGATGGCCAAGCACCGCCCGCGACCCGGCATAGCCGATGCGCTGCAACTCGCTGCCCACCGACAGCCCGTGTTCATCCTGCTTGCACAGGGTGTCCTCGAGGTCGAACTTACCGGCGAACACTCCCGAGCCCATCATGCACGGCGGGAATCGTGAGCCTTCTTCGTTGGTCCAGACCACCACCTCGATCGGCGCCTCGGTCTGCACGCCGAGGTCATTGAGGGTACGGATCACCTCCAGTCCGGCCATTACCCCGTAGCAGCCATCGAACTTGCCGCCGGTGGGCTGGGTGTCGATATGGCTACCGGTCATCACCGGTGCTCGCTCGGGGTTTCGTCCGGCGCGGCGGGCAAAAATGTTACCGATGCCGTCGATGCTGACGGTGCAACCGGCCTCTTCGCACCAGCGCACGAACAGGTCGCGGGCCTGCCGGTCCAGGTCGGTCAGGGCCAGGCGACAGACGCCGCCCTTGGCGGTGGCGCCCAGCTGCGCAAGGTCCATCAGCGATTGCCAGAGACGTTCGCAGTTGATCAGGGGGGCGCTGTTTTGCAACTGGGGTGCAGACACTATCGGGTTGTTCATTGCATCTCTCCAGTCAGGCGCTCAGGGCCAGGTAGCGGTTCTTGATGGTCGGGTCGGCACGGAAGTCAGCGGCGCTGCCTTCGTAAACCACACGGCCCTGTTCGAGGACGTAATGGCGGTCGGCGAGCTTGTCGCAGACCATCAGGTTCTGCTCCACCAGCAGTACCGGCAGACCGTCGTCCTTGATCTTGCGCAGGATCTTCACCAGCTCATCGACGATCACTGGCGCCAGGCCTTCGGTGGGCTCATCGAGGATCAGCAGCTTGGGGTCGTTGAGCAGGGCGCGGGCGATGGCCAGCATTTGCTGTTCGCCGCCGGACAGCGCGTGGCCGGCGTTTTTGCGCCGTTCCTTGAGGCGCGGAAACATGGTGTAGACATCCTCCAGCTGCCAGCGGCTGGTCTTGCGCTGGGCAATACGCAGGTTTTCCTCGACGCTGAGCAAGCGGAAGATGCCACGGTGTTCCGGCACCAGCGCCAGCCCCTGACGGGCGATCTCGAAGATCTTCTGGCCAACCAGTTGCTTGCCATTGAAACGGATCTGTCCCTGGCGTGGGCAAATGATCCCCAGGATGCTGCGCAGGGTCGTGGTCTTGCCCGCACCGTTGCGTCCCAGCAGGGTCACCAGTTCACCGGCGTTGACCTGCAGCGAGACGCCTTCGAGGACGTGGCTCTTGTCATAGTAGGAATGGATATTCTCGACGGTCAGCATCAGGCGGCTTCTCCCAGGTAGGCGATACGCACGCGCTCATCGGCGCGGACGAATTCCGGTGTGCCCTCGACCAGGATCTGGCCGTGGCTCATGACGGTGATGCGTTGGCTGATGGACATGACGATGCTCATGTTGTGCTCGATCAGCAACACGGTGTGATCGCGGCCCAGGTCGCTGATCAGTTGAGTCATGATCGGGATGTCATCGATGCCCATGCCGGACGTGGGCTCATCGAGCATCAGCAGTTTTGGTCTGGAGCAGATCGACATGCCGACTTCCAGCACCCGCTGCTGGCCGTGGGACAGTTCGCCGGCGAGGGTGTCGGCGCGTGTCGTCAGTTGCAGGCGTTCGAGTACCTGATCAGCCATCTCCAGATGTTCGCGGCGACTGTCGACGTGACGCCAGAAGTTCAGCGCCGCCAGCCCATCGCGACCCTGGGCGGCCAGGCGCAGGTTTTCCCGTACGCTGAGGTTCTGGAACAGGCTGGTCAACTGGAACGAGCGAGCCATGCCCAGGCCGACCCGGCCGTGCGCCGGTTTCTTGATGATGTTTTTGCCGTTGAACAGGATGGCCCCGGCGGTGGCCTGGCGTTCACCGGTCAGGCAGTGGAACAGGCTGGTCTTACCGGCGCCGTTGGGGCCGATGATGGTGTGAATGGTGCCGGCCTCGACCTTCAGGTTGACGCCATTGACCGCGCGGAAGGCGCCATAGGCCAGTTCCAGGTCGCGGGTTTCCAGCAGGTACTGAGGGTTGGTCATGACAATTTCTCCTCGGTCGGCGCGGCCGTCTTGCGTTGACCCTTGAGGCGTTCGAACAGACTCGACAACCCGCCCCACAACCCGCCGCGCATGAACACCACTACCAGGATCAGGATGATCCCCAAGAGCATCAGCCAGCGTGGCCAGAGATCGGAGAGGAACTCGCCGAGCAGGACGATGGAGCCGGCGCCCAGCAAGGAGCCGAACAGCGAACCGGTGCCGCCGACAATGGTCATGATCAGGATGTTTTCCGACATCGCCAGGTCAATGTTCGACAGCGGTACGAAATGCAGGAGCATGGCGTACAGCGCCCCGGCGATCCCGGTCACTGCGCCGGACAACATGAACACCAGGATCTTGAAATGCCGGGTGTCGTAGCCGATGGCGGCGGCGCGGGTTTCGTTCTCGCGGATCGCCATCAGCGTACTGCCGAATGGCGAGGCGATTACCCGGCGGGCGCCGATGAAGATCAGCAGGAACAGCACCGCGACGAACCCGTAGAAGTAACGGGCGTCGCTCAGCGACAGCAGCACGGTGTCGCCGATGCGGATTTCCGGGCGCGGCACGCTGAGCAGGCCATTGTCGCCGCCGGTCCAGTCGCTCAGGGTGTAGGCGATGAAGTAGGCCATCTGGCTGAACGCGAGGGTCAGCATCACGAAATAGATGCCGGTGCGACGAATCGCCAGGGCGCCTACCAGCAACGCCAGCACTGCGCCGGCCAATGCGGCACCGAGCAGGGCGCTTATCAACCCCAGTTCCAGGTGGATCATCAACAACGCGGCGCAGTAGGCGCCCGCACCGAAGAAGATGCCCTGGCCGAATGACAGCAGCCCGGTGTAGCCCAGCAGCAGGTTACAGGCCAGCGCCGCCAGGGCGAAAATCAGGATTTCCGTGGCCAGGGTCGCCGATGGCAGCACCAGCGGCAGGCCAATCAATACCGCAATCACCAACAGCAGCATGGAGCGCGACTGAGTCTTGGCGAAGGGCAGGGGGTTTTTTTCGCTCATGATCATGCTCTCCCGAACAGGCCGTAGGGACGGACCAGAATGACCGCCGCCATGGCGCCGTAAATCATCAGGCTGGCGCCTTGGGGCCAGATGGTGGTCATCAGGCTTTGCACCACACCGACCAGCAAACCGCCGACCAGCGCACCGCTGAAGGAACCCATGCCGCCGATCACCACCACCACGAACGCGACCCCGAGAATCTCCGGGCCGACAAAGGGTTGGGCGCCGCGCAAGGGTGCAAACAGCACACCGGCGATACCCGCCAGGGCGACACCGAGGGCGAAAGTCATGGAGAACAGCCGGAAGATGTTGGTGCCCAGCAGCGACACCGTTTCAGTGCTTTCACTGCCGGCACGTACCAACGCACCGAAACGCGTGCATTCCAATAGCAGCCACAATGTCAGCCCGATCAGTCCGGAAAAGACGATCAGGAACAAGCGGTAGTAGGGATACACGAAGTCGCCGATGATCAATACGCCGCGCAGCAGTTCCGGCACCGCGACGCTCTTGCCCACCGGACCCCAGATCAGCACGCTGGCTTCCTGGATAATCAGCGCGATGCCAAGGGTCACCAGAATCTGGAAGGTGTGGGGTAAGTGGTAGATCCTCTGGATCAATAATCGCTCGATGGCCCAGGCCAGGGCGGCTACCACCAACGGCGCCAGGAGCAGTGCCAGCCAGAAGCTTCCGCTCAGGCTGACCACGGTGTAGCAGATGTAGGCGCCGAGCACGAAAAACGCGCCGTGGGCGAAGTTGACGAAGTTCAGCAGGCCGAAAATGATCGTCAAGCCGACGGCGATCAGGAAGTAGATCATCCCCAGGCCAAGGCCATTGAGGATCTGGAACAGGTAAAGATTGAGCATGCAGGTACCCTCTGCAGGAGGCCGGCCGACTGAGGCGTCACCCGGCCCGCTGCCTGCGGCAAGCGGTAGAAAGGTTTCTGGTGTCAGCCCAGGACGCAGCCGGTCGCGTCTGCCGGCGGGAACGAGCGGCCGGAACTGACGACCTGCGCCAGGTCATCCTTGTCGCGCATGTCGGCGGTGGCCTTGCCCACTAACAGGTAGTAATCCTTGATCACCTGATGATCGTCGGCGCGGATCGACTCCTGGCCAGTCGGGCCTTCGTAGCTCAAGCCCTGCATGGCCTTGGACACGGTAGGGCCGTCGAAGCTGCCGGTGGCGATGATGCTCTCGAGCATGATCCGGGTGCCGATGTAATCGGCCGCCAGCGGGTAGGTGGGATTGATCCCGTATTTAGCCTGGGTGATCTTCACCAGCTCGCGGTTGAGCGGGGTATCGACCTGGTGCCAGTACTGGGCGCCGAGGTAGACGCCTTCGAGCACATCGCTGCCCAGCTCCTGGAACTGGTCGAGCCCGGCGGACCACACCAGCAGCACTTTCATGCGCTCCTTGATGCCGAAATTCACGGCCTGGCGCAGGGCGTTGGAGGACTGGCTGCCGAAGTTGAGCAGCACCAGCACGTCAGGTTGCGCGGCGATGGCGTTGGTCAGGTAGCCGGAGAATTCCTGTTCCTGCAATGAGTGATAACTGTTGCCGATGTGTTCGATGCCATGCTCGGCGCACACCTGCTTCGCACCGGCGAGCAGCGCTTCGCCGAACACGTATTGCGGGGTGATGGTGTACCAGCGTTTGGCGTTGGGCAGCAGCTTGATCAGCGGCACCATGGTTTCGCGAATGGCGCCGTAGGTCGGCACCGACCAGCGAAAGGTCGAGGCGTTGCAGTCCTTGCCGGTGACCTCATCGGCGCCCACCGGCGTCATGAACACTCCACCCACCTTGCCCACTTCCTTGGACACCGCCAGCGCTGAAGACGATAGGGTGCAACCCTGGAAAAATCGCGCGCCATCCTGGGCAATTGCCTCCTGGACTTTGCGCACTGCCTTGCCGGCGTTGCCTTCGGTGTCGATTACCTTGTAGTTCAGCGGTCGGCCGAGCAAGGTCGGATGTTGCTCTACTGCCAGGCGCGAGCCCATGTCGGCGAACTTGCCGTAACTGGCGAACGCACCGGACATCGATTTGAGCCCATAAAAGGTAAAGGGCTCGGCGGCAAACGCATGACGTACACCCAGCGGAAGGCTGAGGGCTCCGGCTACGGTCAGACTGGCTTTCAACAACGTACGACGCTGCATGGGGTAACTCCCTGGTTTAATTATTGGCAGGAGTGGCAATGGCAAAACGGCGCATCACGGCCTGTGGGCAGGCCTTTTATTGGAGGTCGGAGCGGACTTCAGTGGGTGTGATCGAACTCCAGTAAAAAGTGGCGGGTGACTTCCCCTTCGAGGGCGCTCATGTGGTGCTCGGCATCGCACATGTGTTCATGCATCAGTGTGCGCACGCTGTTTTCGTCCTCGGCTTGCAGGGCGTTCAGCAGGCGTTTGTGGTAGTCGAGGTTGGCGGCGTCGAACTGCTTGCGTTTGGGTTTGTAGGCTTTCTTCAACACCACCAGGTCGCGCAGCAGGTCGTTGAGAAACTGCGCCATGAACGCGAGCAACGGGTTGGGACAGGCACGGGCCAGCAGGTTGTGGAACTCCAGTTCGGCCAGGCGCTGTTCGCGCTGGCCGGCTTCGCTGTCTTCCGGTGCGCTGCAGAAATCGACGTTGTCTTGCAGGGCTTTGAAGTCAGTCGCGCTGAGGCGGCCGATCACCGATACCGCCAGTTCCACCTCGATGACCTTGCGCAGTTGGTACACCTGCTCGCCATCCAGGTGCTGGAAGTGCAGGTAGTTGCGCAAGGCGCGGCTGGCCGGTTCGGTGCCGGCCTCATTCAGGTACGCACCGCCGCTGGGGCCGGTGCGGGTGTTGACCAGGCCTTCGACCTCAAGGGCCTTGAGCGCTTCACGCGCCGAGCCCTTGGAGCACTGGAAGCTTTCCATCAGCTCGCGCTCGGTTGGCAAACGGTCGCCAGGGCGCAGCGCGTCGGTGACGATGGAGCGCTTGACCGACTCGACAATCACATCGGAAAGCTTCTGGCGTTTGCGGCGGATCGGGCGACTGAGCATGCTGTTCTATTGATCCTATTAATGCGGATAAATAGTACTTAATAGGACATGGCCTGGTGCGTCAATCGCCCAGCGGACGAGGTGTCGCTTTCGGTGTCCAAGGGTCGTAATCAGATACAGGCACTCAGGGTTTTTCCGCCACCCGCCCTGGATAATTCAACACAAACTGCACATGCGCCTTCACCCCTGTAGCCAGGGTCGCATCGTCCGCGGTGAAGTAGGGGCTGTGATTGTTCGGGACCTTCTGCATGTCCTGGTCTGCAGGCGTTGCCCCCAGGAACACGAACAGCCCCGGCACCTTCTCGGCGTAGAAGGAAAAATCCTCGCTCGGCGACAGCGATGATTCCAGCCGCTCGACCTTGCCCGGCGCCGCCAGCTCCAGCGCCGGGACCATGGCTTCGGTCAGCGCAGGATTGTTGATGGTGACCGGGGCGATGTTCACCAGTAGCAGGTTGGCCTTGGTTTCATAGGCGCTGGCAATGCCGTTCACCAGCGGCGGCATCTTCTGCAGGATGGTGTCGCGGATCGAGGCGTTGTTGGTGCGGATGGTGCCAGTGAGCTCGGCAGTCTCGGGAATGATATTGCTTGCCGCGCCGGCATTCATTGTGCCGACACTGATGACGCCCATGCCCTTTGTCATGTCTATCCGCCGGCTGACCAGGGTCTGCAGGCCGCCGACGATGTTCTCGCTGGCGATGATCGGGTCCACGCCGCTCCACGGCGCCGACCCGTGGGTCTGCTGGCCTTTGACGGTGATGCGGAAGGCGTCGTTGCTGTTGAGCACCGTCCCGGATTTGTAATACAGGTGGCCGGTCGGGTAGCCGGCCATGACGTGTACCCCGAATATGGCTTCGACCTTCGGCGAGTCCAATGCTCCGTCGCGGATCATTGCCCGCGCGCCGATCACTGCGTCTGCCTCGAACTCGTCCACGTCGGCGGCGCCTTCTTCGGCCGGCTGGAACAGGAAGACCACCGTTCCCGCAACTTCGTTGCGATGCTCGGCAAGCACCTTGGCTGCGCCCAGGAGCATCGCCGTGTGCGTGTCATGCCCGCAGGCATGCATGACCGGCACCGTTTTGCCCCGGCGCACGCCGGTTGCCGTGCTGGCGAACGGCAAGCCGGTCATTTCCTTGACGGGCAGGGCATCCATGTCGGCGCGCAAGGCCACCACGGGGCCGGGTTTGCCGCCCTTGAGGACGCCGACCACGCCGGTCTTGCCGATGTGGGTGCGCACCTCCATTCCCAGTGCCTTGAGCTGCTGCGCGACCAGTTCCGAGGTTTTCACCTCCATGTTTCCCAGTTCGGGATTCTGGTGAATGGTGTGGCGCAGCTCGATAACGTCCTGGCTGACCGAGGCGACGGCGGGGTCGACCCAACTGAAGTCGGAAGCCTGGCAGAAGGCTGTCGAGAAGGTGCTTAGGAGAGCAATACCCAAAGGCAAGGATGATATACGCATGAGGAATTTTCCTTGTGGCCGGATGGTGGTCGGAAGACTTGGTGTTGTGCGTCTGACGAAGACGTTGAGCGATGCGCGATCAATGGCTCATGTGCCGGGTCACGGCGAACCGATTGAGAAATCCATGGGTCACGAATACCAGCGTCAGGGTCAGGACGACCGAGACCGATACAGAGGTGAGTCTATAAAAGATATCGAACATGATGTCGTGGGAGGGCGTCAGGTATTGGCCGAATAAAATGGCCAGTGTGGTGATCGCACCAAATCCTATTCCCGGCAGCCCTTTTTCCATGGAGTGCCAACGGGCGCAAATCATCAGGGCCACCCAGAACATCACGAGCACCAGGGGCAGGATGTCGTGATGGTTGTAGAGCAACAACTGCATGACAAAGCCCACGGCGCAGCCCATGAGCGTGCCTATCGCACGTATCCGCCCGGCGAAATGCGCGCCTTTCCAGTGCATGGGAAACAGGATCAGGATGCTTGCCACTTGTGCGGACAATGAGTCTTTCAGGTCCAGGCATTGAAAGGCGACAAACGACGCGGTAGCCACCGTTGCCCCCAGCAGGGCTTCATGGCGCTGGCTGGGAAGGTCTTTGTCCATCGGTTGCCTGGGGCTGCGGGGTGCGGCATCTGGAAACAGGTAAAACATCAGGCCGGCGATCCCCGCCGAGAGCCAGATCGCCGCGCCATTGCACCACAGCAGATCGATGACATCGGTTTGCGGATAGCTGGAAAAGTGCAGCAGAATCGAGAGGAACACCGCGCTCAGGGCGCTGAAGAAAAACAACGGGCCTCTGGCCATCAGCGCAAAGCGATAGAGGAACAACAGGAAGACGATGGGCACCGCCAACACCGGTCGATCACCGAACAACCCGTAAAGCACCCCGACCTCCACGCTGACGACCACGCCCTGTGCCAGGAACTGGCGCACCAGATGGGCATTCAAGGTCGGGACCAGGCCCAGGACCAACATCGGGTAGACACAAAAAAAAGCGCCGTACTCCAGGTTGAACACCTTGCAGATAAACAGCCCCAACGTTCCACCGCCGGCAATGCGCAGGCATTGGCGCAGGTCGTTTTCGCTCAGTCGATGGGGGCCGGACTCAGTAGACATAATGGATAATGCTGACGAGGCGGATTTGCAGCGCACCCATGAGGCGCGCCACGGCATTGTCGCTGGAAAACAGCTGCACGGTCGCCTTCGCCCCCGAAGGTAACGTGGGCGGAAGATCGGTATTGAACACCAGGTGAATACGTTGGCGTTGCGCATCCCTTACCCAGCGATCCGATTGCAGGGGGGCGGCCAGATCGCCGTTTGCATCGATCTGTCCTTCTTTCACCCCCGAGTCCAGGTGGCTGACTTTCGCCGGGAAAATTTCCCCTGGGCGGGCATCGAACACCACTGAGGCCGCCGTGCCTGGCTGGGCATAACGCAAGGCCTTTTCCCTGAAGTCGGCCGTGACATCGGCATTGTCTTCCACCAGCGCCATGACGGATGCGCCGGCCTGGAGGTAAGCCCCGGGACTGAGCTGCAAGTTGCCGACCACGCCGGCACGTTCAGCCCGGACTTCGCTGTAGTCCAGTTGCAGGCGGGCCTGTTCCAACGCGTTATGCGCCTGGCGGACGTGAACATTGTCGTCGCCGGGGCCACCTCTGCGTGCCCTGATTTCCTCGATGGTGCTGGACGCCGCCCTGACTTGCGACTGGGCGATCGTCAGGCTGGCGTTGATCTGATCCCGCAGCTGGGTGGAGACGAAGTTTCGGTCATGCAAGGTTCGAATCCGTGCCGCCTGCGCCGATAGCTCCTGAACCTTGGCCTTGGCGGCTGACAAGTCGGCCTGTGCGGCGCCGAGATTGGCATCACGCTCGGAGTAATCCTGGCGGGCGCGCTCGATCATCAGCTGCGCTTCCTTGACCTTTAAAACAAAAGGGCGGGGATCGAGCCGGAACAGCAACTGCCCGGCCTCGACATGCTGATTATTGGCCACGGTCACTTCTATCACCTGGCCAGACACGCGAGGCGCGATACGCACAACGGAACGGGTTAACTGCGCCTGGGGGGTGAGCGGCATGTACAGGTCTGCTGCCAGGAAATAGACGAACAAGGCGGTCAAAATCAAAATGGCGAAACGCACGTGACGGGCAAATCGTTGGTCAGGGGTCATGGCAACTTGCGTAAAGCGTTCATGGGCAATCCGTTGATTGATAGTCGAGCCAGTCTCGTCGTGTTGATTCAAGTGCGAGCGGCCACGCGACCATCAAGCATGCAACGAACAGGGGGAGGGCATGGCGACGGATGTTACCCAGTGCAGGCAGAACGGCAATATTGAAAATCCTGATAGTCCCAATCCATGCAAGCGATAGTCTGGGCTTGGTACACGCGGATAGCCTGGCGCCCGGTACCTTCGCGGCGAGTCAGGGGCCAGACACGTTGCTGGCCCGTGCTTCGACGCTGGCCGACCAGGCGCGGAGCCTGGGGTATCGGGCAACCAGCGTGATCCCGGCTTACTTCGTTCCTGCACCGATCTGCCAGACATAGGGCGGTTCGGTGCCGTTGATTTCCCAGTCGCCGATGATGCGTTCCTTGTAGATCAGCGGGTTGTGTGAGGCCGCGGTGCGCGCGTTGCGCCAGTGCCGATCGAAGGCCTTGCCGGTGCTGGTGGCGACAACGAGAATGTGCAGGGAGAAAGTCAATAAAATGTACTTTTGTGTACATATTAAGGGCGTCAGCGTACATTTAAGTTACGCATTTTGAGAAAGGCAGTGAGATGTCCCAGTTAGGGAAAGCACGTGGCAAGGCCCAGGATTCAGGTTGGCGCGGGTCGCCGGAGGGCTGGCTGGAAGCGGCCTATGATGCGCTGAAGGAGTCGGGCATCGATGCCGTGCGAGTCATGCCGCTCGCCAAGCGTCTTGGGCTTTCCCGCACCAGTTTCTACTGGTTCTTCGAGGACCGCGAACAGTTGCTCGCCGCCTTGCTTTCCCGCTGGCGAGACACCAATACGGGTGGGTTGATCCGCCAGTGTGAAAGCTATGCGGAAAGCATTTCCGAGGCGATCCTGAATGTCTTCGAATGCTGGCTCAATCCACAGCTGTTCGACTCGCAATTCGAATTTGCGGTGCGTAGCTGGGCGCTCCAGTCGGCCGAGGTTGCTGCCGAAGTCGCTATCGTCGACGAGCAACGAATGAGCGCGCTGGCCAGCATGTTCAAGCGCTTCGGCTATGACAGCAAAGGCGCTGATGCGCGGTCCAGGACGATTTACCTGACTCAAATCGGCTACATCACCATGAACGCCAGAGAAGAGATCACCGTGCGTTTCGAACGCATACCGCACTACGTCAGCATTTTCACCGGGAAGGTACCCAAACAACGCGAGCTGGATCGTTTTTACGGCAAGTTCGGTTATGCCGAAACGGCTCCCGGGGTGTTTGTTCCCTTGACGGACACCTTCGGCGAGACGGCAGAAAATGTGTAATGTTGGTGTCCGCCGGCAACCTGGTCATTTCCAACCGGGCCGGTAGCCACCCGAGCCGAACACCCTACCTTCAGGCAATCCCCCCTGTAGGAGCTAGCTTGCTGGCGATGGTCTCCAGGGCTACGCGTTCATTCAGAAAAAACGCGTTATCGTTGACGTCCATCGCGAGCAAGCTCGCTCCTGCAGGGGCATGGCTTCAAATGTCTTTCAGCAGCCGCAATGCATCGTAAATGGCGGCATGGGTGTTACGTGCCGAGACCGCGTCGCCGATCCGGAACAACTGGAAACGGCCGTCAGGGTTGGTCACGATATTCTGCACATTCCCGGCGATCAGATTGTGCTGTTCGACCGCACCGTTGTTGCTCGAATGGGGGCGCAGGTCGAAGTACAGATCGTCCAGGGGGAGGGTGCCATGGTTGATCACGACCTGGTCGACCACTCTGTGCTTGTTCACCCGGCCATAATCGCTGCCGAAGTGGGCAATCAATTTGCCGTCACGCTGTTCTACCGAGTCGACCCGATACGTGACAGTAAAGGTAACGGCCAGGTCTTGCAGGCTGCGCATGTAAGGCACCAGGTTCATCGCCATCACCTCCGGCGAAAACGACCGGTCGGGGGTGACGATTTCCAGTGTTGCGCCGCTGTTGGCGATGACCTCGGCCGCCTGTAACGCCGCATGGTCGCCAGCGTCGTCGAAGATCAGCACATTCTTGCCGGGCTTGACGTCGCCGGAAATGATGTCCCAGGTCGATACCACCAGTTCGTTGCCCCGGTTGAGTATCTCGGTGTGCGGCAAGCCGCCGGTGGCGACTATCACCACGTCCGGTTCTTGAGCCAGCACCGTCTCGGCATCGGCCCAGGTGTTGAAGTGGAACTTCACCCCCAGGCGTGCGCATTGCGCCATGCGCCAGTCGATGATGCTGATCATCTCGCGGCGACGCTCGCTCAGCGCGGTCAAGCGGATCTGCCCGCCGGGCTGGTCAGCCACCTCGAATACCGTGACGTCATGGCCGCGTTCACCGGCGACGCGTGCTGCCTCCAGGCCCGCCGGGCCGGTGCCGATCACCACCACCTTGCGTTTGGCCGGTGCCTTGGGGATTTCGTGGGGCATGGTGGTTTCGCGCCCGGTCGCGGCGTTGTGGATGCAGTACGCGGCGCCGCCCTGATAGATGCGATCCAGGCAGTAGTTGGCGCCCACACAGGGGCGGATCTCTTCTTCGCGCTTTTCGATGATCTTGCGCACGATGTGCGGATCGGTCATGTGCGCCCGGGTCATCCCCACCATGTCGATCTTGCCGGAGGCGATGGCATGCCGGGCAGTGGCGACGTCGGGAATCTTGGCCGCATGGAAGGTCGGGAAACCCGTCGCCGCGCGGATTTCGCCAGCAAAATCCAGATGAGGAGAGTTGCGCATGCCCTGGATCGGTATCACATCGGTCAGGCCGGCATCGGTGTCGATGTGTCCGCGCACCACGTTGAGAAAATCGACCAGGCCGCTGTCCTTGAGCATGTGCGAGATCGTGAGGCCTTCCTGCGCGTCGAAGCCACCGGGCAAATCCTCATCGCCGGTGTAGCGCACCCCCAGCAGAAAATCCTCACCGCATTGCTTGCGGATGCCTCGCAGGATATCGAAGGTAAACCGCAGACGATTTTCCAGGGAGCCGCCGTAAGGGCCCTCGAGATCGTTGGTCAACGGCGACCAGAATTGATCCATCAAATGCCCGTAGGCCTGCAGTTCCAGACCGTCGAGGCCCGCCGCTTTCATGCGTTCGGCGGCATCCACGTAATCCTTGATGATCCGCTCGATGTCCCACTCTTCCATCTTCTTGGGGAAGGAGCGGTGCGACGCCTCGCGGCGGTGGGACGGCGATACCACGGGCAGCCAGTCGGCTTTATCCCAGCGGGTGCGACGACCCAGGTGGGTCAGCTGGATCATCACCGCAGCGCCATGTTCGTGGCACTCGTCCGTCAGGTCTTTCATCCATCCGACCACCTCGTCCTTGTACGCCAGGATGTTGTTGAAAACCGGCGGGCTGTCGCGCGACACCGCGGCGGAACCGGCAGTCATGGTCAAGGCTACGCCCGCCTTGGCTCGCTCGACGTGATAGGCCCGATAAAGCTCCTTCGGCATGCCATCGACCGGATAAGCCGGTTCGTGGGAGGTGGTCATGATGCGATTTCGAAGCGTCAGGTTTTTGATTTTATAAGGTTGCAGCAAGGGATCGCTGGACATGTGTTGCGCTCCTGGATCAGAACATCAGGCTGGGTTCTGACACAACGGTATGTCGAGTGTTCATGCGTGTCAACTGATGGGACACAGGTGTACATTTTACTTGCGCAGCAAAAAAACCGGGTTTAACATCCGTCGAACAAGGACTGATCTGCTTCTACTTCTGCTGCCCTGCCTATAACCATTAAAACAGTACGCGGAGATGCACCATGATGAGGAATACGTTATCGGGTAAAACCTTTGTCGGCTGGCTTGCGGGCGTGGCGATGGCCTCGTGCAGTCTGATGGCTCACGCCGAAGAACCCGCGCCGATCCGTATCGGCTGGGTTAACTGGTCGGATACCGAGATCGCGGTAAAGCTGGCAAATACCGTACTTCAAGACCAATTGAAGCAACCGGTAAAACTGGTGCTGGCAGACATCGGCATCCAGTTTCAAGCGCTGGCCAACGGCAATATCGACCTGATCCCGATGGTCTGGCTGCCCAGCACTCACAAGGCGTTCTACGACAAATACCGCGACAAGCTGGAAGATCTTGGCGTGCTGTATGAAGGGCGGATCGGCATGGCGGTGCCGACTTCGATACCGGTCAGCGAAATCGCCAGCGTCGAAGACCTCAACAAGCCAGAGGTGAGGGAGAAACTCGGCGGCAAGATCCTGACGTCCGAAGTCGGCAACGGCCAGTACAAGCTGACGGAAAAGGCTATCAAGGAGTACAAGCTCGATGGCTACAAGATGGTTGCGTCTTCAGAGTCCGGCATGTTGAGTGAGCTGGATCGCAATCTGAAACGTGACAAATGGTCGTTGATCAACGCCTGGAGCCCGCACTGGATGTTCTCCAAGTGGCCGCTGCGCTATCTGGACGATCCGAAGCAGATTTTCGGTGGTGCGGAGAAAATCCATGCTGTAGCCCGCAAGGGCTTTAGCGCGGAGCATCCCGACGTGGCCCGCTTCTTTGCCAATTTCACGATTCCTCAAGCTGACCTTGAAAAACTGATGTTTACCGCGCGTGAAAGCTCGGCAGACAAGGTGGTTGCTGACTATTACGCGGCCAACAAGCCCCGTTTTGCGGCCATGTTCAACGGCACGACCGCTGCCACAACTGCGGGGCAGTAATTGCCGCCGCTGAGAGAAAGACCCGCCAGGGCGGCGGGTCCGGAAGAGGATCAGAGCTTCGGCAACTGCCCGATGCGCCCCAGCATCTCGGTCACGATCTGCAGGTCCAGCAGGAACTGGTCGACCGTCTTGAACTCGTTGTCGGTGTGGCCGGTGTACTTCAACTCGGGCCTGGCCAGGCCGAACTGCACGCCATTGGGCAGGTCATGGACCGAAGTGGCGCCGGCGGAGGTGCCGTACTTGTGCTCCATGCCCAGGTTTTCGCTGGCCACGGACAGCAGGGCCTTGACCCATTCACCCTCGGGGTTGCGGTACATCGGCTCGGCGATCGAATAGTCGAAGGCCGGCGCGATGTGGCTGTGCTTGCTCCAGGCGTCCAGCTTGTCGGCGATTTCAGCCTTTAGCACGTCCGGCGACTTGCCCTTCGGCACCCGCAGGTTGACCGCGAGCTTGAAGGCTTTTTCATCCATCCCGACAAAGGTCAGGGAAGCTGTAAGCGGCCCCATGAAGGCATCGGAAAAGCCCACCCCCAATTTGCCGCCCAGGTAATCCAGGCCCCAGTTGTCGGCGGCGTAGCGCGCGGCATCGGTGATGTGGTTGTGCTTGAACGCGACCTTGCCGTCGAGGCTGTTGAGCAAGTCCAGCATCCTGGCCACCGGGTTGACGCCGGATTCGGGCTCGGAGGAGTGGGCGGAAACGCCGGTGACCGTCAGCTGCACGTCCTGGCCGACGACCTTGGCGGACACCTCGAAGTTGCCGCCATTGCGCCGGGCATAATCGGCGCCGGCCTGCTGCAGGCTGGCGGCCAGCTCGGCGGGTTGGTCGGTCAACAGGGTGGCGACCGAGGTCGACGGAATCTGGTTGGTGGCCAGCCCGCCCGTCATCGCCGTGATTTCGGCGCCTTTGCCCTCTGCGGCCCGCCGGGTAAAGCTGGCCATGACAGTGCCGTAGCCTTTCTCGGCGATCACCACCGGGTAGCTGCCATCGAGTGCCAGGTTGTAGTTGGGCGTCGGGTTGCGTTCGAAGTAGTACGGGATCGCGTCGCCGGTGGTTTCCTCTGTGGTGTCCACCAGCAGCTTGAAATTCCTCGCCAGCGGCAGCTTTTCTTCCTTGATGACCTTCATCGCGTAGAGCGCGACCACGATGCCGTTCTTGTCATCCTCGGTGCCCCGGCCATACATGCGATCGCCGATCAGGGTGACCTTGAACGGATCAAGCCGGGTGCCGTCTTTGAGCACCCAGTTTTCCGGCGTCACGGGCACCACATCGGCATGCGCGTGAATGCCCACGACTTCATCGCCACGGCCTTCGAGGGTGATCTCATAGACCCGGTTGTCAATGTTGCGAAAGGTCAGGTTGAACGCCTGGGCCAGGCCCTTGAGCTTGTCGGCGATCCTGATGAACTCGGGGTTGTCGTGCTGGGCCACGCCTTCCACGCGGAAAGTCGGGATGGCCACCAGTTCGCGCAGGGTCTCGTTGGCAGCGTTGCCGTATTTCACCCGTGCATAAATGCCCAACAGGCGATGGATGTCGTTCTGCTGTTCAGGGGCAAGGGTCTTGTTGCCGAGGAAGGCGTTGATGGCCGCGCCGAGGTCGGCGGTTTTGGCCAGGTCGCTCTTGGCCAGGCCGCCCAGGAACTGTCGGAAATCCGTGACCGGTGCGTCACTGAAGGTCTTGAGGATCGCCGTGCTCTGCTGCGGGGTGATGTTGGCGTACGCTGGGGTGGTGAATGACGAAAGGCTGGCGAGTATCAGGGTGGCTGCGGCCAGGTGCTTGAGTGAACAATTCATTGCTGGGCATTCCTTTGCAGGCTGGTTGGGAAGTCTGATCGAAGTAACAGAACATTTCCAAAATTAACACCATTCGTCAGTCCGAAGGGCACCAGGGCTGCATTTTCGATTCAAACAACCGGGTAGCCGCCACCCGACAATCGGCAAACTGCGCATTCTGCTCTTTCGATATGGAATAAGTGAAGGCACAATGCGCATCCTTTTTTGGCTGGCCTTGCCGGAGGCGCCTCGAAATGATCAAAACGCCGTATTACCTCATCGATAAACAGAAGCTGCTGGCGAACATGCAGAAGATCGCCTATGTGCGCGAACAGTCCGGGGCCAAGGCCCTGCTGGCGCTCAAGTGCTTCGCCACCTGGTCGGTGTTCGACCTGATGCAGCAGTACATGGACGGCACCACCTCGTCGTCGCTCTACGAACTCAAGCTCGGTCGCCAGAAGTTCGCCGGCGAGACCCATGCCTACAGCGTGGCCTGGGCCGACGACGAGATCGAGGAGATGCTCGAGAACTGCGACAAGATCATCTTCAACTCCATCGGCCAGCTGCAGCGCTACACCGAAGCGTCGGCGGGCAAGGTCCGCGGGCTGCGGGTCAATCCGCAGGTGAGCAGCTCGGATTATCTGCTGGCCGACCCGGCGCGTCCGTTCAGCCGCCTGGGCGAATGGGACCCGGTGAAGATCGAACAGGTCATCGGGCAGATCTCCGGTTTCATGTTCCACAACAACTGCGAGAACGGCGACTTCGGCCTGTTCGACCAGATGCTGTGCACCATCGAAGAACGCTTCGGTCATCTGCTGCACAAGGTCGAGTGGGTCAGCCTCGGTGGCGGCATTCACTTCACCGGTGAAGGCTATGCGCTGGACGAATTCTGCGCGCGCCTCAAGGCCTTCTCGCAGAAGTACGGCGTGCAGGTCTACCTGGAGCCGGGCGAAGCCGCCATCACCCAGAGTGCGTCGCTGGAAGTCACCGTGCTCGACACCCTCTACAACGGCAAGCACCTGGCGGTCGTGGACAGCTCCATCGAAGCGCACATGCTCGACCTGCTGATCTATCGCCTGAACGCCAAGCTGGCACCCAGCGAGGGCGAGCACACCTACATGGTGTGCGGCAAATCCTGCCTGGCCGGGGATATTTTCGGCGAGTATCAATTTGCTCGGCCGCTGGCCATTGGCGATCGGCTGTCGTTCGTCGATGCAGCGGGATACACCATGGTCAAGAAGAACTGGTTCAATGGCTTGAAAATGCCGTCCATCGTAGTGAAACAACTCGACGGTAGTATCGAGGTGGTTCGCGAATTTGGTTACAACGACTACATGTCCAGCCTTTCGTAAGCTGGCGCAGAGGAGAGTTAGATAAATTGAAGAAGAACGTACTTATCATTGGTGCAGGAGGTGTCGCCAAGGTGGTGGCCCACAAGTGCGCGCAGCACAACGATGAACTCGGTCGTATTGCTATCGCGTCGCGCAACATCTCCAAATGCCAGGCCATCATCGACAGCGTCAAGGCCAAGGGCAGCCTCAAAGTGCCCGCCGACATCCAGGCCTTCGAGCTGAACGCTCTGGATGTGGAAGCGACCAAGGCGCTGATCCGCGACACCGGATCGCAGATCGTCATCAACGTCGGCTCCGCGTTCCTCAACATGTCGGTGCTGCGTGCCTGCATCGATACCGGCGTGGCCTACCTGGACACCGCCATCCACGAAGAGCCGGGCAAAGTCTGCGAGACGCCGCCCTGGTATGGCAACTACGAGTGGAACCACCTGGAGGAATGCAAAGAGAAGAACATCACCGCCATTCTCGGTGTGGGCTTCGACCCGGGTGTGGTCAACGCCTATGCGGCGCTGGCGCAACAACAGTATTTCGACCGCATTGATTCGATCGACATTCTCGACGTCAATGCCGGTTCCCATGGCAAGTATTTCGCCACCAATTTCGACCCGGAAATCAACTTCCGTGAGTTCACCGGACAGGTGTGGAGCTGGCAGGACAGCCAGTGGACCAGCAACACCATGTTCGAAGTCAAGCGCACCGACGACCTGCCGGTGGTAGGCGAGCAGAACCTGTACCTGACCGGTCACGACGAGGTGCACTCGCTGTCGAAAAATCTCGACGTGCCCAACGTGCGTTTCTGGATGAGCTTCGGCGAGCACTACATCAATGTGTTCACGGTTCTGCGCAACCTTGGCCTGCTGTCCGAGCAACCGGTCAAAACCGCCGAAGGCCTGGAAGTGGTGCCGTTGAAAGTGGTCAAGGCCGTGCTGCCTGATCCGAGCTCGCTGGCGCCGGGCTACACCGGCAAGACCTGCATCGGCGATCTGGTCAAGGGCACCAAGGACGGCCAGCCGCGCGAGGTGTTCATCTACAACGTGGCCGACCACGAAGACGCCTACGCCGAAACCGACAGCCAGGGCATTTCCTATACCGCTGGCGTGCCACCGGTGGCAGCAGCCCTGCTGGTCGCCCGCGGCGAGTGGGATGTGCAGCGTATGGCCAACGTCGAAGAGCTGCCGGCCGAGCCGTTCCTCAAGGCGCTGGACGTGATGGGCCTGCCGACCCGCATCAAGGACGAGCATGGCGATCGTCCCCTGGAGCTGTAACGCCTGACACTCCCCCCGACACAAGGTGCGCCAGGGCAGGTGCACCTTGCTGTTTCGTTCATCCCCCCCTTGTAAGAACCTCTGAGCCGCTGACCCCCTTATGGATCAGCTCACGGCACGGGTTTGCCTTGTGCGATATAGATAGCGACGGGTCGCTGGAAGTTTGTATTAGCAAGGCTTACCGCCGACGACTGGCGGGCTTTTCAAGCATTGGCCGCTGTTGAATACCGCCTGTCGCGTCTCAAAAATCTTTTTAAAATTTTCAAACGGGCAAGCGCTTCAGATAACTGTGGGCGGCGCATTCGGTGGATACGCACGCTATTGAGGCGTGCGGTGCCTTTTTGTTACTAAGATGAATACGGGGTGAACGACATGGCTTCGAATTTCAATAGGGGATCCGGGGATAACCACCTGGACCTGTCCGGTTTGTTCAACGCCACCGCGCGGGCCTTCGAGCGAGATGCGCAACGCATCTCCAGGCAGTTGCTACCGGCCACGTCCGGGGCGAACCGCAAGCGAGCGAACAATCGATAGGAGGTGGTATGGCAGATCCAGCGTCGTCGGGTGCAAATGCATCACGCTCATGGCTTGAACTGGCTCGCAGCAGCGGGTGGCAGGGCGCCTGCTTCTGGTTGACCCTGACCATCGTCACCTTCCTGCTGCTGTTCAGCGGCTATAGCGCGCTGATCGGGGCCGACCCGAAGATACTGCATTACGCGATGCTGGGCGGTACTGCCGGTTTCGCCGCGACAGCCCTGGGTGCCGTGATGGCCCTGGTGCTGCGTGAAGTGGCGGTACGCACCCAGGACATGATGCTCGGCTTTGCCGCCGGGATGATGCTGGCCGCCAGCTCCTTTTCGCTGATCCTGCCCGGCATCGACGCCGCGCAGTCCATCACGGGCAACCAGATGGCGGCTGCCGCCGTTGTCGTGTTCGGGATGGGCTTGGGCGCGGCGCTGATGGTCGGGCTGGATCGCTTCGTGCCCCATGAACACCAGAAGATCGGCAGAAAAGGGCCCGAGGTGCAACGGATCAACCGGGTCTGGCTGTTCGTCCTCGCCATCACCCTGCACAACCTGCCCGAAGGCATGGCCATCGGCGTCAGCTTCGCCGACGGCGACATGACCGTGGGGCTGCCGTTGACCACCGCCATCGCGCTGCAGGATATACCCGAAGGTCTCGCGATCGCGCTGGCGCTGCGGGTGACCGGCATCTCGGCACTGCGGGCGGCCATGGTGGCGATCGGTTCCGGCCTGATGGAACCCCTGGGCGCGGTGATCGGCCTCGGGGTGTCTTCCGGGTTTGCCTTGGGGTATCCGATCGCCCTGGGGCTCGCGGCGGGTGCGATGATCTTCGTGGTCTCCCATGAAGTGATTCCGGAGACGCACCGCAACGGGCATGAAACGCCTGCCACGTTGGGGTTGATGCTGGGGTTTGGGGTGATGATGTTTTTGGATACGGCGTTGGGTTAGTGGATCAATACCCAGAAGATCTTAAACGTCACAGTGCCTTTACATGTGGAGACACCATGCTGATTGCATAGCCGTTACATGAAGCGTTATTACGGATCGATTTATGGTATTTGCCATTTTTGAAATGCAACGCGATGTTGTCATCTACAGCATAGGCAGGCTGAATGCCTTTAAGACGGATAAACTCAATAAAGGATGCCTCTCGCTCTGCTTCTGAACTGAAATGCGGGCACAGGGCGCCGGAGATTAAACCCATGCCGCTGATCAAGGCGAATGCTCCACCTGAATCCGAGTGACCGTAGTCGAACCAGCAAATGGCTCCAGCGCTGACACCACAAAGAATTTTGCCTTTCGCCCACGCCTCCTTCAAAAGGTTGATGACGCCGAACTCGCGCCAAATAGCCAGCATCGCTCGGGTGTTTCCGCCAGCGATATAGATGATTTCAGCTTGGTCAATCAGTGATGAAATATGTTCTGAGCGTGGGAAAGGTGGTGTGAAGAATGTCAGTTGGGTGACAACACAACCTGCACTCTCATATTTGCCAATGAAGTCGGAAACTTTCAATGGGTCATCACCATTGGCGGTGGAGATGTAAAGGATCGTCGGGTGCGCTTTGTCCGTTAGTGATCGTATGTATTCGTCAATGGGCGTCATGCACTTCATGTCCTCAGTGGACTCACCACCAATGACAACAATATTTTTATTCGTCTTTGTCATGCTCATCCCCTTTGCAATAAATTATCCATACAAGGGGATTACTATTCACTTTCGTAAAGAAATTGTTAAGTCGGATTGATCCTGCGTTTTCAGTCCGTTTTCCTTTTAACGTGAGAGATGATTCCTACAGGACAATTGCCCGATTCAACTATTTTGGCTGGAGGTTTTGCAACCGCCTTAGCTACTGATCGCCTTGGGGCTGGCAACTGGCGCGATGATTTTTGTGGTCTCCCACGTGGCTCATCCCCAGCAACGGCAATCCCACAAGCGTCAGCGCCACACCCACCATTGCACTGCTCGCCAACGGATCGCCGAACTGCAGCCATGCCCAGATCATGGTCACCGGTGGTGTCAGGAACAGCGCGCCACTGATGCGCTGGATGCTGAACCGCTGCAGGCACAGCCAGTAAAAGCCGTAGCCACCCAGCGTCGCAAAGGCCACCAGCCACACCACGCCCACTGCAAAGCCTGTCCTCATCGGCGGCCTTATTTCACCTTCAAGACGCGCCAGCACGGCAAACACCGGAATCACCGCGCAGACCTGAATGAACAGCGCGGTCAGGGCGGACATCGACGCTCCGGGCAGTGCTTTCTGGTACAGCGTCGCCGCCGCCAGGGACAGGACCGCCAGCAGTGGCAAGCTATAAACCCAGAGGTCAGTGGCGTCCCATTCGACACTGGCGGCGCTGGCCACCAGCATGCCGCTCAGACACAGCGCCAATCCCAACCACTGCCATCCTCGGGTGCGCTGCCCGGGCACGCTGCCGCCCAGCACCACAATCGTCAGTGGCAACAGATTGGCGATCAGTGAGGCCGTGCCTGGCGCTACACCCAACTGAATGGAGGCGGCAATCGGCCCGATATAGCCGCCGATGGCGAACAGCCCCAGCAGCCCGTGATGCACCAGATCGCGGCCGCGCAAGGCGCGCAGACCCGGCCAGGCGAACGGCAGCAACACAACGGCCGCGAGGATGAAACGCCAGAGCGTGGCCAGGTACACGCTGCCCTGGTCTGCCACATACCGGTAGCCGATGAAACCGGAACTCCAGCTGATGACCATGGCCAACAGCAACAAGCCGTTGGCCAGCAGTGACAAGCGAGTGTGCATGACGTTCATCGAATGGCACCTGACAATGGGCTGAGTTCGATGGTAAGAATGAAGGTGTGATGCAATCAAACGATACGATCAGCACCAGTGATGCAGGATAACTAAACCATGGCCGAGACCATCGATATTGAGCTGCTGCGCACCTTTCACGCCATCGTGCGCTTCGGGCAATTCCTGGCGGCCTCGAGCTTTTTGAACAAAAGCCCGTCGGCGGTCAGCCTGCATGTGCGGCGCCTGGAAGCCCTGGCAGGGGGGCGCTTGCTGGAGCGTGACAACCAGACCGTCAACCTGACGCCCCTGGGCCGTCGCTTCGCCCTGCAAAGCGCCGAGTTGCTGTTGTTGCACGACCGCATGCTCGCCAGTTTCAGCACACCGGTGGCCAGTGGCCGGGTCAGGCTGGGCATTTCCGAGGAGTACGCGGGTGCGGTCCTGGGCTGTACGCTGCCGCACCTGAGCGCGGATTTTCCTCACATTGAACTGGAGGTCGAAACCGGTTCCAGCGGGCGCCTGAACACCCGCCTGCAGCGCGGCCAACTGGATCTGGCGTTGCTGGTGGAGCCGGTTGAGGTGACTGCACTCGATGCGCGTTGCATCAAGACCTTGGGCATCACCCAACCCGTCTGGGTCGCCGCCCATGACTACCGGCTGGACCTCGCCAGGCCGGTGCCCCTCGCTTTGCATGGCAAGGGCTGCCCGTATCGAAGCGTGGCGGTCGACGCGCTTACCCGGCTGGGCCGGCGCTGGCGGGTGGTCATCATGAGCGCCGGGGTCACCGCCCTGGAAACCGCGATCGAAGCCGGCCTGGCCATCGGCATCGCCGACCGCGCCCAAGTGCGGCCAGGCATGCGCATACTGACTACCGCAGACGGCTTGCCGGAGCTGCCGATGCATGAACTGCGACTGATGCTGGCCCCGGGAAAATCGAGTGAAGCGGGTGAGGTCGTGGCGGGATTGATCGGGCACGGCTTTCAGCTTTGACGGGCTTTTTTTGCGCAGCCATCGCAACCCACCTTGCGCCTACAGCAACACCCCCAAACGTGATTTAATACCCGCCTTTCACATTTCCGGGACAGGGAAGCGGTACTTTCGCGGCCAAAAGTCGCCCGCCATCCACCCCCATAACCCTTAAGTATTATTCGCATAAGGCTGTCATGGACACGGGCTCACGACTCAAACTAGTACGCGAAAGCTACAAACTCTCCCAGCGCGAGCTGGCCCGGCGTAGCGGCGTCACCAATGCCACCATCTCCCTGATCGAACAGAATCGCGTCAGCCCCTCCGTCAGCTCCCTGAAAAAACTGCTTGAAGGCATACCGATGTCTTTGGCGGACTTCTTCACCTTTGATCAGCCGCCGCGTGAGCATCAGTACGTATTTCGGGCTAATGAACAGCCGGACCTGGGCCGTCATGGGCTGCGGTTGCTGCTGATTGGCGCCTCGGTACCGAGCCGGCAGATGCGCTTGTTGCGCGAGCAGTACGCGCCTGGGGCGAGCTCGGGGGAAGAGCCGATTGTGCATTCGGAAGGGGAGGAGTGTGGGCTGGTTACGCGGGGGACTGTCGAGCTGACGGTTGATGGGCAGATCAGTGTGCTGAATGCCGGGGATGGGTATTACTTTCCGACAACGCTGCCGCATCGGTTTCGCAATATCGGAGCGGATGAGGCGGAAATTATTAGTGCGAATACGCCCGCAAACTTCTGATGAATAAAGTACGTCAGTGTTTCCCTGTTGTGGATGCAGAGTTCTGAAAATTTTGAACGTGTTTTCCATCGTTTCCAGCCTTTACCACGTTTCAAGAGAGTTCTCATGAGTTCAGGGATTAGTCAAAAACTGCAGGGTAGCCGCAAGGAACTGCTCGATATCGGCCTTCGCAACACCATGCTGAACTTCCGCGCGTCGGCCAAGACATTGGCTGTCGTTGATGAGCTTTCAGAGTTGGTGTTCCACCTGCTTTATCGGCAAGGCAAGGCGATGAGCTTTGCGCCAATGGCGCGCCAGACATTGGCGGCCTTGGCGAAACCCCTCCAGGTCGATGTTGAAGACGCGCAGGATGCAGCGACCGATGAGTTGTTGTTGCAAGAGCTCGACGGTCTAGGCGAATCAGGTTTTGTAGACGATGAACTGGACGAGTCGGGTCGAGCGCGTCGGCATACGGATGCGCGCCTGCAGACCGCACTGGATGAGGAGCGCTTGTTCCTGCAGTTGTTGAGGATTCACAGTGAGGCGCGAGCCTTCGTCGAGGAGCAGGGCGTCAACACGCTGTTCCTGGCGTTGGGCTTTCTTCATTGGTACGAAGCCGACAACTCAGAAACCCTTCGCAAGGCGCCCTTGATGTTATTGCCGGTGACCCTTGAACGCAGCGGCGCCAAGGACGCGTTTAAACTGAGGTATTCCGGCGACGAGTTGATGCCTAATTTGTCGTTGATCGCCAAGCTCAAGACCGATTTTGGTCTCGACCTTGCGGCCTGCGAGTTCAGTGAAGATCGCTTCGATGCTGCCGAAGGCAGTCTCGACAGTTTTTACGCCGAAGTCACGGAGCTGATCAGCAAGCAATCGCGCTGGAAAGTTTCAACGAACGAGGCCGCCCTCGGGTTCTTTTCCTTCGGCAAGTTCCTGATGTTCAAGGATCTGGATCCGAAGAGCTGGCCGCAAGACCAGCAGCCCGATGCCCACCCGGTCATCACCCGGCTCCTTGGGTCAGGTTTCGGTGACCAGCATCCTGCCTATGCCGAGGATGTGAACATCGACTCGGTGCTCCAGCCTGGGGAAGTGCGATTCGTCAAAGATGCCGACAGTAGCCAGACCGAAGCGATCCTCGAAGTGCGTGAGGGCGCCAACCTGGTTATCCAGGGACCACCGGGTACCGGCAAGTCGCAGACCATCACCAACATCATCGCGGAACTGATTGCCCAGAAAAAAACGGTGTTGTTCGTGGCCGAAAAGATGGCCGCCCTGGAAGTGGTCAAGCGTCGACTCGATGAATGCCATCTGGGTGATGCAGTGCTTGAATTGCACAGCCACAAGTCGACTAAAACGTCGGTGCTCAAAGAGCTCGGACGTACACTTGAACAAGGCCGGCCACTGACCAAAGTGGGGGAAGACGATCTGGCCAACCTGGCGGAGCTGCAAGGCAACCTGAACCGGTATTGCTCTGCCGTGAGTGCGCCTGTGGGGGCCAGCGGCATGGACTTTGTCGAGGTGCTGGGGCGATACCTCAAACTCAAGCACAGCAACGGCGAGTTACCTGCGATTGCGTTCGCGCCAATGGCGTCATGGACCCAGGCTGATCAGCTGAAACGCCGCGAACTGGTTGAAGTACTGACGCTCCATCTCAAGGAAATGGGCCGCCCGGACCAAAACCCGTTCTGGGGAAGCAAACGAACGTTCTTCTCCCCCATTGAAAAGGACAATGCGAGCAACGCATTGCAGCAGGCAAGTGCACACTTGGCCGCTTTGGAAGCCGCCGCCAAGGCGCTGTCGATTCGGCTGATGCTGACTCAGCCCGCCACGCTCGCGGACGTAGTCGTCATATGCCGCGGCGCAAGGCGGGCGGCCGAAGCGCCTCGTCTGCACGGGGTTGAGCTGAATACGGGCGACTGGCAGCTACGCCGCGACGCCATACGTGAATTGCTGGATGCGGGCCAGCGCATGAGCCTGTGCAAAGCCAGGCATGGCGCCCTGTTGATCGAGGCCGCGTGGGAACAGGATCTGTTGGAAGTCCGGCAGAATCTGCTGGCCTACGGTGACAAATGGTGGAAGGTGTTTTCGGGCCGCTATCGCGCTTCAAAGGCTCGTTTGCAAGGGCTTGCACAAGGTGTGCTGCCTGGCGGCAATGCCGAACAACTCGCCATGGTCGATTCGGTCCTGACCTATCAACAAAGCCGGAAGGTTTACGACCGGCACGAGGCCCTGGGAAGTGACCTGTTCGGTGCTCAATGGCAGCGTCAGCAGTCCGACTGGGCGGCACTTGAGCGCATCAGTACCTGGGTAGACCAGCTCTACGAAGACCTCGGTAAAGGCCATTTACCCGAAGGGATCATTGCGTTTCTCGCCGGACCCACGGACACCCGCGGGCTTGGGGAAACGGTCAGTGACATCGAGGCCCATCTCGCCGGCCTTGACCAGGCATTACTGGCCGGCCTGGAAGTCATCGGTATGCAGGATGACACTGCGCAAACGCTGCGCAACCTGGATCTGCCTGCCCTGGGCGCGCGCTTGCAGCTATGGCAGACCAGCCTGAGCGCGCTTTACCAGATGGCGCGTTTCAATGTGCTGGCGGACGAGATGCATCAGGCACAACTGGGCGAACTGTTGAACATTGCCCTGAGCAGCGAAACGCCGGATCAGCTTCCCGCCATCCTCGACTTTTCCTGGTATTCGGGGCTTGTGCAAAAGGCCTACGCGGAAAAACCGGCGCTACAGCAATTTGACCGCATCAAGCACGAACATCAGATTGCCAGGTTCAAGGCACTTGATGCAGCCTCGTTGAACCATGCTCAAACCTGGTTGGCACGCCAGGTATGGGAGCAGATGCCCAATGTGAACCAGCCGGGTGAAATGGCAACGCTGCGTGCAGAGCTGAACAAGAAGCGCCGGCATATTCCGATTCGCCAGCTGATCGACAAGGCGGGTCGGGCGATTCAGCAAATCAAGCCGGTATTCATGATGAGCCCCATGTCGATCGCCAACTTTTTGCCTCCAGGCAAGCTGGCGTTCGACGTCGTGGTGTTCGACGAAGCCTCTCAGGTCAAGGCCGTCGACGCGTTTGGCGCGATATTGCGCGGCAAGCAAGTGGTGGTCGTGGGTGACACACGGCAGATGCCGCCTAGCGATCTGTTCAGTCGCGACATCGCCCCCGACGACGAGAACGACGCCACCGCAGACATCGAAAGCATCCTCAGTCTGTTCAAGGCGGCGGGTAGCCTGGAACGTTACCTGCGCTGGCACTACCGCAGCCGCCACGAATCACTGATCGCGGTCTCCAATGTCGAATTCTACGACAGCAAACTGGTGGTGTTTCCCTCTGCCGGACAGCATCTCCACGCCAAGGGTGTGAGCTTCGATTATCTGCCCCACGCGGTGTATGACCGTGGTCGTACTCGCACCAACAAGGAAGAAGCCAAGGCGGTCGCCCAAGCGGTGATGAAGCATGCGTTGGAGACGCCGCAACTTTCCTTGGGAGTGGCTGCATTCAGTGTCCCCCAGCGGGATTTGATCAGTGTCGAGGTCGAGTTATTGCGGCGTAAGACACCTCAGGCCGAAGTGTTTTTCACCGCACAGGGCAGCGAACCGTTCTTCGTAAAAAACCTCGAAAACATTCAAGGTGATGAGCGCGACGTGATCTTCATCAGCATTGGTTACGGCCGAAATGAATCCGGTCGTATCGCCCGTGAATTTGGCCCGCTCAACAAAGATGGCGGGCATCGTCGACTCAACGTTTTGATCACGCGGGCCAAGTTGGCGATGCGCGTGTTCAGTAACTTCCGCGGTGATGAGCTGGACATCGATGCCACGGCGAAACACGGCGTACGAGCCTTGAAAAACTTCCTCAAGTACGCGGAAACAGGCGAACTGGAAGTCGCCAAAGAAACCGGCAAGGCTCCAGACTCGCCTTTTGAGGACCAGGTTATCCGGGCCTTGCGTGATCTCGACTACCAGATAGAGCCCCAAGTCGGCACCGCCGGTTACTTCATTGACCTCGCCGTGAAAGACCCGGAGTTCCCGGGCCGCTACGTGCTGGCCGTCGAATGCGATGGCGCGGCCTACCACAGCTCGCGCTCGGCCCGTGATCGCGATCGGTTGCGCCAAGGTGTGCTGGAAGGGCTGGGATGGAATTTCCATCGTATCTGGAGCACCGATTGGTTCCGCAATCCCGAGCAGGAAATCAGCCGGACAGTGGCGGCGATCGAAGCGGCACGCGAACGTATAGCCAACCGTCGTAACGTTCCGGTTGCAGAGACTTTGATCGAACCCCTGCATGAAATTCTCCGGGATGAAACGGTTGATGAAGTCGAGCCGCTCGCCAGTACGCCCTATGAGAAAGCACGACTCGCTGCGGTAACCAACCAGCTGGAACTGCATCAACATCAACCGGAACACCTGCTGCAGCTGATCCGGACCGTGGTGGATGTTGAATCTCCGGTGCATTCGGTGGAGGTCACCCGACGCCTCATGGATGCGTTCGGGGTGACACGGCAAGGGTCAAGAATCACAGCCGCTGTTGAACAGGCCATTGGTATCGGCATTCAACAAAGGCACTTCTTGCGTCGGGGCGAGTTTCTTCATTTGGCCGACAACCGCCCCGTCGTCATCCGCAGCCGGGCGCATTGGGAGTCTTCCGAGCGTAGGTTGGAGTGGGTCGCGCCTGAAGAGCTCGACCGGGCGTTGATAGACATCATCGTCTCGGGATTTTCCATGAGTCATGACGATGCGATTTCTGGGGCTTTGAGATTGCTGGGCTTTGGTCGTGCTACTGCCAAGGTGACAGCGGTGTTGGAAGAGAGAATTGACCAGTTGATCAGTGACAGGCGGTTGGAGTTGAGGGAGGGGCGGCTGGTGGTGGGTGTCTGATCTGGGATGCCGAAGAAACCGCTGATAACGGCCCGACGCTTGTCGGACCTAGGCAGGTGTGACGGGTAGCAGTGGCGGTGCGGGTGTTGGTAATTAGGTTGTCCGGGAAGATCTGGCTCTAAGGTGGTCGATTAACAAAAATGCCTGTATTGCGAGATACGGGCATTTATTTTGCGTATTACCACCGTGA